>JASMTO010000030.1:0-6738 GCA_041694215.1 bacterium
GGACCGGAAGGCGTCGCCATAGGCCCCGGCCGGGCGGAAATAGAGAACCGAACCGTTGGTGAACTCCAGCCTGAAGTAGGGTTTTGTCTGATGCGGGAGGTACACGATATCTGAAGGTTACCATGCAGGTGGAACTCAGTTCTTCGGAACTCGAAGCAGAGATAGAAAAAAGGAAACCGCAGCTCAGAGATATAATATTAACTGTACTGTCTTCAAAGGCATATGCCGAGGTTAGCACTGCCCAAGGGAAACTGGCTCTGAAGCAGGAGATAATCCGTAGAGTGAACCTTGTACTCACTACAGGTACATTGGAAAATATATATTTTACAGAATTTGTTGCCCAGTAGGTGATAATCATGGATAAAGAGTATGTGAAAGAACAGTTTGGCGAAGTATTAATAAATGTATATGTGGAGCTTGGTAGAAAACTTGTTAGTATTGGGGATATGCTTAGCTGGGATTCCGGTACTATAATAAAATTAAATAAGACTTCTGGAGAATCTGTAGACTTTATAGTTAACAATAAACCTCTGGCAAGCGGTGAGATTATGGTATTGGATGATAAATTCGGAATAAGGATTACCGATATAATGAGTAAAACCGCCATTTCTGAGATGAAAAAAGATGGGCTGTATGATTAGCCGAATAGTCGGCTTCCTAATTGTGATTTTGATTATTGCTTTTAGTAATCCGGTTTTGGCAGCGCAGGCCAAATATTCTATTACCGACAAAGTGGTGAGTGCCAAAATCGATTTTGAGAAAAAACCTGAAGTAATAGATTCATATATTAAAAATTCCACATTTATTTTGGAGATAGCCGGAAAAATCTCACTTCCTGAACAGGAATTCTGGGGATCGCCGATGACATCTGTTAGTACTGATTACTCTGAAGGGGTAACCTCTATTGTCTTTGATTTTATTGATAAACCTGCGGTCCCAAACGTTGAAATTAAAGGTAACAGTATAGTAGTAAAATTTGATCTTTCTGCCCAACGTAATATCGCTGAAAGTAGTGGAAATGTGTATTTGAGACTTTTTTTTGGGCTTGGTATTATTCTGGTGCTGATTTTGATTTTTTATTTTTTTGTTAAATTTTTTATGAAAAAGAATTTAACATCAGATATCCCAGGGGTTGGTAGATTAATGGGAAAAGTGGACATTTTGCCTGGTAGAAGTCTGGTTTTTTATGATCTCGATGAAACGATATATATTTTAGGCATCAGTGGTGATAGTATTACTCTTGTAGATAAAATTTATGATACAGACCAGGTTTCAAGGATAAAAAGCGGTTTTTCCAAAAGAAAGAACTTCGGAAGCTATTTGAAATTTTTCAGCAAGGAATCTGTGGATGATGAGGTTAAAATATCTACTTCACTGATAAAGAATAAGGTGGACTCATTAAAAAAACGTTAATTTTTACAATAATATTTGTTGCTGTATGCTCTGGCTTTGCTTTTGCTGCAGACAATATCCCTATACCTTCCTTTAATTTTAGCATTGGAGCTGCAGAAGGGCCGGAGGATGTGGCCATAACGTTGCAAATTATTTTTCTGCTTACCATTCTTACTCTGGCACCTGCCATTCTTATATTACTGACTTCCTTTACCAGGATTATTATTGTTTTTTCTTTTCTCAGAAGTGCCATGGGGACTCAGCAAATGCCTCCTAATCAGATTTTGGTTGGTCTGGCACTTTTTTTGACATTCTTTATAATGCAGCCGGTTTTCACCCGGATAAATGATAATGCACTTACGCCTTATCTGAATGAAGATATAACGTTTGCCGCCGCATTGCAGGAGGCAAGAAAACCAATAAGGGCGTTTCTGCTGGATAATACCCGAAAAAAAGATGTCTTGTTGTTTTTGGAAATTTCCGGTAGTGAACGTCCCCAAACCGCTGAAGATATCCCCGACTCGGTACTTGTGCCGGCGTTTGTTGTTAGTGAGTTGCAGACAGCATTTGAGATGGGTTTTTTGATATTTTTACCGTTTTTGGTAATAGATTTTGTTGTTGCCAGTGTTTTGTTGTCCATGGGAATGATGATGTTGCCACCGATTATGATATCACTACCATTTAAAATACTTCTGTTTGTGCTTGTGGATGGCTGGAGCCTTATTGTAGGTTCTATTGTCAAAACTTTCATGTGATGTTAAGATAGCATATGAGTCCTGATTTAGTAGTAGGTTTAACAACAAAAGCTTTGGAGATTTCACTTTTACTGGCCGCTCCTATGCTGGGTTTTGGTCTGATAGCGGGCCTTATTGTTAGTATTTTCCAATCAGTGACGCAGATTCAGGAAATGACATTGACTTTTATACCCAAAATATTAGCTGTTGTGTTAGCTCTTATAATATTTTTCCCTTGGATGATGAATCTCATGATAAATTTTACTGTTACCCTTTTTCAAAATTTGAGTATTTATGTTGGATTATAGATGTGTTTGACTTATGGTGTCTATCAGCAATATGAATGTTGTATTTACAGGTTAGCAGAGAAAATTTTCTGAAAGAATGTGGTTGTAAATTTGCTCAAAGGGTGAAGCTCCTTTGAAATACAAAATATAAAGGTGCATTATGGATCTTGGGCTGGAAAATAAAGTGTTTTTTGTGGCAGCATCCACAAAAGGTATCGGATACGGAATAGCGAAGGCACTGGTGAATGAAGGTGCTAGTGTTTTGATTGGCAGCAGGAGTGAAAGCGAGCTAAAGCAGGCTGTAAATTCTTTTACAGCTATTAATGATGTAAAAGTAGCCGGATACTCATTTGATGCTTCTAACCTTGACTCTGTCCACAACTGGATTGAGTTTGGGATACGGGAATTTGGTGCTCCGGACGGTCTTGTGATCAATGCCGGCGGACCTCCTACGGGGAAATTTCTTGATTTTGATGAAAGTGACTGGCAGGACGCTTTTGAATTGACGTTAATGAGTGCTGTGCGAATGATTTATATGGTATTACCTTATTTAAGATCCAATGGGCATGGCTCAGTTCTTTCTGTAACTTCATCATCTGTTAAAGAGCCAATAGACAATTTGCTACTTTCCAATGTTATGCGTTCAGGTGTTGCAAGTCTTATGAAAAGCCTTTCGATAGAATTTGGATCGGAAAATATACGATTTAATAATCTTGTCCCGGGAAGAATAGATACAGAACGTGTGAAACATCTTGATGAAATAAATGCTTCAAGACTTGGGCTTACTACTGAAGAGTACAGGAAAAAAATGTTTCGTGAAATCCCTCTTGGCAGGTACGGGACTATTGATGAAATAGGTAGAGCGGGCGCTTTTTTGCTTTCTGAGGCTGCCGGTTATATCAATGGTGTAACATTGCTTGTTGATGGCGGTAAAACGAAAACCGTTTGGTGAGATTTGCTTGTGCTCAACCAACCCAATATACAACCAAATAGAAATTATTAATGTGTAAAGATACTGTTGTGTTATTTGACAAAAAATTCTTTCTTTCGACTGTAAAAAACAATATACGAAATAAATATGCGAATATGTTTATGTTTATAGGAGTTCAGAAATGAGGTGTTTTGCAGAAGATAAAGAGACTGTGCTCAAATATCTTGAAACATCAGAAGCAGGGCTTGATTCGGCAGAAGCTTCGAAAAGATTAAAAAAGTACGGCCTGAATAAACTGCCTGAAGAAAAAAAAGTAAGTATTCTAAAAATATTCCTTACACAGTTCAAAAGCCCTTTGATTTATGTACTCCTTCTGGCTGCCGTTGTTAGTATTGTTATAGGTCATATGACTGATGCGGTTTTTATATTTGCTGTTTTGATGATAAATGCATTAATTGGCACCTTTCAGGAATACAGCGCCTGGAAAAAATCCACTGCTCTTAGAGACAAAGTGAAAACCGTCTGCCAGGTATTAAGAGATGGAAATAAAATAACGTTGGAAAGTGAGTATTTAACGCTTGGTGATGTTGTATTTTTGGAATCAGGCTCTAAAGTTCCCGCTGACATCAGACTGATTGAGGCAAAAAAGCTTAAAGTTGATGAATCGTTGCTTACCGGTGAAAGTGTTGAAGTGGAAAAAGATCCCGATGCTGTTTTGGATGATGAGGCCATTCCCGTTGCTGATAGGAAAAATATGCTTTTTGCTGGTACTTATGTGTCTACTGGCAGGGCTACCGGGGTTGTATGTGGTATAGGGGAAAACACAGAAGTTGGTAAAATTGCTGCTATGCTGGCATCTTCTGAAAGCGGAAAATCACCTTTGATCACCCGAATGGAAAAATTTTCTCTGCATCTTGTTTATATCATCTTAGTGGTTGTTCTTCTTTTTGCAGTTATTGGTTTGATACGTGGGATGGGGTTGACTGATCTGTTTTTCTTTTCCGTAGCTCTTGCGGTGGCAGCTATCCCAGAAGGTTTGCCGGTTGCCATTTCAATAGCTTTAACGGCGGGTGGTATAGCTATGAGCAAGCGGAATGTTATTATCCGCAATTTGGCTTCTATAGAGAGTCTGGGCTCATGCACACTGATTGCAAGTGATAAAACGGGGACACTGACAAAAAATGAGCTTACCGTCAAGCATTTTATTAGTCCAGAAGGTAAAAGTCTTAAGTGGGATGAAATCCCCCCACAGGCAAAACTGGCCTTTTTTTTCTGTAATGAAGCTTCTGCAGTCAAAAATAATGATTGGGAGTTTAATGGCGATCAGGTGGATGTGGCTTTGTTGAAGTTTATCAGGGAAAATGATGAAGAATATCTTGAACAGCTTTATGGATATAAGACAATTGATGAGATTCCTTATGAGCCTATTAATGGTTTCGCTGCAGCATCTGCGGAAATTGATAGTCAAAGATATCATTTTACCAAGGGTTCTGCGGAAAAAATTCTTGGATTTTGTTCTTTAGGTAATGAAGAGAGAAAGAGAATTCTTCAAGAAGTGGACTCATGGGCAGCTCAAGGGTATAGGACGATTGCTTTTGCCTGCAAAAAAAGCTCGAAGACTGGGGTAGATCTGGAGAAAATGACATTTTTGGGTTTTGTTGCAATAATTGACCCGTTGAGAGATGGGGTGAAGGAAGCCATTCAGGACGCTTTTGGAGCAGGGATTGATGTGGTCATGATTACAGGGGATCATCCTGCCACAGCTTATACAATTGCTTCTGAGCTTGGGATAGCAAAAAGTTTTGATGAGGTGATCACCGGTTATGAGCTTTCAAAAATAGATGATTATGAGAGAAAAAAACATATTGTATTGAATAAGAAAGTTTTTGCCAGAATTAGCCCTGAACAGAAGAAAGAACTTGTGTCGATATTTCAGGATGCCGGTCATTTTATTGCTGTTACCGGTGATGGAGTAAATGATGCTCCTGCTCTTAAATATGCAAATGTCGGCGTTAGTATGGGTAAAAGCGGTACCGATGTGGCCAGAGAGTCATCAGATGTTGTTATTACAGATGATCATTTCCAGTCTATAGTAAATGGAATAGAAGAGGGGAGGATAGCTTATGATAATATTAGAAAAATTATTTTCCTTCTTATCTCCACCGGAGCTGCTGAAATAATGTTGGTTACATTCTCTGTTGTATTTAATACGCCGATGTCTCTTACCCCTATTCAGATACTATGGCTTAATCTTGTAACCAACGGTGTCCAGGACGTTGCTCTTGCACTTGAAAAAGGTGAGCCGGGGGTGCTTAAGCGCAAACCACGCTCTCCTAATGAAGGTATTTTTAATTCCATTATGATTAGAAGGGTTCTCATATCCGGGTTGTACATGGGTTTGGTTGCATTTGGGGCATTTTATTTCTTTTATTCAAGCGGTTACTCTGTTTATGAATCAAGAAACTATGCCCTTCTACTTATGGTACTTTTTGAAAATGTTCATGTATTTAACAGCAGGTCTGAGACGCTGCAGATTTGGAAAATTAAGTTTTTTGAGAACAAATTTTTGGTCCCGATGGTGCTTCTTGCCCAACTGGTACATATTGTAAGCATGTATATCCCTTCTATGCAAGAAGTTCTTGATGTGCAACCGGTGAGTATCAACATGTGGATAATATTGCTTTTTATTGCTTTAGGGCTGTTGGTTTTAATGGAATTTGATAAATGGCTAGCAAAAGCCGTAAAGCGCAATGGGTGATGGAGATAGTTGACAAAGTGTGTAAAAATGCTGTATATAAGCTATTTCATATTTGTAAAAGAATGATAGAGGTGATAAATGAATATACATCTTCCGGATGGCAGCTGTATTGAAGCTGAAGAAGGGGCTGCTGTTTTTGATGTGGCCGAGAAAATTGGTAAAAGTTTGGCTAAAAATGCAATTGCCGGTGAAGTGAACGGAAGGCAGGTGGATCTTTATTATAAACTGTCTGATGGGGATAAATTGAAAATATTCACAAAAAATGACCGTCAAGCATTGGATATTTTAAGGCATTCCACTGCTCATTTAATGGCACATGCTGTAAAGCGATTGTTTCCGGAGGCAAAGGTTACTATCGGCCCGGTAGTTGAAGATGGGTTTTACTATGATTTTGATGTAGACAAAACGTTTACTCCCGAGGATCTTGACTTAATAGAAAAAGAGATGAAAAAACTTGCTGATGAAAAAATTGATATAAGACGAAAAGAGATGTCCAAAGATGAGGCTACGAAACTATTTCGTGAAATGGGGGAAACGTATAAAATAGAAATTATCTCTGAACTTGAAGAGGAACGTGTATCCCTTTATGAACAAGGTGATTTTATAGATTTATGCAGGGGTCCACATCTGGATAAT
>JASMTO010000031.1:0-32510 GCA_041694215.1 bacterium
CCCTAAGCTTAGTTCCACGTTTAGACCTCTCGACTTTGCTCGAGGTGACAGGAGGCTGTATAGCATCAGCCTTTGGCGGATAAATATGCCGCAGGCATTATTTCGATGAGCCACCAACAGGTGGTGAAGAGAAATCTCAATCGTTATTTGGCAAGATACCTCTCCGCTTCGCTTGCCCTGTTAAATATCAGCTTCGCTGATTGCCTACGGCATTTAACAGGGGGAGAGGTGACAATTTTTCGTATAACATCCGTCTTGTGAAAATTAATAAAATGTTATACATATTACCAGTCTAAAAGATAAACATGCTTTTTTAGTTTTGTTACTTTTTTGACTGCAACTTGGTATTATGTGTATTTGTCCAGAAGATATAAAAGATCATTGATTTTGTAAGGTTTTTTCAAAATATCCAGAAAACCGTACTTCTCAGGATTGATCATTTCATCACTCTCTGAATATCCTGACATTACAACAGCTTTAACGTCCGGATCTATCTCTCGAATCTTGGTGATCGTCATTCTTGCCCCCATGCCTCCGGGAATTGTAATATCCATAAAGCAGATGGCAGGTCGTATTCCTGTGCTGATGAGGGATTGATACCTTTCTATAAACTCTTCACCATTTGATACAGTATAAATATCGTATCCGTAATGACTCAGGACATTTTTCAAAGATTCCCGGACCATTTCATCGTCATCCATGATGAGAATTTTTTTATTTTTGCCGTTGACTTGATTGATTTTGTCAACATCAAATTCATCCGGCTTTTGTAGTGTTGCCGGGATTATTATGTGAAATGTTGTCCCTACATTTTTTTCCGATTCAACACTTATATATCCATGGTGTTTTTTTATTATCGAATGGGTAATGGCCAGTCCCAATCCACTTCCGCTCTCTTTTGTGGTGAAATAAGGATCAAAAATTTTTTCGAGATTTTTTTTGTTAATGCCGGGTCCATTGTCGGTGATGGCTATTTTTAGATATTTGCCGGGTTTGTATATTTTACTTTCATCAACTTCATAATTCGAAAGATTAACTTCTATTTTCCCCTCGTTTGGTTCAATAGCTTGCCTTGCATTTATAATTATATTTTGGATTACCTGGGAAAACTGACCCGGATCGATCAGAGCAGTCCATAAATTTTCATCAGATTTTATTGTGTAGGTTACTGATGAGCCTCTGAGTAGAAAGGTGAGTGTGTTGTTGACAAATGTTTCCAGGTTAATTTTTTTAATCTGAGGTTCTCCACCTTTGGAAAAGGTTAGAAGCTGGTGGGCAAGGTTCTGGGCATTCTCTAAAACTTGGTCGATTTTTGAAAGGCACTCGGAAAATTTCTTATCTTTATCTTTCAGTTTTATCAGCTCAATATTGTTTGAGAGTGCCGTGAGCATGTTATTAAAATCATGGGCAATTCCTCCGGCAAGGATGCCAATTGATTCCAGTCTCGTTTGCTTGATGCGTTCTTTTTCCATTTGTTTTTTTGCGGTTGCGTCCCTGAAAACTAAAACGGCACCTATTATTTTGCTTTCAAAGTCCCGTAAAGGGGATACGGAATCTTCTATGAAAAATCTGTCACCTTTGTCAGTTTGCATTAGTGCAGAAACCTCCTGGGATACCGTCAGACCGTTCTCCAGGATTTCATCCACCGGATTTTTAATGGGTTCAGAAGTATTTTCATCGTAGAAAAACAGGAGATCCCGGATATCTTTGCCGATGATTTGTTGGGCATTTTGACCGTAATAGTGCTCAAAGGTTCTGTTAACCAGCTGAATTTCTCCTTTAAGGTCTGTGACAACAACTGCATCCCCGATACTCTTTATAATGACATTAAGGCGCTCTCTTTCGTCACTAAGCTTATTTATATGCTCTATGCGCTCAAGTTCTAATGACGTACGTTTTGTAATCATTGAAAGTATATTTATGTATATTTCTTGACTTTTCATTGCCTGTTTGTTCAGAGCAGCAAGTAAACCGATATTTTTACCTTTTTCATCAAACATTTTAAATATCATGAAGGAATCTATCCCTAAATTGTTGAAAAGTTTATTTTCCGGGAATTTTTCGCGGGCATCCTGAAGACATATGCATTCATTTTCTATAGTTTTTAGACAAGGGAGATCACTTAGTGAGAATGTAAAATTTTCTTTTAGTTGCCCGTTTTCACAAAAAGCCAGTGTTCTGGCATCAGAATTATTCTGGATTTCTGATATGAAAACAAAACTACACTGCAGAATTGAAGCTATATCTAATACGGTCTGTCTGAAGTAATTATAACCGTGTACACGGATCGTACTCGTAATTAAAAGTTTAAGGGCATCATCAATGCGTTTCTCTTTGTCGATATCGTATGCTGTGCCTGCGATTGCAACCAGATTATTTTTATTGTCATATATTAAATTTGCCAAATCTTTAAACCACCTGTATTCACCATTTTTTGTCCTTAAACGGTATGTTAGTTCAATACTTTTTTCTCCCCTTTCAGAAGCTTCATTGATAGTTTGTAATCCTTTCTCATAATCTTCTTTATGCATAAAGGTTTCATGCAGGAAAGGGTTCGGGGTTGTAAAAAAATCCTTTTTTACACCAGTAATTGTAGATGCATAATCGCTGATGTACTCGTACCTTTGTTTTGTAACATCAAAGTGGTAAATGATGTGATTGGCTATTTTTAGCATTTCCGCCAATTTGTTCTCAGCGGATTTTAATCTTTTGTCCGCTATGATTTTTAGTGCGAGCAATACTATCGCAGTGAACATCAACAGTATTGTTGCTATCGTTAGCCAGATAATTTCTTTGTATTCTTCATATACGGAAAATGGCCGGTTTATAATTTTTGCATCTGAGGGCAGATCTGCAATACGTATGTTAAATCTTTGAAGTTCTTTGTAGTTGAATACATATTCGCTTGTTTCCTTTGGATAAGAAACATAGCTTTTAAACATATCTGGTGAATTTATTAATGTTTCTAACATTTCTGCAGCGTGACTGCCTGCGAGTTTGCCACTCGTTACATAACCTCCCAGAACGCCTTCAATTACATAAACATCTTCCATGGACATTATGGGTGCATTTCCTGCTGACTTTCTGATTTGTTTGATTACAAGGGGGATGGGTGTAACACTGGACGTGTCACGTTTTACTGCCCCTATTGTAGTGAGTATAAATATCTTCTTGTCGGTGTTATCCATCTTTTCAAGCACATTTTCGATATTTTTCTCGGCATCCAGCTGGATAATTTGATAATTGATGTCATCAAATTGTGTATCCATTATGGATTTTATCTGACTGTTGATAAAATCAGCCGTTTCTGAATTATCACCGATAAAAACGATTTCTTTGTTCCTACCAAACAATTTTTCGGCAAGCTCTATATTTTTTTCTATGTTTTTTATCTCGAAACACCCTGAGTATTTTTCTGCAGGTAACGTTTCGTTTAGTTTTAGATTGTTTATACCTGTAAAAATAACAGGGGTATCAGGGAAGATATTTCTAAGTTTTTTATTGAGAAAGATCATTGCATTATCATCTGTAACGTAAATAACGCTCGGATAATTGTCTAACTGTTTGTATTTAAAATAGAATAATTCAAACAAATGTTGCATATATTCTTCAGTTAAATCAAATTTTTTTGTATCAAGATTTTCCATATGTATTTCAAAGTCCGATAACATGTCTATTGCCTGCATTTTTTCAAAGAAACCCTCTAACTGATGCTTTGTCCATGGATAGTTGGAGGAGTAAGAATTTATTATCAGAATATCGTTTGCAAAAGGATATGATTTAACAGGCATAAAGAATATCAGCAGAATTGCTAGTGAAATAAAACGTTTAGTCATCACATCAGCCTTTTTATTGATTATACAGGGATCTTTTTATGATGTCAAAAAAATCTACCAAGGCAGTCGTTATATCAGTTTAATTCTAGTTTAAAAAATAAGAAACTATATTTTAAACGTATGCTTATTAAACCTTACGTTACAGTTAGAGATAATGAAACAGATTGTTTAAGCATATGATCGTTAATTATGGCTGGTTGCAGCTAACATGTTGACATTTTATTTAAATAAAAATATTATACTAAAATAAACATAAGTTCATAAGGAGGTGATTATGTCTAGACCGCCCAAAAAAAGATTAGTTATGCATAGACCAAGATATATGAAATTTGGCCCTACTTGTTGGGAGTATGATAAAAATGGCAGTGATGACAAAGTTTACTTGGAAATTACAGTAGATGAATTAGAGGCTATCCGTCTAGCTGATCTTGAAGGCTATGCCCAAGAAGATGCCGCCAAATTGATGGAAGTATCTAGACAGACTTTTGGGAGAATAATTGAAAATGCCAGAAAGCAGGTGGCTGATGCATTGGTAAATGGGAAAATTCTTACGATAAAATGCGATGATTTTATAGAATTTCACAGCAGAACTCTAAAATGTATTGAATGTGCCCACGAATGGATGGATAATAGCGGGCCTGATGAAATTGTCACGTGTCCAAAATGTGGAGCAGAGAGTGTAATTAAAATGCGAAGATGCGGCAGGGAATGCAAATGTCCGCTAGTTCTTAACCAAATCAATATCTAAAAATCCTACCTTTTCCATATAGAATAATAAGCATAAGCTATAAATTATGAACATATGATTTTCATTATGTGTTGATTGTTAGTTGGCATATGCTATAAATCACTGATAACAAAAGAAAAAAAAATATTGACACCCTTTTTTATTAGCTATATTTATCCATATTCAAACATATGCATAATGTGAAAAACCAAAACAAGGGGGCGAAGCATGTATTTATTGAAAACTAAACTCAATAGGAGGAAGTTCCTTGCATACAGTGGGGGTACTCTTGTAGCAGGAGCGATGGCTTCAAAATTTTCAACTATCAAAGCCGTTGCATCAGTACATAGCGGGCAAGGAAAAGAGTCAAAAACCAAAACTGTTCCCAGCGCATGCGCAATATGCGTGAACAAGTGCTCTTTCTTTGCCGATGTAAAAGACGGGATAATACATAAACTAAATCCCAATCCCAACTTTTTCAAATCCAGATCTATGCTATGTGCCCGCGGAAATGTGGGAGCCAAAGTACCTTATGATCCGGATAGGCTGAAAAAACCATTAATACGAACAGGAAAGCGTGGTGAAGGCAAATGGAAAGAAGTAAGCTGGGAGGAGGCTTACGACTATATTGTTGAAAACGTCATAAAGCTGATAGACAAATATGACAACAGATCTTCCATTGCATTTGCTTCTACGGAAGGTTTGCAGGAAGAATTCTTTAGACATTTAACATCAGTAGTAGGATCCACTAACAGTGTACGTCACCCAACATTGTGTCTTGCTTCTAATATTCAGGGATATTCTTCCGTTTACGGTACAATGCCTGATGCTGATATTGCCAATGCAAAGTTTGTTGTTATGGCTGGCTCAAACAGGGCGGAAGCCTTTATTACACCGGACACAATCGATCTGGCCAAAAGGCATAAAGAGCAGACTTTTGTGTATCTTGATCCGCGTGCGACAAAATCAGCAGCTCTTGCAGACAAGTGGTTCCCGATAAAACCTGGCACAGATATGGCTGTTGTTCTTGCTATGATAAATGTCATTATTTCTGAAGAATTGTACGACAAAGAATTTGTCGACAAGTATACCCACGGTTTTGATCAATTAAAAGAACACATTAAGAAAAATACACCCGAATGGGCTGAAAGTGAAAGCGAGATTCCTGCAGATGAAATAACATGGATGGCTAGAAAGTTTGCTGAGAATGCACCAGCTTCCGTGTGGTATCCGGGCAGGAGAAGCTCTTTTACTGCAAATGATGTTTATTACAGAAGAGCATGCGCTATACTTAATGCAATAGTTGGTGCTTGGGATAGAAAGGGAGGTCTTATTCCCAAATCCAGTATAAGCTTAAAATCTCACGAATTTATTTTTCCTCTTTATGACAGAGTCAAAAGCCGAATAGATGGTGGAAAGGTAAATTTTGCAGTTGACATTTTACCTGATTATATAAAATCCAATAAAGGAATGCCCAAAGATGAGGTGGCTTATCTTTCGGAAACTGACGGAAGCTGGGTATTGTTCAGAGATGCTATACTAAAGCAAAAACCGTATCCTGTTAAAGGGATGTTTATTTACAAACAGAATCCTGTGGAATCTGTACCTAACAGATCTAAAACTCTGGAAATGCTGAAATCAATGGAATTTATATGTACGATAGATATTCAGATGTCTGATACCGCATGGTATTCAGATGTGATTCTTCCGGAATCCACATATCTTGAAAGATGGGATCCGGCACACAGTTTGAGTGGCGTTGCGCCGGTGGTAATTTTTAGGCAGCCTGTCATCGATCCACTTTTTGATACAAAATCCATGAAAGATATTGCCGTTGATCTTACTGAAAAATTCCTGGAAAAGGATGAATTCTGGGTAGATGCCTGGGAAGAAGATAAGGCGTACATGGAAGAATACGTGAAGACGTTCAAGGGTGTTTCTATGTCTCGCATTATAGAGCATCAACTTTCAGATTATCCAGGTGCATATAAGATGCTGATGGAAAAAGGATGCTTTTACAAAACAGATAAAATTCCATACGGCGAAACCCTAAAAGAAGGTGTCAGACTTAAAACAAAAACAGGTAAAATTGAACTTGCCAACGTAAGGTACCCGGAAGCTGGTCTGCATGACCTTCCGGTTTATCAGAAACCATCCCGGCTTCCCCAAGGTAAATACAGATTTGTGGTGGGAAGACATGCACAGTTTACTCAGGCGAATACACAAAATGTACCATACCTGTTAGAAGCTTACGGAGACTATGAAAATATGCTTTGGATGCATCCTAAGTCTGCTCTCAAACAAAGGTTAAAGGACGGAGACTATGCAATTGTTAAAAGTTCAGTGGGAGAGCAAAGGGTGAAAGTTAAGGTTACCGAATACATAAGGCCGGATACGGTTTTCTATCTTCACGGCTTCGGAAGGTTATCCAAATGGCTTACTAATGTTTACAAAATCGGTGCTTCGGATGCAGAAATCCTGGAAGATTATGCTGAGACAATATCCGGTAATGCTTTATTGCACGAAACGTTTGTAGAAATAAAAAAAGCTTAGAGAGTGAGAGGTGAAAATATGAGTGAAAACAGCAGAGCTTTAAAGCTTGCGGAAGATAACCTAAAGTTTGCAAATAAAAGAAGAAATGCAAAAGAAAAATGGGGGATTGTTCTTGATACATCTAAGTGTATAGACTGCAAAGCATGTACCGTCGCATGCAAAATGGAAAATTACGTACCAGTAGGCTTTTATAATTACAGAATCTGGGTGGCAGAAGACACACATTATGCTAAATATCCTAAAGTAAAAAGAAGTTTCCAACCTTCGCAATGCCAGCAGTGTGAAAATCCACCCTGTGTTCATGTCTGTCCTACAAAAGCCTCTTATAAAACAGCTGATGGTGTGATTATGGTGGATGCTAAAAAATGTATTCTCTGTAAATACTGTATGACAGCTTGTCCTTATGATGCCAGATATGAAAATCCAGCTACAGAAGCTATTGATAAGTGTACCTTTTGTTATCAGCGAAGAGCTGAAGGGAAAGATCCGGCATGTGTGGAAACCTGCCCTCCGAAAGTAAGGGTGTTCGGCGATCTTAATGATCCGAATAGTGAGGTTTCCAGGCTTTTGGCAGATAATGAATACACGGTCTTGAAACCCGAAAAGGGAACAAAACCGAAATTAAAATATATAAAATAGGAGGCAAAAATGACTGCTAATGTATCAACTATAAACGTTTTTACCAAAAACGAGAAAATATCCAATATCTGGTTGATAATAACCCTACTTATTTCACTCTTAGGCGTATACGGTTTATTCAATGTCCTAATTAATGGACACGATGTTTACGGCGTGACCAGGACTGTTCCCTGGGGAATTCTAATTTCCACATATGTATTTTTTGTGGTTTCCAGTACTGGGCTTTGCCTTATTTCATCGATGGGGCATGTTTTTGGGATTGAAAATTTTGAAGTCATTGGGAAGAGGTCAATAATATTGGCAATACTTACGCTATTGTGTGGTTTCGGTGTTATTGCTCTGGAACTCGGACACCCTTTCAGGATGATGTTATACAATGTGATTTCACCTAATTTTCAGTCAGCCATCTGGTGGATGGGCACTTTGTATGGAGTATATTTAATATTTATTGTTTTTGAATTTTATTTTTTAATGAAGCATAATCATAAAGGTGCATTTTACGCAGGTCTTGGAGGATTTCTGGCAGGTATTTCAGCCCACTCAAATCTTGGTGCGGTTTTTGGTCTGTTGGAAGCAAGACCGTTCTGGCACGGGCCTTATCTACCGATATACTTTATACTTTCTGCTCTTATTTCAGGATCCGCTTTGATAATTATTATCTTCTTCGTAGCTTACAGATCCCCTTCTAACATGCCGGAGAAGGTAGTCAAGGTTTTAAGGAGTATCACAAAAATTTTTGGTTTTCTAATCGGTGTTTTGATATTTTTTGATATTTGGAAGATTATTACTTCCATTTACGGTGCACCTCCTGAAAAGTTTGAGGCAGTACAGACCTTGCTATCAGGGCAGCTGAGAGTAAACTTTTGGTTATTTGAAATTGTGTTGGGTATGTTAATACCATTTTTCATTATCATTTTTACAAAAGGCAGAAATATTAAAGCAAGCCTTTTTGCTGCTATTTCAGCAGTATTAGGAATATTTTATATGAGATACGATCTGGTTATAGCAGGCCAGCTTGTCCCGATGAGAGAGCCCCTTCCTGGAGCCCATGTTGAGGGAGCATTACCGAATGGATTGGTATCATATTCACCATCGTTTACTGAAATTGTTATTGTAGTGGGGGCTATTGGGTTTTGTGCCTTTCTTTACCTCGTTGCTGAGAAATACTTAAATTTAAACGAAGAATAACTAAAAGCGGCCTTTGGCCGCTTTTAGTTATTCATGAATTTCTTTTCTACTACGCTGGAAATTGTATCCCACATGCTTTTTATATATTTAAACGGCATTACTACGGCAGGCAGAATCTCTCACCTTCACATTAACAATAATTTTCGTTGTGATGATTTTGTTTTTTCTAGTACTATCAGTTATTCTTTTATTTTTGTATTTACCCAAACTTTTTTCTGTCCAATCCTGTCATATTTCCTCTCCTCATTTTCATTTATGTTTACCCTGCTTCTTGTCATTGTTTAATATCTCAGTACTACCTTTTTCACAGTGATTTCTTTGTACAAATTCAACATTACCACCCTCTATTATGAGTTCCTTTGCACCTACCAGAAAATCAGCGACTTTGTGTCTAGCTCTTACAACAAGACGTGAAAATGTTGGTCTGGAAATATTCATCAGAAGAGCGGCATTCTCATGATCGTAACCTAAATAATCTGCCAGTCTGATTGCTTCAAATTCATCAATGGTTAAGATGACAGTATCCAGTTTAGCCGAAGGTAACCCTTTAGGCTTAAAATTTTTAATTTCTGGTTTATAACCCACATGTCTTACTTTATCAGGTCTGGGCACTTCAAACTCCTTTTAGTAAAATAAAGAGCATACACTAATAAGTTCATATTTTTAGATGTAAGAAAAAGACCCGCAAAGGGCGGGTCTTTTAATTTAATGTTCTTCTGTATCAAGTATTAGAAATCTTTCGGCAAGGAAGTAGAGGAAGATAAACACCCCCCATCCGAGAGCAAAAATCATCCATTCTGTAGTTGAAGGAGCATACTGAGCTAATCCGTTTACAGTGTGAACCCCTGAGCCGGGAAGCCCCTCCCTCATTGGCGGAAGCTGACCAGCAACAATAAAATCATACCTGGTAAAAAACAAACCGATCATAAATATTATACCTGCAATGCCTAATGCTTTCATATTGGACGCTTTTGAAAAAACTATTATTGCAAGGGGTAAAATTACGGCAAGCAGCAATTCGCCAACCCAGAAATTTATGCTTAATGGGCCTGTAAGCAACGCTTTTACAGCAAGGTAGCTATCCCCAGGTTGTGTATACAGAGATGAAAGTATTTTCCACAAATACAAAAATATCATTACACCAATCCCTGCGCCCATAAGTTTGCCAAGAGCTTTCATACTGCTGTGAAGATTTTCAGGCACATTAAATTTGTACAATATATTGTGAATTGCCAACAAAAGTGCTGCGCCTGCTGTAACACCTGAGACTACAAGGAAAATTGAAAAATAAACTCCATGATAAAAAGGGCGTGCATTTAATGAACCAAAAACATACCCAAGGTTACTGGTTGCAAGAACACCCACAAGAAGTGCGAAGAACCCAACAATTTTGGCTGTATTATGATCTGACTCTTTTTTATTGGGTTTAAATATTATATACAGCTCCACTGCAAGAATAACAAGCTCAATTCCGTAAAATACGCCCATCCAGACAATTGGTGCATTCAAATTTGGAGAAAGGATAAGATATATCATTAACCTTATGGGATGGCCTATTTCCATTCCTATCTGTGTGAAGCCAGCTAATAAAATTACAAATGCCATCACTACAATCCGTTTGCTCATTTTAGAATATTTCTCAAATCCAAAAGCATGACCCAGCCCTCCTATAAAAGCCAGACCTGTTGAAGTGATCACGAAATATGCATATGTTGCGATCAGCAAACCCCAAGGAACTTCTCTATTCACTGCATACACAGCTTCATGACCTTTTAGGAGTACCTGCAATGAGGCATATCCTCCGATTGCAAGCAAGATCAACCCTATAACGATAAATGAAGTAGTTAGGGTTTTACCTGCTAAATTTGATGCGCTTTTTGTATCAGTAGTCATAGCATACCTCCTCTATTAATATATGTAGAACAAACGAGGCCTTGTATTAACACTAGGCTTCAGTCTGTAATATGGATTTTTAGCTAAAAGCTTGCTTACTTCGCTCTCCGGATCGTTAAGATCCCCAAATACCCGTACTTTGGTTGGGCATGTTTCTACACAGGCTGGTTCCCTGTCAGGAAGTCTGTGGTAACACATGGTGCATTTCTCAACCGCAGCCACATGCTCATTAACAAATCTGGCATCATAAGGACAAGCTGTCATACACGCTTTGCATAAAACACATTTATCATAATCAACAAGCACAACGCCTTCTTCTGTTTTATAGGTGGCTTTAGTAGGGCAAACACTTGCACATGGTGTATTTTCACAATGCTGACATTGGGAAGGTTGGAAAGTTTGAGTTAAATTAGGAAAATTTCCATGTATTTCATTTTCAGTAACCCAGATCCTATAAGTTTCATGACCGACAGGAACATGATTTTCAAGCTTACAAGCAACTGTGCAAGCTTTACAGTTTAAGCATTTACTTGCGTCTAATACTATTGCATATTTTTTTTTCGCCATTTCCACACCTCTTAAGCTTTTCTTATTTCAACAAATGTTTCATGCATAGCAGCATTACCGGAAACTGAGTCAACATAATCTTCCAGAATAGCTGCTTGTGAAGCACCAACTTTGTAAACCAAAGACAATCCTTTGGATAAACGTCCGAAGCCGTGTGTGTAAAAAATGCAATCCGGTCTGATTTTCTTGGTGACTTTTGCTTTAATTTTTTGTTCTCCGACAGAGCTTTTGATATAAACGTAGTCACCATCCATAATTCCTAATTCAAGTGCTCTTTTTTCGTTTATCCACACAGCGTTTTCTGGTTCTAATTCGTGTAAGTATTCGTTGTTTTGCGTTCCGGAATGGGTATTCCATGCATGTCTGCCCAGAATCACTCTGAATTCATTAGGTTTAGGCTGAGAAGGCGATGCATAAACTGGGAGAGGGTCTAATCCGTCATCTGCATATCTAACATTGTAGATCTCTATTTTTCCTGTTTTTGTCTTGTATCTGAAACCTTCTTTTTTCGTTTGTCCATATTTTGCCTTGTCATCAAGGTAAAATACGCCCTCTTTAAGCATCATTTCATGTGCTCCGGGGTATGGGGAAAGTTGGTGTTCTATAAATTTCTCCGTTGGTTGATTTAATATTGGTTCAACAACTGTTTCTTTAAACGCTTCAACATCAGATTCCCAACAATCATCCCATAAAGAAGGTATTTTAAGCATTTCATTGACAATTCCGGCAGTTATCTCTTTCATGGATTTTGTATTAAATATAGGTTCAATAACGGGTTGCCTTGCCACAACAATAGGCCATATACCCGAAAGAGAATGGCAAGGATCCCACCGTTCCAGGTATGTGGATTCAGGAAGGACTAGGTCAGAATACCATGCTGTATCGGACATCTGGATGTCTATTGTGCAGATAAACTCCATTTGCTGCATCATTTCTAATGTTTTTTCTCTGTTAGGAACAGCTTCAACTGGATTCTGTTTATAAACAAACATCCCTTTTACAGGATATGGATCTGACTTAAGCACAGAATCTCTGAATACAACCCAACTACCATCTATTTCATTTAAATAAGCACATTTATCATAAGGAAGCCCATGTTTAGCCCTTTCATCGTTTGGTATTAAATGTTTGAAAGATGATTTTCTGCTGACATCGATGCGGGGCTCAACCATATCATAAAGAGGATATAAGGCACTGTCATGTTTTGCTAAAGGAATAGATGATTTAGGAACGATACCACCCGGAGTATCCCAGCTGCCTGTAATTGCTGCCAAAATAGCGCAGGCGCGTCTGAAATATACATCATTCACATACCAGGATGTTCTTCTGCCCGGATAAACGACGCTTCTAGGTGCATATTTGGCAAATTCTCTAGCTACCCATATGATTTCATCAGCGGGGATTTCACACTCTTTTTCAGCCCATTCAGGGGTATACTGTTTTACATGTTTCACAAGATCTTCAAAACCATGAGTATATTTATTTACAAAATTTTCATCATATAGATTTTCACTTATAATAACATTAATTATGGCTAATACAAAAGCCAGGTCGGTTCCGGGCTTAATGGCATACCATTTGTCTGCTTTTGCGGCTGTTGATGTGAATCGGGGATCCACATAAACAAGCGTTTGTTTTTTAGGCATAGATTTTTGAAAATCTATTGTGTCCGGTGTCATAAAAGATTCAGCTCTGTTAGCCCCAAGCATTAAAACAAAATCGGCTTCCGTTAAATCGGCATCGGGATATGTGCCAAAAACAGATGACCACCCCTGGATCACTGATGCCATACACAAAGTAGGATGCCTTACTGTATTAGTGGATCCGTAGGAAGTTGACAGCATTTTAAAAAACTCTTCTTGAAAACCTTCAGTTGAAATAAAAGCTACAGAAGATCTGTTTTGATATTTTTGTTTTAATTCTGCCAACTTTTCAGCTGCCAGCTTAAAGGCCTCTTCCCAGCTTATTTCCTTCCATTTCCCTTCGCCCCTTTTTCCTTGTCTTAAAAGAGGTTTTTTTAGTCGGTCAGGATTATAAGGTTCTTCTGCTCCGGCATTTCCTCTAGCACAAAGCATAGCTCTGGACTTGAAAAATTTCGGGTTAGGATTGAGCTTTCTAATTTTCCCATTTTCTACATGTGCAATAAGACCGCATTTGTTAACACACATTCCGCATGCAGATGGTATAAATTTTGAGTTTTTCCCGTGTTGCATAGACTCCTGGTTGTTACTTTCTACAGCCTTGACCGCAGAAAAAGCACCAGATAATGCAATTGCAGATGCTGTAGCACCTGAAACAGTTAGAAATTTTCTTCTGGTTAGTTCTAACTTACCCATCTTCATCTTTTCCTCCATGATTATTAAAATTTATGACATATGCCATAAATAATGGTAATTTATCAGCTAACGTAAAAAATATTTCGTAATAAAGTGCATATATAAGTTGTTATTGAAAAACCAAATATTATCCTATGCTCTTTACTATGTATACAATATACAATTATCAATATATATGCAATAGGAAATTTTCGAAAAAATCTTTTAATATTAAGACTATATGGGTCTGAATTTAAACAATCTTAAACAACAACACATTACAAAACCTATAGTTTCTATATGGATTATAAAAAATTTTATATTGGCTATATTGTTGAGAATCAAACATGATATATTTGAACATATGACCATAACGTGCAGCACGTTTAAGTGATGCTGACTTTTATTTGAATAGTTAGAGAGCGAAGTGCTAATTGAAAAAAATAATTTTTTTTATATGCTAAGCAAATTTTAAAAAATTGTTATTATGATCCTATGTCTGTAAAATTAGTTATTGATAAAATCTATTATTTGATCTTAATTCAGTTTTAAGGGAACCAACTGTATAGACAGCACCGTAAGTTTTTGAAACTAACTTATGGTGCTGCATATTATAATATTTTTTCTAATTTTGATAACACTTTGTCATAGTTGGGATGGTTAGTTACTTCAGGAACGATTTCAATATATCTTATAACATCTTTGTCATCAATGATAAATACAGAGCGGGCAAGGAGCCTCAGCTCTTTGATAAGCACGCCGTAGTTTTCTCCAAAAGAAACATCTTTGTAATCAGATAACGTCTCTACTTTGTCTATACCAGCGGCATTGCAAAACCGCTTAATAGCAAAAGGAAGATCAACACTGATGTTTAATACAGCGACATTTTCCCCCAACTTAGCAGCTTCTTCATTGAATCTTCTGGCCTGCATATCACACACGGGCGTATCTAATGATGGAGTAACACTTATGAGTTTCACTTTGCCGGTATAATCTTTAAGTGATTTTGGTTGTAAATTTTGATCCACTACGGTGAAATCTGGGGCTTTATCCCCTTCTTTCACGTTATTTCCCACCAAAGTAACAGGTTTTCCATTCATTGTGACATTTGACATACTATTCCTCCTTAGTTTTAGTTTAATTGTAATTTATGTGCACAGAAGAAACTTTCAATGATTTTACAAAAATTTGCGATAAAAAGGAAAATTCATCTCGAAATCTTCCCGTTTCCCGGGACCATATCCCATAAGGTTTTTCCATACACTTTCATGTTCCATACAAAAATAGAGAAAAACATGCGGCCAGTACTCCCTTATACTTTTTACCACATATCTCAGCATATAATATCTTTGAGATTTAAAATACCGCATTTTTCCGTCCAGAGTGCTAACGTAATCGCTTTTTAACAACTGTGAGCTACTGAATTTTTCCCTGACAATATCCAGTAAGCCGGGGATAAATCTGAATGTTGAGATACTTATATATTCCACCGACTGTTCCGGAATCTTTTCAAAAAGCCTTTTAATCACACCTGAATAACCTTTTTCAAAATTATTGTAATAAATGAGCGGATCAAAATGAAAACCCACTTTGTACCCATATTCCGCACACATTGCAGCCGCATCTATACGCTCATCCAAACGGGCAGCACCATGTTCTTCAGCAGCGACAATTTCTTCCGGGTTCAAGCTCCAGGAGACAAGTATATTTTTTGGATTGTGGTTAAATAGCCGTTTTACATTGGCAGATTTTGTTTTAAACTCAAATTGAATGCTCTCAAGTTTGTTAATAAGCGGTATAAAGAAATCCGAAAGTTTTAAAATATGATCGTATGCCAGACTGTCGGAAAGCTCACCTGTACCTAGTCTGAATGTACCTTTCTTTGATAAACTGATAATTTCATCTTTTACTTTATCAACATGTGAGTGAACCTTAACAACATTATGATTTAGGTATTCCTGAAGAATACAGTATGTGCAGTCAAAAGGGCAGCCTTCAACCAGATCCACCACATGATAATTACAACATCTGTAAATTTTTGTGGCCGGGCATCTGTGGACAAACGTGTTGTAACCGGATGTTATATAGATGTTATTTTTGGAATCTTCCACTTCATCCATGCCGTTTACAAATGTGAAATTTCTCCCCTCATTGTCAAAAATATCTATAAACCTACTGTCACTGGCACTTTTATCAATGTAGATCATATCTTTCCATTAACTTATAAATATCTTTTATAATTTCTATCTTGTTAGACATCTGCTCCGGTATTCTTTCAAAATCTTCCGGTGAATTTATTTTAATGCTCAATTCAAGTGTATCAGTCTCAAAATTATCTGTATTCTTAACCTCAACAGGTTTCATTTTATCGGTAAGAAGTTTTAACTCTTTAAGGAAGTTATTTTGTAGCATGTTTTTAGACATAAATATTTTTTCAAGCTCATTTTTATCATAAATGGTAAGCTCCCGAGGGACGTCCTCTTTCATGTCAAATAGTTCTGCAACCATTTTTTTAAAATCCGAAACCGACGGATTCTTTTTTACAATATACGATTCCACTATATTTATTATATTCTCAGGTAATCTTACGAGAAGATTTAACGTTTTAAATGAAAAATTTTTAAGAGCAAGATATTGTTTAATAGATTCTGGTAAATCTTTTAGTGCTCTTAAAGTTCTGATTTTCCTGTTACCGGCAACCCCGTATTTTTCAAACAAGATGAAATCTGAAATATTGTATTCGAATGTTTCTATTAAAAATAACAAATTGGAAAGTTCAATGACATTAAGATTTTCTGAGCCGTGAAAACCGGTAGTAAAAGAAAAAGCATCTGGGAAATCACCGTTTTTTATCAAAAAATATTCATCAGCGCAATGACTGAAATAATTCAGCTGATAGTAAATACCGCTTTTTTCCCAAAGAGCAGGCGGATATGTTATAGACGTAAGGGCTTTGTTCTCCGGAAAAGTCCAGTTAAATGTAACACGGTCGATATTTGGTAACTGATCAGCTGTTATCAGTTTCATTGGTGGACTCAAACAAAGCTTCAACAAATTCTCTTGCATCAAAAGGTTTCAAATCATCCATGCTTTCACCGAAACCTATAAACTTAACAGGAAGCTGCATTTCATCAACGATACCTACTATAACACCCCCTTTTGCTGTGCCATCAAGTTTGGTCAGTATCACACCGGTAACACCGATTTCCGAGCCGAAGGTTTTGGCCTGGGCGAGGGCATTCTGACCACTTGTAGCATCCAAAACCAGCAGTACCTCATGAGGTGCATCAGGCATCTCTTTTTTTACTACTCTGCTGATTTTTTTCAGCTCATTCATGAGATTATCTTTTGTATGGAGTCTTCCGGCTGTGTCTGCTATTACAACATCAATGTTTTTGGATTTAGCTGATAAAATGGCATCGTAAATAACTGCTGCTGAATCACTGCCGGCTTTTTGTTTAATAACAGGGACTCCAACCCTTTCACCCCAGATTTCAAGCTGCTCTATGGCAGCGGCTCTGAATGTATCCCCTGCGGCAAGCATGACACTCATACCATTCTCTTTGAACATTTTTGCCAGTTTTGCAATACTGGTGGTCTTACCGGCACCGTTAACTCCTGTCACAAGTATGACATAAGGCCTGTCATCTGTTTTTACTAGTTCATTATCTATATTCAGTATCTCTATAAGTTTTTGTTTTAATGCGCTTTTCAATTCCTGTGGGTTTTTAAGAATTTTTCTGCTTACATCGCTGCGGATGTCATCAATGATTTTCATTGTAGTGGAAACACCGATATCCGAAGTGACAAAAAGCTCTTCAAGCTCATCCAAAAGCTCTTCATCAATCTCCTTTTTGCCGAGGAAAATTGTTTCCATACCGCCAATTATTTTTCCCGATGTTTTTGATATTCCCTTTTTCAGCCTCCCGAAAACACCTGATCTTTTTGCCTCATCGTCCTTTTTTTCGCTTTTCTTTTCCTTCTCTTTTCCAGCAGAGGGCTTTAATTGTTCTTCATCCTCATTTCTCCTCTCACTCTCACTCTCACTCTCACTAGCACTAGCACCAACACCAACACTACTAACACCAACACCTGTTCCTTGGCTATCTTTCTCCTCTTTTATTTCTCCGTCATCCTCCTGGATATCCTCTTCACGTTTTTTCCTTTTGAAAATGTCAAAAAAGCCCATTTCACACCTCAATGTTTACATTTGCATTCGGTGTTTATTTATACCATTTGTTTTATACTTACAACCTTTTTTACTTGGCGGGCAGCATGTTAGTGCTAAGTTTATATTATAAAATCATGAT
Source organism: bacterium (assembly GCA_041694215.1). Classification (GTDB taxonomy): domain Bacteria; phylum Chrysiogenota; class Deferribacteres; order Deferribacterales; family Flexistipitaceae; genus Flexistipes. The sequence goes on from JASMTO010000031.1 coordinate 18,029, forward strand.
TAACGAAATTTTTATCAACATACAACATCGGGCTAAAAATAGGATGGGCAGACGGGGACAATGTCAAAGAACTTACTTCTAATTTGAAATAAAATAAAGTGGTTGCATTTGGATTGCATATATGTTATTGCATATATGAAACTTTTACCTTGCAAATATATAATTTTGAAAAATTTTAAATGAAGGAGATGGATATGGAAGATAATATAATAATAAGAAGACCTGTAGTCAAAGATGCCTTTGGAATTTGGACGTTAATCAAAAATTCCGAACCTTTGGACTTGAATTCTAAATATGCTTACATGCTTTTCTGTACGCATTTTAGAGATACTTCGGTGGTAGCTATTGATCCGGAGCAGGAAAATAAGCTTGTAGGGTTTGTCTCCGGATACAGACCCCCAGTGCAGCCGGAAGCACTTTTTGTCTGGCAGGTTGTTGTTGATAGTTCTATGCGGGGTAGAGGGCTGGCTCCAAGAATTATTAGAGATATTTTAGAAAGAGAGTATAATCAGGATATTAAGTACATACAAGCAACTGTGGGACCTTCCAATAAACCGTCAGAAGGGCTCTTTAGAAAGCTTGCTAAATATTATAATACCAGGTGTGAAACTTCAGTATTCTTCAGCAAAGAAGATTTTGGTGAAGGTGACCATGAAGAAGAAATACTGTTTCATATAGGGCCAATCAAGAGGGGGTGATGATTACGTTTTGAAAAGTGTGTGTTTCAACATTGAAAATTTAATAAAAAATTAATATTTATAAGCAATTAGGAGGAATTTAATTATGAGGATTTTTGAAAACCTTGAATCTGAGGTAAGAGGCTACATACGCTCATTTCCCACAATTTTTGAAAAAGGGAAGGGTGCAATTCTATATGACGAGCAGGGGGAAAGATATATCGATTTTTTTGCCGGAGCTGGCACCCTGAATTATGGACATAATAATGAAAAAATATCCGAAGCTCTAATAGAGTATTTAAAAAACGATGGAGTTGTTCACGGCCTTGATCTTGCAACAACTGCAAAGAAAAATTTTCTACAGAAATTCTATGATACGATTTTAGCCCCCAGAAATCTAGAATATAAAATACAATTTACTGGCCCCACAGGCACTAATGCTGTGGAAACTGCTATTAAAATTGCCCGAATGGTTAAAGGACGTTCTAATATTGTTTCATTTACCAACGGTTATCATGGTCTGACTATGGGTGCTCTTGCTTTGACAGGAAACGCATTCTACAGGGATGAAGCATATATCAGCCGCAGTAACGTTTCTTTTATGCCTTATGATGGATATTTTGGTGATGATGTGAATACAATTGATTACTTGAGGAAATTCTTAGATGATCCCAGTAGTGGTCTTGACCTTCCTGCAGCTGTGATTCTTGAAACGATTCAGGCTGAAGGTGGAGTCAATGTGGCCTCCTCCCAGTGGCTTAGGGAGCTTGAGCAGGTCTGCCGTGAGTATGATATTTTACTTATAGTGGATGATATCCAGGTTGGCAACGGCAGGACTGGTGATTTCTTCAGCTTTGAAGAAGCCGGCATTAATCCGGATATTGTTACAATGTCCAAGGCTATCGGAGGGGGGTTGCCTTTAGCACTTGTGCTTCTAAAACCAGAGCTTGACCAATGGAAGCCGGGTGAACACACCGGAACGTTTAGAGGAAATAATCTTGCTTTTGTTGCCTCTACAATTGCACTTGAATACTGGGACAATGATGATCTGAGTCAGGCTGTAAAAAGTAAATCTGAGGTTTTAAAAAACAGGCTGGAAGAGATTGCGGATAAGTATCCGGATGCGAACGCTTCTGTTAGAGGCAGGGGGTTGATTTACGGTTTGGAGCTTCCTGAGAAGAATTTTGCTTCTGAAGTTTCCACAAAATGTTTTGAAAAAGGTCTCATTATTGAGCTTGCAGGTGCTTTGGATCAAATTGTCAAATTTCTTCCTCCCCTTACAATTAAAGAGGAAGTGTTAAAAGAGGGTTTGGATATTATCGATGAAAGTATAGGTGATATTTTACAAGAGAAAAAAGAACGATTAACAGGAGAGTTTTGATGATTGTAAAATATGTAGATGATTTGAAAGGAACAGAAGACGAGGTTTACGGAGAAAAGGGAACGTGGGTAAGCCGCAGATTTCTCCTAAAAAGAGATGGAATGGGTTTTTCTTTTCATGAAACAATAATTTTTGCAGGGACAGAGACTTTTCTTTGGTATAAAAACCATTTGGAAGCTGTTTACTGCGTTGGCGGAGAAGGTGAAATTGAAGATTTAGCCACTGGCAAAATACATCCTATTAAAGACGGAACTATGTATGCTTTGAACAATCATGATAAGCATTATCTCAGGGCGAAAAAAGACATGAGGCTAATCTGTGTTTTTAATCCGCCCCTTGTGGGACGTGAGGATCACGACGAAGACGGCTCTTATCCTCTGTTGGATGAATAACAAAAAAGGGGGGACTTCCCCTCTTTTTTTTTGACTAAATCGACACTTACGAAGTGTAGGTGGATGGATTTCTGCTGTCAAAATAATTGTTAATTGTGTTCATTGGACAAACTTCTTCACATTTTCCACAGTTTGTGCAAATTTCTGGATCAATTTTAGCCAGATTGTTTTCCACGGTAATAGCATCTACAGGGCAGTTTTTTACACATAGTCTGCAGGCAATACATCCCACACTGCATACTTTTCTGGTTTCAGCACCGGTATCCTTTGAACTACAATTTACGACAAATTTATTTTCAGCAGGCATTAACTCAATAATGTTCCTGGGGCAGGCTTTTACACACATGCCGCAGGCGGTACATTTATCTTCGAAAATCCTAGGAATTTTGTCTTCACCCATTTCCATTGCGTTGAAGGCACATGCTTTCACACAGCTTCCCCCTCCCACGCATCCATATATGCATTCTTTGTTACCACCAACAAGCATAGTTATACTGTGGCAGTCGCTAGGCCCGTAATATTTGTATTTCTCAGGTGAGTTTTGGCATCCTCCGTTACATTTTACCCGTGCCACATGTTTGACGTTGGACCCTGCTTCAATCCCGAGAAGTTCTGCTATTTTCCCAACGGATTCATTATCCGCCACAGGACATGCTGATGGAAGAGCTTTCCCTTTTACAATTGCTTCAGCCAGTGCAGAACAGCCGGGCATGCCGCATCCTCCGCAATTTGCACCAGGTAGTAGTTCTTCAACCTCTTTTATTCTTGGATCCTTTTCCACAGCAAACTTCTTTGATGCGATAAAAAGACCTAATCCTGCCACAAAACCTGTGGAGCCAAGTACAATAACAGATGTAATCATATTTTTAACCCAAATGATGTGTATTTATTTAACAAGTCCGCTGAACCCCATAAATGCTAAAGCTAAAATTCCAGCAGTAACGAAAGCTATCGGTATTCCCCGAAAGTATTTCGGAACGTCTGCCAGCTCAACCCTCTCCCTTATCCCAGAGAAAATGATAAGTGCCAAGCCAAAACCAAGTGCTGAGCCTATTGTGAAAACAAGCATCTGAATAAAAGAAAAACCTTCCTGAATGTTAAGTATGGCAGCACCTAAAATGGCACAGTTTGTTGTAATAAGAGGTAAAAATATGCCGAGACTGTTATATAAAGCAGGGGATATTTTCTCAAGCACAATTTCCACAAACTGCACCAGTGAAGCGATAACCAGTATAAAAACAATTGTCTGCAGATAACCCAGCCCGAAAGGATTAAGTACACTGTATTGAATAATCCAGGTGATAATACCGGCAACAGTCATGACGAATGTGACAGCAAAGCTCATCCCTATTGCAGTATCCAATTTTCTCGACACTCCAAAAAAGGGACAAAGCCCTAAAAACCTGCTAAGGACGAAATTGTTTACCAAAACAGCACTGATAAAAAGTAAAATTAATTCAGCCATAATACATCCTTACCTATACTATTTAGTCAACTGCTCATTGTTCTTTTGTTTGACTTTTCTGCCCACTGTTTCTTTTATCTTCAATATAATTATAGCCAAACAATATAAATCCCAATGCGATAAAAGCTCCCGGCGGCAATATCATAGCTATTGCCGGAGAAAAACGTTCCGGAAAGATTGTAACATTAAGAAGGCTACCATTGCCCAGGATTTCTCTTACTCCGCCTAGAATGAGTAGGGCAAAGGTAAAGCCCAGTCCAACACCAAGACCGTCAACTATTGACTTAAATGGAGTGTTTTTTGATGCAAAACTTTCAGCTCTGCCCAGAATCATACAGTTCACCACGATAAGGGGGATAAATAGCCCCAGAACTTTATGAAGATCATGAACGTAAGCATTCATTAATAAATCCACCATAGTCACAAAACTTGCAATGATAACAATGTATGATGGTATACGTACCTTTGCAGGGATTATATCTTTGACAAGGGAGACAACAAAGTTGGAACACAAAAGAACGGCTGTGGATGCCAGTCCCATAGCTATACCGTTTATAGCAGAGGTTGTGACTGCCAGGGTAGGGCATAGACCCAGCACTTGTTTAAATACAGCATTATTTTTCCAGAAGCCTTCTTTAAATATTCTACCTATCAATTTTCTTGCTCCAATACATTTTCGGTTATAAATGTGAGGCCTTTATCAACAGCTTCACAAACAGCTCTCGGGCTTATGGTTGCTCCGCTAAACTGATCTATTATACCACCATCTTTTTTTACTGCAATATCGTCTTTTGCTGTCAGGTTATCAAAAGATTTCTGCCATGATTCATCGTTTATTTTACTTCCCAGCCCGGGGGTTTCAGCATGTCTTAAAATTTCAATGCCATTTATGCGGCCATCCGGTCTGACTCCTATCAAAACCACAATATCTCCTCCATAGCCTTTTGGAGATGTTGATGTTAATGCGTAAGCAACTGTTTTGTTATCATTCTTTGCCACGTAGACTTTTTTCCCTTTTACTTCCAATATCGTTTTATCCGGTTCATTGTCATATTCTGGCAAAACAGCTGTTAGGCCACTTAAGAATTCTTGCCGGTAGGCTTCAGCAATTTTTTCTTTTGTAGCCATGTTCACCAGTGAAAGGATAAAAGCTGCCACCGCAGCAACAGTACAAAGTATCAGAACCATTTTGAAATTGCTGTCTTTCATACGTGTTTAGCCTCTCCCAGACTTTCAGGTCTTATATAGTAATCTATTAGCGGCACAAAAGCATTCATTATAAGTATTGCAAAAGAAACCCCTTCAGGATATCCACCAAAAAGCCTTATCACTGCTGTTAAGACGCCACAGCCTATTCCGAAAATTACTTGTCCTTTTTTTGTTATAGGGGATGTAACCATATCTGTTGCCATAAAAAAAGCACCCAACATTAATCCGCCGGTAAAAATGTGGATAAAAGGACTCAGTGATTTTTCGGGAAAGAATAGCCAGTAAGGTATAATGATAAGCAGGAATGATGCTAAATAACTTACAGGTATATGCCATGAAATAATTTTTTTATAAATCAGATACAATCCCCCTAAAATGAGAGCAATTGCGGAAATTTCACCCAGTGAGCCGCCGACATTTCCCAAAAAGTACGCTGAGGTATCGGAAAAGTCTGTTAGAATTTTTCCGTTTGAAATGAGCTCAGTTTTAGCCTGGCTTAGTGGAGTTGCAGCACTTATACTGTCAAAATTAAAATTTTCTATTATAGGTGTAGGTTTTATCCATGATGTCATTTGTGCAGGCCAGGATATTAGCAGAAAAACCCGTGCCACAAGCGCAGGGTTGAACGGATTTTGCCCGAGGCCTCCGAATACCTGTTTTCCCACTACTATTGCAATAAAACTTCCAATCAGTATCAGCCACCATGGTGAAGAGGGTGGAAGGTTCATGGCAAGGAGGACAGCAGTTACCAGAGCACTGTTATCATCTAGCGTAATTCTTCTGCCTCTTATCTTCAAAAATAAAGCTTCAAAAGCGAGGGTAAAAACAATGGTTAAAATATATGTCTTCAGAGCAAAAAAACCGAAATAATAAATGGATACTGCTATAGCTGGAATAAGTGCATATATCACATTCAGCATTATTTTATCTGTTTGCACGCTGTCTCTGATATGGGGGGAAAAGGTTACCAGCAGTTTTTTATTTTCACTCATTTATTTTCCCTTTCTTTAACGATTTTCATTACCTGTCTTTTCCCTGTTTTAAAATATCCCACAAGTGGTCTGCGGGCAGGGCATACATAGCTGCAACAGCCGCATTCTATGCAGTTTAAAACGTGCCAGTCCAGAAGCTTTTCGTAAAGCTCACTTATTGCAAATTGTTCCATAATTGCCGGAACCAAGCCCATCGGGCACGCTTTTACACATCTACCACAGCGTATACAGTTTGTCATTTTAAGGTTTGGGAGGTCTTCTTTTCTGAAAACTATTACACCGCTTGTTCCTTTTGTAACGGGTGTATCAGCTGTACTTGTGCTCATCCCCATCATAGGCCCACCTATGACTATCTTCTCCGGTTCTCCTAAATAACCTCCGCAAACGTCAATAAGTTTTGTAACAGGGGTACCTATTTTAACAAGAAGATTTTTTGGTTCTTTAACGGCGCCGGTGACTGTTACCACTCTCTCTGTTAGCGGCATTCCTTTTTCAACTGCTTCATATACAGCTTTGCAGGTTGCCACATTCTGAACTATGACTCCCACTTCCAAAGGCAATTTCCCTTCAGGGACAATTCTTCCCAAAACGCTTAAAATAAGTTGTTTCTCACCCCCCTGAGGGTAAATTGTTTCCAGCTCTTTCACTTTAAAGTTGAAACCTTTGCTGAATTCACGAAAAGCCTGAATTGCATCCGGCTTATTGTTTTCAACAGCGATAATCATATTTTCAATTTTAAGTTTTTCTTGAATAGCTTTTGCACCTTTTACAATTTCTTCCGTATGTTCCAACATAATTCTGTAGTCACATGTGAGAAAAGGCTCGCATTCTGCACCATTTACGATGAGGGTATCTATTTTTTTCGGAGGGGACAGTTTAACATGCGTAGGGAAAGTAGCTCCTCCCATGCCCACTATTCCGGCTTCCAGTATTATATCCTGAAATTTTTTGCTTGTATCAATTAGTTTTGGTGGATCATCTGGGTTGGTTATTTTTATGTTAATCCCTTTTACTTTTCCGGTCAATGGACTGTTCAGATTCCCGATGGAGATCACTTCCCCTGTCACAGAGCTATGAATGTTGGTACTTATAAGGCCTTTAGAAGCACCTATTTTTTGACCGCAGAGGATCTGTTCTTTCTTCTTAACCAATTCCTGGGCTGGTGCGCCAATATGTTGACTTAGCGGTATTGAGACAATTTCATCTTTTTCATAGGATAATGTTTCTATCGGTTTATCTGCTGTTAGCGTCTTTTTATAGTCCGGATGGATACCGCCGATAAATCCGTTTGTCATCGTGCGAAGTCTCCTTATTTATCTGAATTAATATTAAAAAGGATGATATCTGTTTCACTTAAAATATCATCAGCAAGCTTGTCTTCGTAATATTCCTCAAAAACAATACGTTTTATTCCGGCATTTATTATCATTTTTGTGCATATTGAGCAGGGTTTTGTATTAGTGTATATAGTTGCTCCATTAATTGATGTCCCGTGATGGGCTGCCTGAATTATGGCATTTTGCTCTGCATGCAGTCCGCGGCACAGTTCATGCCTTTGTCCGGAAGGTACATTAAGCTGTTCCCTTAAACAGCCAGTTTCTGAACAATGGGTAATTTTTGAAGGAACTCCGTTGTAGCCGGTGGCAAGTATATGATTGTCTTTTACAATTAATGCCCCCACCTGCCTTCTCAGACAGGTGGAACGCTTTTTGACAACATTTGTTATCTCAATAAAGTATCTGTCCCAGTTTGGTCTCAATACAAGTCACCTTTATATAGGGGGAATTTGCTGCACAGATCAATAACGTTTTCCTTTACACTTTCTATAGTGTTATCCGAATCGATGTTATCCAAAACATCGGCAATCATATTCCCAATTTTTTCCATCTCTGCTTCTTTCATTTTTCTTGTGGTGACAGCAGGTGTGCCTATCCTGATGCCACTTGTGATAAAAGGGCTTTGTGTTTCAAAAGGAACGGTATTTTTATTAACGGTGATGTTGGCTTTACCAAGTGCTGTTTCGGCATCTTTACCAGTTAGATTTTTGTCAGTAAGGTTAATGAGCATAAGGTGATTATCGGTGCCGCCGGATACAAGTTTGTATCCTCGCATTTTTAATGTTTCTGCCAAGGCTTTAGCATTCTTTACTATTTGAGATTGATATTGCTTGAAATCATCTGTCATTGCCTCTTTAAAAGCCACCGCTTTTGCAGCAATGACATGCATTAAAGGACCGCCTTGCATCCCCGGAAATACATTGGAGTTAATTTTTTTGGCCAGCTCAGCGGTGGAAAGTATCATCCCCCCTCTAGGGCCTCGTAAGGTTTTATGTGTGGTTGTTGTAACTATATCAGCATATGGGACGGGATTAGGGTGAAGCCCGGCTGCTACAAGCCCTGCAATATGTGCCATATCCACCATCACATATGCACCCACTTCATCAGCAATTTCTTTGAATTTTTTGAAATCTATTGTTCTCGGATATGCACTGGCCCCAACAACTATCATTTTAGGCTTATGTTCCAGTGCAAGTTTTCGGACATTTTCGTAATCTATCTGCTCTGTTTCTTTATCTACGCCGTATGACACCACATTAAAAAATTTGCCGGAAAAATTCACGGGGCTACCATGTGTCAAATGCCCGCCGTGTGTCAAATTCATCCCAAGGATGGTATCACCTACTTCCAGCACTGCAAAATACGCTGCAATATTCGCCTGACTACCCGAGTGGGGTTGCACATTTGCATGCTCTGCACCGAAAATCTTTTTAGCGCGCTCAATGGCAATATTCTCAGCAATATCCACAAATTCACATCCGCCGTAATATCTTTTACCGGGATATCCTTCTGCGTATTTGTTTGTCATGATAGAACCCTGCGCTTCCAGGACGGCTTTACTAACAAAGTTTTCACTTGCTATCAGCTCCAGATGTGTTTCCTGCCTGATTATCTCTTTTTCCAGTGAGTCGTAAACTTCAGGGTCAAAGCTTTTAATTGTCTCATAAATGTTCATCAAACACCCTCTTTATTTTTAAGATATTTACTCCAGAAATCTATTGCCAAATCATCTATTTTTTCAATTCTTTTTAAATGCCTCCCCCCTTCAAATGGGGTGTTTAGCCAGATTGAGACAATTTTTTTAGCGGTCTCAAAATCTGTAGTCCTGCCGCCAAAAGCTAAAATATTTGCGTTATTATGCTCTTTGCTCATTTTAGCGGAATACTCGTCCCAGCAGAGGGCTGCTCGGATCCCGGGAAAACGGTTGGCCGTAATTGAAATACCTATCCCTGTGCCGCACATTATTATCCCTCTGCCTACTTCACTATTTAAAATTCCCATCACAATTTTATATGCGTAATCGGGATAATCAACCGAGTCACCGTTATTTGTCCCGTAATCGATTACTTGATAATTATCCTTTTTAAGGAAATCAGTAATTTGTTCTTTCAAATTAAAGCCTCCGTGGTCGGAGGCTATCCCTATTACTTTATCTGTTTCATTCATTAAACAATATCCCCAATGTTTTATTTTAACCTTATAATTAATAGAATCGTTATCGTCAACCACTTTTGCTTCATTGTTCAACGTTCTAACTTCTCTTAACTTCCAATTACCTCCAACTACCTCCAACTACCTCTAATTACCTCCAACTACCTCAACTACTTCTAATTACCTCCAACCACCTCCAACTACCTCTAACTACTTTTTTAAATACGTTAAACTTATACTTCTATATCCACATCCATCCCTATGAAATCTTTATACTTATTGATTAAAGGATCCACCTCATGTTGTATGAAATCCTTCACCTGAGATTCCGCCCTGCCGGTAAAATCTAATGGATTTACAAGATTTTCTATTTCTGTTTTGTCCAACGGGATACGCGCGTCTTCAGCAAGAAGCTCAAGTAAATTGTTTTCAAGCCCTTTTTCTTTTACATTTGACGTCGCTTTCATAGAATTTTCCCTGATAACTTCATGCATTTCCTGCCTGCTGGCACCTTTTTTTACAGCTTCCATAATAATATTTTCAGTTGCCATAAAGGGCAGCTCTTCCATCACATGTTTTTCAATCATATTTTTATATACTACCAGCCCATCTGTGACATTATAGCTAAGTTCAAGTATTGCATCTATAGTGAGGAATGATTCAGGGATGTAGATTCTTCTACCGGCTGAATCATCCAGCGTCCTCTCAAACCATTGGACGGAGTGGGTCATGTAGGGATTTGTGGAAAGTGCAATCACATGCCTGGCAAGTGAACATATCCTTTCTGACCTCATGGGATTGCGTTTGTATGCCATTGCGCTGGAGCCGATCTGTTTTTCTTCAAAAGGCTCTTCTATCTCTTTCATACTTTGTAAAAGGCGGATGTCTGTGGCCATTTTATGGGCTGATTCAGCTATCCCTGCTAATGTTTTTAAAATCCTCGTGTCCTGTTTTCTTGAATAAGTTTGGCCTGTGATTTTAAGTACTTTATCAAAGCCCATTTTCTTTGAAACCAGCTGGTCAAGCTTTTTTACTTTTTCATGATCGTTTTCAAAAAGTCTCAAAAACGACGCTTGTGTGCCGGTGGTTCCTTTGACGCCGCGGAACCTTAGCTCTTCAATCTGGAATATCAGATCGCTGGTATCGATCATAAAATCCTGTAGCCACAAACAGGCTCTCTTTCCCACAGTTGTCAGCTGTGCCGGCTGAAAGTGGGTAAAGCCAAGTGTGGGAATATTTTTATACTTTAATGCAAACTCTTTAAGATTGTTTATGACGTTTATCAATTTTTTTAGCGTGAGTTCAGCTGCTTCTTTCATTACAATAAGATCTGTGTTATCCCCCACAAATGCACTTGTGGCTCCTAAATGTATAATAGGCATAGCTTTAGGGCATACTTTGCCGAATGTATGAACGTGCGCCATTACATCGTGGCGAAACTCTTTCTCTTTTTCTTTTGCATACTCGAAATCAATATTCTCAATATTTCTTTTCATTTCATCAATTTGCTCATTGGTAATGTTGAGGCCAATTTCTTTTTCCGCTTCCGCCAGCGCCACCCACAGTTTTCTCCAGGTGGTAAATTTTTTATGAGCAGAAAAAATATACTGCATTTCTTTGCTTGCATACCGTTCGTTTAAAGGGTTTGAATACGTTCTCAAATTATCCATAGTTAGCTCCTTAATCATTAAAGGTATTTGATGTATTTGAAGTACTTAAGGTATTTGAGGTTAAGGATTTTATCAATCTGTTTAATAAATAGCTTATTTCGTTTAATTTTGATAGTAAGTTTTCGTAAACCAAATTTTCCAAATATTTTAAATCTCTGGATAATAATAAAAAATATTTAAGTTCCTCCGCTGAACCTCGGGCGATATAAAGGTATTTAATAAAATCTTTGTTGCTGTTTTTTGAGTGACCTTCTACAATATTAGCTGATACGGAATATGCACTCCTTTTAATTTGGCTGACAAGACCATATTTTTCTTCAATAGGAAAAGTTTTTACAATTTTAAAAACTTCTAATACTAAAATGTGAGCCTTTTGCCAAACAATTAAATCTTCCCAGCTTCTATCCAAGACAATCCCTCCAACTACCTTAACGTGAAATGTTCAACGTTGTCGTACTATACCTATCACCCATCACCTCAACAACCTCTAACCACCTCCAACTACCTCCAACAACCTTAACGTGAAATGTTCAACGTTGTCGTACTATAACCTATCACCCATCACCTCAACAACCTCTAACCACCTCCAACTACCTCTAACTACCTCCAACTACCTCCAACTACCTCCACTACCTCTAACTACCTCTAACAACCTCTAACAACTTCTAACTACCTCCAACTACCTTTTTTCCCCAATACCTTGCTTTGTCTTTTATTGCTTCTTCATCCAATATGGTGAGTTTTCTGTTTTTCATGAGCTGCCGACCATTAATAAATAGATCGGTTATGTTTTCCGGTGAAGCTGCATATATTAGGTGGGATACCGGATTGTAGACAGGAAGAGTGTTGATATCGTTTAGGCTCAATACGAAGAAATCGGCATAATTGCCTTTTTTTAACTCTCCGGTATTTTCAATGTTAAGTGCTTTTGCTGCATTCTTTGTGGACATATCCAGTACAGCTTTGGCATCAAAAGCGGTGGCATCTTTGCTGAGGGCTTTTTGCATTTTTGCTGCTGTGGACATTTCTGCAAGCATATTGAGGTCATTGTTGCTTGCGGCGCCGTCTGTACCTATTGTTATGTTTGCTCCTGCATTCTTTAACTTTGTCATAGGGGCAAAGCCGCTGGCAAGTTTCAAATTACTTTCAGGACAATGGGATATGCTGACCTGTTTTTTGCCTAATAAATTTATTTCATTTTCATTTAGGTGAACGCAGTGTGCCAGCACCACGTTAGTGTCAAGAAGCCCTATTTCATCAAAAAGCATTACAGGTGATTTCCCGTATTTGGATATTATTTCATTAACTTCCCATTCTGTTTCAGACATATGGGTGTGGATTGTAATGTTGTGCTTCTCTGCAAAATTTATACATTTTTTATAATTTTCAGGACTGACAGTGTAAGGGGCATGCGGGCAAAGGGCGATATTGATTAACTCACTGCCATTGTAGTTACTGATAAAATCACCAGCTTTTGCAATATATTCGTCAGCAGATTTAGCGAACTTTGTGGGGAAATCCAGGACACCCACACCCACCACACATTTAAAACCTGCTTCTTCAGCTGCTTTTGCAATGACTTCAGAATAAAAGTACATATCATTGGCACATACTGTTCCTGACTTAATCATTTCAGCTATTGCATGCCGGGTGGCATCGTATACGAATTCATCCGAAAGCCATTTGTTCTCAGCGGGCCATATATATTTTTGTAGCCATTCCATCAGAGCCAAATCATCAACCAAACCTCTGAAATAGACCATTGGTAAATGTGTATGTGTATTTATTAATCCTGGGAAAATGGCGGATTTTTCAAAATAAATTGTTTCTATAATTTCAGTTGAATCTATATTATCTTTAATATCGATGATTTTACCGCTTTCATCCACTAAAAGGTATTTTTCTTTTTCAAGGTTTCCTTCATAGTAGATATAATCAGCATAATAAGCTTTACTCATATAATCCTCCCCACTGCTTTTATCAAATATATGATTTTTCTTCAACAAATTTTATTTTTGGCGCCCTCCCATTTTTTTCACAGTATTATGCCAAGGGAATGTTTATTTAACAATTTAAGATTTTTGCACAGGCGCTTTTTTCTCAATCTGCAGCATCTGAACGCAGTAAAGATATTTATCAGTCTGTAAAGATATTGCCCAAAACGTTGACATCTATGGTTTTCCATTATAGGCTAATCTTTTCATTATTCTCACTTTACTTTCTAGTATAATCGAAACTATGGCAAAGTTAGGGCTTTACTGGCCTGCTTAATCCTGTAAGCAAATGACTTAGCCATTTATTCAACTGTAGGTGGTATGTAACCTGTTTGTCATTAAGTTTTGTTGATTTATATGAGAATAATTTATGTGATGAAGTTTAAAGGTGTAACAAACGGAAAATCTGTAACATAGGCAAAAGCTGGAAAACAGTGCCTGAGGGGGGACTCGAACCCCCACAGCCAATTATGGCCACAAGATCCTTAGTCTTGCGTGTCTACCAGTTCCACCACCCAGGCAGGAGGCTTGAAACTCTTGAAGTTCGGGTGTTTATACGATTTTTCATGTTCGTTGTCAAGTGCCAATTTTTTCTGCTTTTATAAAGATATAAATTTACATTTTTGTAAGTCTGTTACAATTTTGTAACATGTTTTTATGCGATTCCCATCACGCTAATTTATATCTTATTGTAAGTAAAATAGAATAAATTTGTTAGTTTTAGTTGTCATGTTGGTATGTTATGTGCTATAAAAAACGTAGTGCTAAAGATGATGGGCTCATCCGGTTAGATGAACCAAATTTTAAAAGCAAATATACCGCACACGAAAACCAGCTTTTACTTTTCCGCGAATGGGCGGATTATGGTTTTATGTGGCGGGAACAAAATTAAAGGAGGTAACATAATTGTTAGGAAAACTAACGGAAAGAAGGGTTTTACCCTTATCGAGCTGCTCGTCGTAGTAGCGATTATCGGTATTCTGGCAGCTATTGCAATTCCACAGTTCGCAAAGTACAGGCAAAGTGCATTTAACAGTGCAGCGCAGAGTGATATGAGGAATGTGAAAACAGCTTTAGAGGCATTTTATGCTGATAATCAAGAATATCCAGGTGAATAAGGAGGATTAAAATGAAAATTAAAATAATTAGCACGATTATATGTTTACTAATGGTAGCAAGTTTTGTTTTTGCTAAAGATTTATCTACTGTTGTCA
>JASMTO010000032.1:0-8386 GCA_041694215.1 bacterium
TCTAATACATCCCTGAACAAAATACAACCTAAAACATTGAACGTTGAACTAATTCACCTGTTATCCGCTTCCACAGATTCAATAAGTTTCTCACCAAAATTGGGAAGAGCCGAATCCACTCTTGCCCATGGAGAAATTAACCGAACACCGATAGGATTTTCCATATACTCTTTTTTGGCATTTTCTATTGCCAGTGTAAACGTTTCAACAGACTTGATTTCTTTATGCCTGTCAAAATGTAGACCGTTTAATAAAGCAAGAGCGTTGTATGATTCGACAGCACCCCGCGCTTCCTGGAAATATGTAGCTAATAGAGTTTTAAAAAAAGCCTCAGACATTGTTATCCCATCCTGAGCCAATATCCGAAAAAGTGTCTTGGCTATATCTGTGGCCATCCTCAGCAGTCCACTGTTGGGATCATCTTTGGAAAGCTTACTGTGTTTATGTTCATAAGTTTCCATGACCTCTGTTTGAGAAATACGCTTTATAGAGGTATTTTGATAGACTTCACTTAATAATGACACTTCAAGCCCCCATGTGGGTGAAATTCTTATCCTTGTGGCAAGTTCCCTTATGATGGCAAATTCACCGGAAAGTGCATACCTGAAGCCGTCCATATAATCCAAAAATTTGTTATCGAAACCTATTATTTTTTTCAGTGCTCTTATAATGGGGGTATAAAACAGTCGCGTAACTCTGCCGTAAAGTCTGTCTGTTACCCTTGCATAATAACCCTTGTTAAATTCAAAATTGAGCCCTCTGTGTACCACAGGATAGACTAGTCTTGCAAGAAGCTCTCTTTTATAATTAACAATATCACAGTCATGCAGAGCGATGGCATAATGTTTGGAATCAGCAAGGAGGTAACCCATGCCCATCCACACAACCCTTCCCTTACCGGGAATGTTAAGAGGGAAACCCTCGTTTATAAGCTCATTGCACAAAGCCTGTATACGTTTTCCATGATTCCAAATGATCTTAACATCCTGTGGCAGTACGGACATATATTCTTTGACTTTCCTGAATTGTTCTTCATTTGCCTGATCAAGTGAAAGAACAACCGTTTCGATAAAAGAAATCTTCTTTAATTCTTCTATAATTCTGTGCATGGCGGGCTTTTCAAATTCAGAATACAGTGACGGAAGCAGCAAAGCAATTTTACGCCTTCTGGAAAATGTAACTATCTCATTCTCGATGTCTTCAAAAGATCTATCTTTCAACTTTTGCAATGTAGTGATGAGTCTATTCTGATAGAAATCTGGCATACTCAACCCTCCTTAAGAAAATTATACTATAAAATATAATTTAATACCACTTTGTTCCAACCTTCAGGGCCGGCGGCACCTGCTTTTATTAACCCCGGCAGGTGAATGTTTTCATATGTACCGTTTTTCTTTGCCACTAATATCGGAATATCCACTTGTTTAAGCATCTCATAATCATTCATACTATCCCCAATTCCTATACTTTTATCAAAACCTCTGCTTTTTACGTTGTACGCGTTTTTTACTATTTTGACAGCTTCCCCTTTATCTTGTGAGCGGCCGACTATATGATAAAATCGTCCCCCCTTTAATATTTTAAAGCCGTTTTCCAGTGCTTTCTTTTGCAACAGCTCAAAATTTTCTTTTTCATTCTCTATGAAAACAAAGGGTTCACTAAATTCACGCTTTTTACTTTTTTGTATCTCTTCAATATTCATACCCATTAGTTTTGATAATTCGTCATCACTGAAATCCACAAAACTTCGTATCTTTAAGTGAGATTTTAAAGGTTTTAAAAAGTCTAATATTTTTTGTCTTTCAGCTCCCAATATTTTTACAAAAAAGTTATTTTTTTTGATGCAGTCAGGGCTAACATACCCAGAAAATTCTTCAGAGAAAAAAACTGCGCCTCCATTTTCGACAATAAAAGTGTGTGATATGCCCAACTTTTTTTGAACATCAAAAACTTCAGAAGACGTTTTGCTCGTAACAATAATCAGCGGTATATTGTTTGATTTAATCAACGATAGTGCTTTTTTTGCCTTGGCAAAAGAATATGTGTCATGATCTAGAAGTGTACCGTCCAAATCAGTAAAAATAATAAGTTTGTGCATGTTTCTATATTAATTCTTATCATAGTTTAATGCAATGTATAAGTACATTGGGATCATCCCAAAAAAGTTTGTTTTACATATAACAACCCTAATTATAGACAAACACCAGGTTAAAAACTATTTGACAATTTAATACGATTTTTACTAATCTAAAAAAATAGGGGTGCTAAATGAAAACTTTTGATATAGCTTTTCCGGAAGACATTTTAAATGGTAATACCACTGATATATACTTCAAACGTTCTGAAACAATTCTCAAGAAAGAGGGTATAAACAGAAATGTGGCTATGGAAGTTGCTCAAAAGGGATTTCCTGAAGAGTATGACTTTGGTATATTTACCGGCCTTTACAACGTGCTAGATTTGCTCGAGAACAAACCGGTGGATATTTACTCCATTGACGAAGGCAGCTTGTTTTTTGAAGACAGTCCCGTTATTACAGTGGTGGGTAATTATCTGGATTTTGGGGTCTATGAGACGGCAATTCTGGGCTTTTTATGTCATTGTTCAGGGATTAGTTCCAAAGCGGCAAAATGCAAACTTAATGCAGGGGAAAAACCTGTGTTGAGTTTTGGTGCACGAAGAGCGCATCCTGCAATTTCTGGAATGATAGATAAATATGCTTATATAGGTGGGTGTGATGGTTTTTCTGTTGTATTCACTGAAAAAATGGTTGATAAAAAAGCAAGTGGAACGGTTCCCCACGCCCTTATCCTCCAGATCGGCGATACAGCTGAGGCAATGAGGTTGTTTGATATTCATATCGAACCTGAGGTGGATCGTTTTGCATTAATAGATACATTTAACGACGAACGTTTTGAAGCGGTTAACGTTGCAGGGCTGTTGAAGGAAAAACTGGATGGTATCAGGATAGATACACCTAGCTCCCGTAGAGGGAATTTGAAAAAAATAGCAGAGGAAATCAGGTGGGAACTTGAACTGAGAGGATACGAGCATGTAAAATTGTTTGCCAGCGGTGGACTTGATGAACATTCCATTGCGGAACTTTCGGATGTTATAGATGGCTTTGGAATTGGCACAAGTATTTCAAATGCCAAAGTGA
The DNA here is from genome assembly GCA_041694215.1 of bacterium. Taxonomy (GTDB): domain Bacteria; phylum Chrysiogenota; class Deferribacteres; order Deferribacterales; family Flexistipitaceae; genus Flexistipes. The sequence goes on from JASMTO010000032.1 coordinate 3,161, forward strand.
TGGACTTTTCAATGGACATTGTGGAAATAAATGGCAAGCCTTTTAGTAAAAAGGGGAAATTTTCTGGTTTTAAAGAGCTTTACCAATGCGAAAATTGTCTTCACCAGAGGTTTAGCCACCTTCATAAGCCTTTGTCTATTTGTGAAAAATGTGGCGGGAAAATGAACAAACTTACGAAAAAAGTTATGGAAAATGGTAAGATTCTTATAGATAGAAAATCACCGGAGCAGATTAGAGAAAGTGTTGTTAAACTTCTACCCAGACTAAAAGGAATACGGGATGAACAGTGCAGAGGCTGAATTAAAAATCGAGAGGATGGTACAAGCACAGCTTGTAAATCGGGATGTTAGTGACCCACAGGTTATTGATGCTTTTAGAAGGGTTAAAAGGCATCTTTTTGTTCGTCCGGAAGATATAGATTACGCCTATGATGACACGCCTCTTCCCATCGGTTATGGTCAAACTATCTCACAGCCTTACATGGTGGCAAAAATTACTGAGGTTGCCAAACTGGAGGATAGTGATATTGTTTTGGAAATAGGTGCCGGCTCAGGGTACCAAGCAGCAATAGCAGCACAGTTATGTAAAAAAGTTTACGCAGTGGAAGTGATAAAAGAGCTTGCGGAATTTGCAAAAAATAATCTTAAGAAAGCGGGTATAAACAATGTTGAAGTTATTGCTAAGAGTGGCTTCCGCGGTTATCCTGATTATGCCCCTTATGACAAAATTATCATTTCTGCTGCTGCAGAACAGATCCCTGAAGAGCTGTTTGAACAGTTAAAAGAAAATGGAATCCTGGTTGCCCCCGTTGGTTCATACCCCCAGACCCTTTACCGCTTTATCAAACAAAATGGAGAAATTATTAAAGAACGTTTTTTCAATTGCGTCTTTGTTCCTTTAGTTAGATAAAAAATAAAAAAACATCAATTTTATTTGCAAACTGCGATGTATTTTGGTATTATATTAGAAAGGGTTTTTATATTTACATGGGGGTGGTAAAATGAACATGGCTGAAAAGATGAAATACCTGGGGGTTTCCAGGCGGGATTTTCTTAAGTACTGTACTGCGTTAAGCGGAACGCTTGCTCTATCCCCAGCATTTGGACCTAAAATAGCAGAAGCTATCGAAAGTGATAATCGACCTCCAGTCATATGGCTGGAATTTCAGGATTGTGCCGGTGATACAGAGTCTTTACTGAGGGCGTCTGCTCCAACTGCTGCTCAGTTGATCCTTGACTACCTTTCACTGGATTATCATGAGACAATTATGGCTGCTGCAGGGCATCAGGCAGAAGCTGCTAAGGAGAGTACTTTTGAAAAATACAAAGGGAAATATATTTGTATTGTTGAGGGCTCCATACCCACTGGCGCCGATGGTGCATATTGTACAGTGGGTGGAAGATCTGCTGTGGATATTTTAAAAGAAATCGGGGGAAATGCAGCATTTGTAATAGCTGTAGGTACCTGTGCTACATTTGGTGGTCTTCCGGCAGCTTATCCCAATCCCACCGGTGCAAAATCCGTTCAGGAGCTCCTACCTGGCAAAACGGTAATAAATCTTCCAGGCTGTCCTATGAACGTTGATAATCTTAATGGCACAATAGTTCATTATCTTCTTTTTGGAGCACCTCCGGCAATGGATAAGTTTTTAAGACCCAAGTTTGCCTATGGTAAGAGAATTCACGATAATTGTGAGCGAAGAGCCCATTTTGACGCCGGTCAATATGTTGAAGCATGGGGTGATTATGGGCACAAGCAGGGTTGGTGTTTATACAAAATGGGCTGCAAAGGTCCGGAAACATTTCACAACTGCCCCACTATTCGTTGGAATGAAGGGTTGAGCTGGCCTGTTCAGGCAGGGCATGGATGTGCAGGATGCAGTGAACCGGGATTTTGGGACACTATGACACCTTTGTATAAACGACTACCAAATGTGCCCGGTTTTGGTGTTGAAGCCACGGCAACAAAGATAGGGGCTGCTGTTGTGGGTATTTCAGCAGTGGTTTTTGGTATGCACGGAATTGTTTCCATTATCAGAAACCGTGGACTTGTTAAAAAAGTAGAGTCCTCGGAATTTGAGGATGATGATAAATAAATTATTATGAGAGGTTTATATCATGGCAAATAAAATAGTTGTTGATCCCATAACAAGAATTGAAGGGCATTTACGTATAGAAGCCAAAGTGGAAAACGGCAAGATTGTTGATGCTTGGTCAAGTTCCACAATGTTCAGAGGTATTGAGAAAATACTCCAGGGTAGGGATCCAAGGGATGCTTGGTTTTATACCCAGCGGTTCTGCGGCGTGTGCACAACTGTTCACTCCATTGCATCCATACGAGCTGTTGAGAATGCACTCGGTATCAAAGTTCCCTATAATGCCGAAATGCTTAGAAATATCATAATGGGCATACAAAATGTTCAGGACCACGTAATACATTTTTATCATTTGCATGCCCTTGACTGGGTTGATATTGTTTCGGCATTAAAAGCAGATCCTAGAAAAACAGCTGCTTTACAACAATCAGTTTCAGATTGGAAATATTCAAGTGCTGACTATTTTAAATCTGTTCAGGATAAAATCGGGGCTTTTGCCAATACTGGTAGGTTGGGGCCATTTTCCAATGGGTATTGGGGTCATCCGGCTATGAAACTACCTCCGGAAGTCAATCTTATGGGGGTGGCACATTATCTTGAAGCACTTAATCTGCAAAAGGAAATAATTAAGATCCATGCAATCCTTGGTTCAAAAAATCCGCATCCACAAACATTTCTTGTAGGCGGGATGGCGATACCTGTGGATCCTAACAGTCAGAATGCTCTTAATGCTGCAAAAATAGCCGAAATTAACAAATATATACAAATGGCAGACGAATTTGTTAAAAAGGTTTATGTACCTGATGTCCTGGCTGTGGCTCCTTACTATCTGGACTGGACAAAGTATGGAGCCGGACATCTGAATTATCTTGCATACGGCGAGTTTCCGGAAACACAGTCCGGCTATCCGGATGGATTATGGATACCTGGTGGTATTGTAAAAGACGGTGATTTAAAAAATGTTATAGATGTAGACCATAATAAGATTACCGAATATGTTACACATTCATGGTATGACTATACCGGCGGTGATGCAACGGCAAAGCATCCGTATGATGGAGAGCAGAATGCTAATTATACCGGGCCAAAACCACCTTATGACTATCTGAATACCGACGAAAAATATTCGTGGGTAAAAGCACCAAGATATGACGATGCTCCTATGGAAGTGGGGCCTCTTGCAAGAATGGTTGTGGGATATGCAAGGGGGCATAAAGAGATTACCGGTGCTATAGAATACACGCTTAGTGAGCTGAATGCCGGTGCAGAGATTCTTTTTTCAACTTTGGGCAGGACAGCGGCAAGGGCTCTTGAATCGCTAATAACAGTTGACAGGATGCCCAAATGGATGGACATGCTTGTGAATAATATCAAAACCGGAGATTATGAAATTCATAATCCGGAAAAATGGGATCCGGAGTCATGGCCTACAAATGCCCGAGGATATGGTTTCCACGAAGCTCCAAGGGGAGCACTTGGTCATTGGGTTGTTATTGAAAATAAAAATATTAAAAATTATCAGGCTGTGGTTCCCACCACATGGAATGCCAGTCCCAGGGATGCTAACGAGCAGAGAGGACAGTATGAGCAGTCCCTTATAGGCACGCCTTTGGCTGATCCTGAGCGCCCTCTGGAAATCTTAAGGACAATACACTCTTTTGACCCCTGTTTAGCCTGTGCAGTTCACATTTATGACGGCAAGGGCGACCTGAAGTCAAAAGTCAAAGTCCTATAGGAGGTATTTATGAGCACAAAAGAATGTGCAGCAAAAAGGTTTATTTACGTATGGGAAGTGCCTGTGCGAATTACACACTGGATAAACTTTTTCTGTATAATAATACTGTCCTTCACTGGATATTATATACATAATCCCTTTTTAAGCGGCCCCATATCCACTGATGTTTATGTTATGGGGACAATCCGTTATGTTCACTATCTGACTGGAATCGTGTTTGCAATGAGCCTTATCATAAGGTTCTTTTGGCTTTTTGTTGGCAATTACTATTCCAGCTGGCATTCTTTTATAAATCCTTTGAATAAAAACGACAGATCGACTTTCTGGGCATATCTCAAATATTATACCCTCTTAGGAAGAAAAGTTCCTCATACCTTGGGGCACAATCCGTTAGCGCTGCTGGCGTATATTGCACTTTTTACACTTTTTATACTCCAGGTGTTTACCGGATTCGCATTGTGGTCTCAGGCAAATCCGAACGGCTTGATGTATTCATTGACCGGCTGGATATTCCCACTAATTAGTAATCAGTGGATAAGATTTTTTCACTATCTGGTAATGTTTCTAATAGGTGGTTTTGTAATTAATCACATTTACAGTGCTGTGTTATTCGACTTCAAGACTCAATCCGGTGAAATCAGCTCCATCTTTTCCGGATGGAAACCTAAAAGAACTGACTAAAAAGAGCGGGTGTTCGCATCCGCTTTTTTAATGGGTTATTTATGAATATATGTGTTTTAGGTTTGGGAAATTTATTAATGAATGATGATGCTGCCGGTGCTCTTACTGCACAGGAGTTGCAAAAGGAATTTGATAACTCAAGTAATTTTATGATTGTCGAGGGTGGCACACTGGGGATGGATTTATTGCACTATTTACAGTGGGCGGATTATCTCATTCTTATTGATTCTGTTGACCTTGGTATGGAGCCTGGAAGTGTTGTGAAAATCGAAGGCAAGGATATCGATTATGTGTTTCACAACAAATTATCACCACACCAGATGGGGTTGAAAGATATACTGTTTGCATCGGAAATTTCGGGAGACTTGCCGGAAAAAATAGTTTTCTACGGGATACAGGTTGAAAATATTGAAATGGATATGACATTAAGTGCGAAAGTCAAAGCAAACATTTTAAAACTCAAAAATGAAGTTATAAAAGAAATAGAACGAGCTAAAAAGCTTGTATTTGAAGAAAATAAATAGAAAGTCTTTTTTTAATGTCCAAATGGCACAATAACTAACCTTGGAGTTTTCGATGATTTCAGAATTCTACAAAATGAGCGGTGGCGGAAACGATTTTATCATTATTGATAATACTGATAATTCAATACCAGAAAGTAAAGCCTCTTTTTTGGCGGAAAAGTTATGTAAAAGGCAGCTTTCTGTGGGAGCTG
>JASMTO010000033.1:0-13557 GCA_041694215.1 bacterium
AAATACAATGAATGACCTTTCAGATGCAGAACAACGCATCATGGGATCTGAATATGAATATTTTCTTACACATCTTGAAAGACAATTAAGCCCTCAAAAAAGTTACAAAATGATAGTACTAAAAATACTATTAAAAATAGGTGGAAAATCTTGGAATACAGATGAATTAGCGGAAATGTTTAAAAATTATTATATTAATGATAAGATATTATTAAAGGACTTCAGCTTATTAGCAAATGCTAAAAGACCGGAATCTGTTTCAAATAATCGAGTCAAACGACATTTATTGCAAAATCCTCTTAAATATCTTTCCAATACCGACAATGATTATTTTATGTTGGATGCATCTGAAAATACTTTTTCTGTAAAAAATAAAATCAGTCAAGCTTTTATTGATAATGACATGAGAAAATTCATAGAAGACAGAGTTGAATACCAGTTACGATCGTATATTGAAAACAGACTTTTAATAACACGTGTAAAAGCTGACGAAATGCTTCTTAAAAAGGGGATAAAGCTGCCGCATAGATTCACCGACAAGATTTTTGGTGAAATGGAAGAGGAAAAAGAGAAACGAATAAAATTAAAGATTAACGGCTCAGAATTTGATGCAAATATTGATAGAACAAAAAATTATGAAACGTTAAAACTCAGAATTCCAGAAAGTGCTATTGAATTTTTGAAAAATAAAATGAGCAGTGAAAACATAGATATAACAAAAGATTTATATTTGAATTATCAACAGGATAAATTTATTCTTGAGCTTCATAAAAATTAGAACCCTGCAAACAATTCTTTGTAAGTGCCATTTTATACACTCAACCGTTCCTCATATTCTATCAGAAACCTGTTCATAGCGGGCTTCCAATCCCTGAGAGGCATTGTCCATTTTTTGGATGCCTGCATAATTGCCAAATATACCACCTTAAAAGCTGAACTGTCACTAGGAAATATTTTGCGATTTTTTATAGCTTTACGAATTACACTGTTAAGTGATTCTATAGCATTGGTAGTATATATGATTTTCCGTATCTCGTCAGGATAGTCAAATAAAACAATCACATTCTCCCAGCGGCTTCTCCAGCTCCTGCTTATTGCTGGATACTTTTTATCCCATCTCTCTGAAAAAGATTCAAGTTCATGTTCAGCTTCCTCAGCACTGACTGAAGAATATATCAGCTTTAAATCTTTGGCAACTTCTTTGCGATCCTTAAATGATACATATTTCAATGAATTGCGCATCATGTGAACAATACAAAGCTGCACCTTGGTCTTTGGATATACTGTGTTTATTGCCTCAGGAAAACCGCTTAAACCGTCAACACAGGCTATAAATATATCTTTTACCCCACGGGTCTGTATTTCCGTGAGAACTGACAACCAGAACTTAGATCCCTCATTATCTGATATCCACATGCCCAAAAGCTCTTTGGCTCCGTCCACATTGACCCCAAGGGCAAGATAAATAGATTTGTTTATTACTCGTTTATCCTGATTTATTTTTACCACTATACAATCCAGATAAACTATCGGATACACTGAATCTAAAGGACGGTTTTGCCATTCCAGGACATCATCTATTACTGCGTCCGTTACCTTAGATATAAGCGTGGCTGATACATCCGCATCGTACATCTCTTTGAATGTTGATACTATATCACGGGTAGTCATTCCTCGGGCATACAATGAAAGTATCTTATCATCAAAATTTGTCAGACGGGTTTGACCTTTTTTTACTAACTCAGGTTCAAAACTACCATTGCGATCTCGTGGGGTGGAAAGTAATATGTTGCCGGAATCGCTCTTCACTGTCTTGCTGCTAAAACCATTGCGGCTGTTGCCTGAATTGCGACCGTTTAAAGAGTGTTTTTCATAGCCAAGATGATCATCCAATTCCGCTCCCAAAGCTTTCTCAATCGTTGTTTTTAAAAATATCCGGGTTATGTCTGCTAAATCTGATTCGCTCTTGATTTCTTTTGATAGCTCTTCTGCCATCTCTTTGATTTTTTGCTCGTTCATGTGCAAGCTCCTTTTCTTTATTTTTTTACAGGATTACTTGCACTTACACAATCTGTTTTACAGGGTCGTGTCTTACACATTTTTTTACAAATAGGGGTTAAAAATCTATTAGATTTAGATCGTTTAATATCCAGATAACAGCAGTAAGAAAGTTCTCTGTCACCGCAATAGGTACAGTTACATCTGATCGCTCCAGTTCCCCTTTACCATACCCCGTTTTCACTAAAATACTTTTACAACCAGCATTGTTACCCATGTAAATGTCTGAGAATTTGTCGCCCACCACATACATTTTATTTGTGTCAACAGTCCTTTTTAAATCATTAAGAGCTTGTTCAATTAATCCTGTTTTCGGCTTTCTGCAGTCACAATCTACTGCATATTTACCTTTGCCAGCCGTTTTGTGATGAGGGCAGTAGTATATACCATCAATAAAAGCTCCATTTTTTTCTATCAGATTAGTCATTTTTGCATGTACTTTGTTCAAAAAATGTTCAGAAAAATAGCCTCTTGCAACTCCTGCCTGGTTGGTAACTACTACTGAATAGACTCCAAATACATTTAGCATCCTTAAGCCTTGAAATACAAACGGATACATCTCAAAATTATCCAAATGATTGATATATCCTGCCTCCTTGTTTAAAGTACCGTCCCTGTCAAGAAATACTATCGGTTTTTGTGTCATTTTTGGACTCCGTTCGTTTAAATTGTTTGTGCAAATGCAAACATTGATCAGGGTACTGTTTTATAACATCCTCATATACAGCATTTACTTCTCTGGCAAACTGCCTTATTCTGTTTTTCGGATCAATTTTTTTATCTGGAAAAATAGGGGAGTAGTTTAGTAATTTAACGTTTTCATTTTCCCTTATGCAAAAACAAGGAAGTGCAGGCATATCTTTTCTGACACATATGGTTGCAATAGCAGCATTAAAAAACGTTCGTAAGCAAAAAAAATCTATAAATAGAGAATTATTTCTTTTAGCACTCTGATCTAGTAAAAGCCACACAGGCACATTATTATCCAAGTAGTTGTAAATATCTGCGGGAAAATTTATATTTTGTAAATAATCTACATGTTGGTTCTTACGTAAAGAAATGATGATATCATCTATTTTTTGACTTTTTGCTGTTTGCCCAATTGTTACCACACGCGTTTTAAAAATCTTGGCAAAAAGAGTGGGTGCCAATTCCCAGCACCCGATGGATGCACTTACTATTGCATATTTTTTATTATTACTGATAAAATCCCTTACCTTTTGTTCATTAATAACATCTACGCAGTTAATGAGAAAATGTTCATCAATTTTTGGAATGAAAAAAATATCAAAAAATGAAGCAAAGTTATTTTCAAAGACATTCTTCACGGATTTTTTCCCGTAATCACCATGTAATATATCCAGATTTTTCTTAACGATTGTACGCCAGCTGGGATTTAGGTAATAGAATAGTCTACCAAAAAATTTTCCATATTTAATAAGTTGTTTTCTGTTTTTATTAATTAGAAAATTATAAAGAAATTTAATTGCACTATTTTTCATTGGGTATTTCTTTTAATATTAAGTCAGTCTTATTCTTGTTAAGTTTGTTAAGCTCACAAAAAAAACCGTTGAAGTTATACTCTACTCCCTCGGTATCCTTAAGATATCTCACAAGATCGATTTCATCATTTATTATATATAAAAGCCCATATTGTAGAGCAATATCACTTATTTCTTTAAAATTATGTATAAATCTTCCGGCAGCAATAACTTTTTTAAACTGCAGGGCTTCAAATATATTGTGACCTCCAACATTAACAAAAGAACCCCCTATGAAAATCTTATCGGAAACAGAATACAACAATTCCAACAGACCCATAGAATCCACAACCACCACATCAACTAAATCATTGGGATACAGTTGAGAAAATTTTTTAGCAGATAATCCCTCCTCTTCGGCTTTAGTAACTACGGCATCAGCCCTATTTATATGCCTAGGGGCTATAAAAAGTATATCAAAACTTGCTCTGCATTCCTTATAAGCTCTGATAACAACTAATTCTTCACCTTCGTGTGTGCTGCCCGCTGTGAATACTTTTTTGTCCTGCAAACTTTCCAAAATTTCAGGCAAAACCACCGACGATTGCTCAAAAAATTTTATATTACCCATGTTAAAAATATTATTGCTTGTTCCCAACAAATTAGAAAATTTTTGTAGATCAGCCTCACTTTTAGTAAAAATTTTGCTGAATTTTTTCAATAGTGGCCTGAAAATAAAAGACAGTCTTTTGTATCTTTTAAAGCTTTTTTCCGATAATCGTCCGTTTATTAGGCACAGCTTGGTACTATTCGATGCAACAGAAATAAGATTTGGCCACAGCTCTGTATCCACAATAAACAGGACTTTTGTGTTCAAAGTATTTATTAAATATTTTATAGCTATCGAATTTTCAATGGGGAGTAAAAAAACTTCATCAGGTTTTAGATATGTTTCAGCCATTTCTTTACCAGTTGCAGTAATGGTAGAGCATATTACAGCATAATCCGGATATTTCTTTCTTACTTCGTTCACCAATGGTTTAATGCTTCTTACCTCTCCAACACTGGCACAGTGAAACCAAACAGATTTGGTATATTCGCTTTTTTTAAGCTTAATAAATCCAAAGCGTTCAAAATAACTGCTCTGTTCCCCCCTTTTGTAGGCAAATATATATCCAATAGGCAGAGCAATAGGTATTAAAGAGTATATTAGAATATTATATAAAATCTTTAAAATGAGCACGCGTTAACTCCAGCATTTTTTGTCTTACTGTATTTATTTCTTCGCTGCTAACTTTGCTATCGGAACCGTTATCAAAAGAAATACCTTCTCCAAAATAAATATAAATTTTGCTAAAAGGTATGGGCAAAATAAAATTGTCCCAGCTATTAAATTTTTTATAATACTTTACTTTACAAACGGCAGGTACAAGTATTCCTGAAGTTTTTTTAGCAAGGTATATGGCACCGGGTTTTACAGAAAATTTAGGTCCTTTAGGTCCATCCACCGTGACAGCAGCATCAGAAGAGCTATTTTTCATCAAATAAGCCGCTCTTAAAAGGGATTCACTCCCCCCCTTAGAAGATGAACCTCTGGCAGTTATGTAACCCAATCTGGAAAGGAAATAGTCTGCTATATCCCCATCTTTACTTTTGGAAACAATTGTGACAGTATTTCTGTACCTATGAAATAATACTAAAGGTAGCATTTGACCATGCCAAATGGCAAAGATATTACCACTTTCTCTACCTTTATAGTTTTCAGGGTATACCGCTTGAAACCTTAATGTTCTAGCATACAACTTCAATAAAAAAAGAAGTACTGATAATCCGATTTTTTCCAACATAAACGCCTGTTATCGTGCGGCCAGTCTGACAATTTCACTAATTACTGTAATTTCTTCATCCTCCAAATAAGGGTTCATCGGAAGAGAAAGGATTTTGGAAGCCAGTATTTCTGCATTCGGAAACCTGCCGCGTTCATATTGTAAATAAGAAAAACTTTTTTGTAAATGTAAAGGCACAGGATAGTATATTGCAGAGGCTATATCATGTTTCTGAAGCTCCGAAATAATATTATCTCTGTTATCCGCCACTATGCTAAATTGATGATATACATGTTTGGAGGCAGGTGTGGTTTTTTGATACTGCACACAGTTTCCTATATTTTCCTTGTACTTATTTGCAATTTCAATACGATCATTGTTGGCCTCATCAACGAAATCCAACTTTACATTTAGAATGGACGCTTGGATATCATCCAGCCTGGAATTATATCCTATCTTGTCATGATAGTATTTTTCATAGGAGCCATGATTTCTTAAAGCAATTATTTCAGTATATACGTTTTCATCATTAGTAACAATAAGACCACCATCACCATAACATCCTAAATTTTTGCTGGGAAAAAAACTAAAGCAGCCAATATCTCCTATTGTTCCCGTTTGTTTATTATTAAATGTGGCCCCGAATGATTGAGCACAGTCTTCTATAACCAATAGGCCATTATCATTAGCGATTTCAAGAATTTCATCCATTTTGCATGGGTTACCGAAAAGATGCACGGGGAGCACAGCCTTGGTCTTGTCTGTGATAGCATCAGCAACTGCTTTCGGATCGATATTCATAGTATCAAAATCTATATCAACAAAAACAGGTTTTGCTCCACAATATGCGATGGCCTCAGCGGTTGCAATAAAAGTAAATGGTGTTGTAATAACTTCGTCGCCTTCTTTTATACCGGCTGCCCTGAGGGCAAGGTGCAGAGCATCCGTACCACTGCTGACACCTATTGCATAATTGGCTCCCAAATAATTAGCGGCATTTTCCTCAAATTGTTTAACATTGGGACCAAGAATAAATTTTGTTTCATTAATACTTTCAAGAACGGCCTTTTTTACTTTATCACCTATATCTGCGATTTCTCTTTTCAAATCAAGCATTGGTATCATAAATCAATTCTCCTTTAATACCTAGTATCTATATTATTATTTTAGACAAACAAGAATTATAATAGATGGGATGTTAAAAAGCAATATCTCTTTGTATAACTTAAAAAATCTTGTGGCAAATAAACAATAATAGATTATATTTTAAGATAATTGATACTGTGCATGGTAAAGGAGGTCTTATGGGAGAAATTCTTATTGTGACAGATTTGGGACACTTTAAAGCTTATGAAGTTATTGAAGAGCCTATGGAATCGCCAAGGTTAGAGTTAATTAAAGAATTTCAGAATATTGAGGCTCACAAAAGAATGGGTGAGAAACTTTCTGATGAACCTGGGCGCTTTGGAAGAGAGCAAGGAGGTGGACAAATTATAAAAGGCTTTGGCGAAGACCACAACCTGCAAGCAGAAACAGAAAGAAAATTGATCAAGGCAATTGCAAGAGAAATAAACAAAATAATAAAAAAATATAGTTGCACAAAATGGCACTTAGCTGCAGAAAAAACCATTAACAACCGAATATTAGAGGGAATTGATAAAGATGTTTATGAGTATCTAGACAAAAATATTAAGGCAGATCTAACAAAAAAGGGAAAGAAAGAACTCCTTTCGTATATTGACAAAAACAATTGATTACATAGCCATTTAGTTGCCCTTTGAGATATTCTTACAATTGTTTTGTTTGTCTTCTTTAAATTCAAGTGATGGGGACTTTTCCCCATCCTTGATATGTTACTGTTACAGCATGACCAAGTGGGGTTACTCGAAAGTCTCAAAAAAATACCGAAAAAAAATTTATTTTTATAAAAAAATGTTTTAAAATAGATTTATAAAAAATAGAAATTCGTGTGTTTTAGATGGTCCGAAAAAGGATGCTATATAAAAATTAAACAGACGATAATATTATTAGTAAGTGGATTTTTTTGACAGGAGACATGGTGTGTAACAAACTATATTTGAATACGTGTCACTGGGTGTTTAAGTGGAACAGGTCTGCAGGAAAGAGTGGCTGAGCTGGAGCGTTTCCATGAGGCAGCAGTAAGCCGTGGACTTGGGTAACAAAAAATAGATAAGATGACAAGAGCGAAGGAGGAAAATGATCGCAAATGAAGTATAGCATACTTTTGGTCTCACTGTTTCTACTTATTGCTCCATTAGATGTTTTTGCTAATCAAAACGGGACTGCACAGTCGAAAACGTTAATTTCAGATACCATTACGATAGGCTCAGAACCTGATTATCCGCCGTACTGTATGGTTGATGAAAATGGCAATGCTGTGGGGTTTTCCATCGATCTTTTTAAAGCAGCAGCTGCAGCCGTTGACTTAAAGGTAAATATAAAAATAGGTATTTGGAATAAAGTAAAGCGTGACCTTGCTGAAGGTAGACTCGATGCCCTGCCCCTTGTGGGCAGGACACCGGAAAGGGAAGAAATCTTTGATTTTACAATGCCATATCTTTCCATGCACGGAGCTGTTTTTGTAAGGAAGGGTACAAAAGGGATAGACTCGGTGGAGGATCTTAAAAACAAGGAAGTTGCTGTTATGGAAGGGGATAACGCTGAGGAATTTGTCCGCCGTGAGAGAATCTCCAATAAAATTTTTACAACAAAAACTTTTGAAGAAGCCTTTAGAAATCTTGCTGCAGGACAGTACGATGCCGTAATAACACACAGGGTAATGGGAATCAACCTTCTGAAAAGAATAGGTACAAAATCTGTGAAACCTCTCAATTTTAAGCTTCAGAACTTCCGCCAGGATTTCTGTTTTGCAGTGCAGGAAGGAAACAGTGCTCTTCTTTCCAGGTTGAATGAGGGGCTTTCCATTATTATTGCAAACGATACCTATGAGAAAATACGCCTCAAATGGTTCGGACCTACCGTAAAAGAAAGTATAACGGCAGGAGATATTGCCAAAATAGCTGTCTATGTTTTTATCCCGCTTTTTTTAATTATGTCAGCTATATGGATTGTTGTTTTAAGAAGAGAGGTGAGAAGACGCACGAAAAGCTTACAAGAAGAGATATCCAGGCATAAGAACACATTGGAAGAGCTGCGAAAACAGAAACTGCTACTTAATGAAATGGAGAAAATTTCCAAAGTAGGCGGATGGGAGTACGATGTTCAAACAGGTAACACTAACTGGACGGAGGGGATGTACAATATATACGCACTAAAACAAGGCGAGTATGATCCTTCCGATTACAAAAAGAATGCTGATTTTTTTTACCCGGAGTACAAAAATCAAATCATTCAGGCATTTACCGATACGCTTAAAACAGGGAAGCCTTATGAGCTGTTGGCAAAATTAAAATCTGCAGATAATGATGATAAATGGGTGAGACTAAGGGACCTACCAGAAATTGAACATGGTAAAGTGCTGCGTGTTTACGGGAATTTTCTGGACGTAACAGAGATGAAACTGATTAGTGATGAAATTAAAGAGAGGGGAGAGCGCATAAACTTACTTTTGAATTCAACGGCGGAAGGGATCTACGGTATCGATCTCGGGGGCAGATGTACATTTTGTAACGCGTCAGCTCTTGAATTACTTGGATTCGATAATGAAAATCAAGTAATCGGTAAAAATATGCATGCCCTTGTACACCACAGCAGACAGGACGGTTCTGAACGTCCGGAGTCAGAGTGCAAGATTTTCCAGGCTTTTAATGTCGGTAAAGGGACACACGCTGATGATGAGGTAATGTGGAAATCTGACGGAACAGCTTTTAGGGCAGAATATTTCTCGTACCCAATCAGACAGAATGGTGAGATTATCGGATGTGTGGTCACATTTTGGGATATTACGCAGCGTAAAGAGGCTGAGGAAGAGTTGAGAAATTTGAAAGATAGTTTGGAAAAACAAGTGAAAGAAAGGACCGCAGAGCTTCGGGATAAGGTGGAAAAATTGAACAAGAGTCAGAGGGCTATGCTTTATATGGTGGAAGACTTAAACAGTATTACATCTGAGCTGCAGGAGGAAAGACGAAAGCTTGAATTATCCAATAAAGAGCTGGAGGCCTTTGCATATTCGGTCTCACACGATTTAAGGGCACCGCTTAGAGCTATAAATGGATTTTCAGGTTTCCTGATGGAGGATTACGCTGATAAACTTGATGAAGAGGGGAAAAGGCTGCTTTCAGTAATCAGACAGAATGCTGATAAGATGGATGCTTTAATTGCTGATATCCTGAGTTTGTCCCGTATATCAAGGGTTGAAATGAGTTTTGAAAAAGTGGATATGTATACACTGGCAAAATCCACATTTGATGAAATTGCAACAGATGATGAAAAACAGGTATTTGAATTCAATATAAGCGAACTTCCGCCAGCTGTCGGCGATGTAAATCTGTTGGGGCAGCTGTGGCAGAATTTGATAGGCAATGCACTTAAATACAGCTCAAAATCCGAAAATAAAAAAATCGAAATCGAATATCGCGAAAATAATGATAAAGTCATATATTGTATAAAAGATGAGGGTGCAGGCTTTAACCCAAAATATAAAGACAAGTTGTTCGGTGTATTCCAAAGACTGCATAAAGATAGCGAATTTGAGGGAACAGGCGTTGGTTTAGCCGTTGTGCAGAGGGTAGTACATAGGCACAATGGTGAAATATGGGCTGAAGGTGAAGTAAATAAAGGAGCTGCATTCTATTTTTCCATCCCTCGTTCTGACAAATTCCCGAACAATTGAGAATTGATGTTTTCATCATTGGCAAAAGGAGGAACATATGGGACATATTAATGATGTGGAAATTTTGATAGTAGAGGATAATCCGAATGATGCTGAAATGGCGTTAAGAGCACTCAAAAAAAATAATCTAGCCAATAATGTTCTTGTTGTTGAGGATGGAGAGGAAGCTCTTGACTTTATTTTCACAAAAGGTAAGTATTCCGGGAAAGAAAAGGATAGTCGCCCCAAAGTAATCCTTCTTGACCTTAAACTGCCCAAGGTGGACGGATTGGAAGTTTTAAGAGAGATTAAAGGCGACGAGGAAACAAAGATTATTCCTGTGGTTGTACTCACTTCCTCCAAAGAGGAATCCGATCTTGTGGAGAGTTATAGACTTGGGGTTAACAGCTATATTGTTAAACCGGTGGATTTTGATAAATTTGTTAGTGCAGTTAGGGATCTTGGGCTATACTGGCTTTTGCTGAATCAGCGTCCTTATTAAATAAACAAAATTGATTAGGAGAAATGAATGGATATTAATCAGCCTGTTAAAATTCTGTTTGCAGAAGATGTCCCTACAGATGTTGAAATTGCGAAACGCAAACTGAAAAAAGAAGGATTGGATTTTATTTACAGACTTGTGGATACGGAAGAGGATTTCCGCAGAGAGTTAAAGGAATTTGATCCAGATGTAATAATCTCTGATTATTCTATGCCTTCCTTTGATGGTATGACAGCCCTGAAGATTGTTCGTTCTGCTGATAAATTTTATCCTTTCATAATTTTTACGGGATCCATGAATGAGGAAACGGCTGTTGCTTGTATGAAAGCCGGTGCCAACGACTATGTTATCAAAGAGCAGATTACACGTCTTCCTTTTGCTGTTATAGAAGCTATTAATAAAAGCCGGGCTCTTATCGAAAAACGAAAAATGGAAGAGTCCTTAAAAGAGAGTGAAGAGAAATTTAGGAATCTTTTTTATAACCATTCTGCTGTAAAGCTTATCATAGATCCGGAAACACTGGATATTTACGAAGCAAACATGGCCGCTTCGGAATTTTATGGATGGCCTATTGAAAAACTGGAAAGTATGAAGGTTACAGATATTAATGATATTGGTGAAAATGAAGTCAGAAAAAATATTGTCAAAATACTTAATGGGAAGAAGAATAATTTTCAATTGAAGCACCGTAAGGCTGATGGTGACACAGTGGATGTGGAGGTCTTCAGCAGTCACGTGCAAATAGGTGGGAAGGTTTATATTCATTCGATAATTCATAATATTACCGAACAAAAAAGACTGGAAGAGCAATTGTTGCAGTCACAGAAGATGGAGTCGATAGGCCGCCTGGCAGGGGGTATCGCCCACGATTACAATAATATTCTTACTGTAATACTGAATTATTGTGAGCTGGCATTAATGGGACTGGACTCTTCCAGCGATCTGGCCGGCTACATAAAAGAAATAAAAAAAGCTGGGGAGCGCTCCAATGACATTACCAGTCAGCTTTTAGCTTTTGCCAGAAAACAGTCCTACAACCCTAAAATTTTGGATTTAAATGAATCAATAAATGAAATGATAAGTATGCTTCAGCGGCTTATCGGCGAAAGTATTGAGCTTGAATGGCTGCCGGATTTTGGTGTGTGTCCGGTAAGGATGGATCCTTCACAGCTGCATCAGATTTTGGCAAATTTATGTATAAACGCAAGGGATGCAATTGGTGAGTCAGGTAAAATTACAATAGAAACAAGCTGTGTATACATTGATGAAAATTATGCCGGAAAAAATCCTGGTTTTCTGCCGGGGGAATTTGTTATGCTTACTGTCAGCGACAATGGATGTGGAATGGACAAAAGCATGATAAAAAATATTTTTGAGCCATTTTTTACCACCAAAGGAGTTGGTAAAGGCACTGGGCTGGGTCTTTCAACGGTTTATGGTATTGTGAAACAGAACGGCGGGTTCATTAATGTTTACAGCGAAATGGATGAGGGTACCACATTTAAGATTTATTTAAAATGTGAATCGGAAGGAGCAGAAAAAATTGAGGTAAGTCAAAAAACAATATCAACTGAGAGTAAAGGTGAAACGGTGTTGATTGTGGAGGATGAAGTGGCGATTTTGCAGATTGCCGAAAAGATGCTTGAAACTCTTGGTTATAACATATTAACAGCAAATAACCCTCAGGAGGCTTTAAATATTGCTGAAAAATATAGTGGAAAGATAAATATTATTGTTACTGATGTGGTGATGCCGGGAATGGACGGCAAAAAAATGTCGGACAAAATTGTTGTGATGCATCCGGATGCAAAGGTTTTGTTTATGTCGGGTTATACGTCCAATGTTATTGAACAGCACGGCTTAGTTGGGGAAAATGTTAATTTTATTCAAAAGCCATTTCAAATGGGGGATTTGGCATTAAAAATAAGACAGACACTAAATGGGGCATAGGGAAATAGGCAGAGTTGGGTTTCTGATACAGGAGATTACATGGCAGAGAAACAAGGTCAAGTATGATTCATTGTTACTATCTCTCTACTTAATACTTAGTACTTAACACTTAACACTTATCACTTATCCCTAATAACATCACAGCTCTTATCCGAATCTTCCTGTAATATAATCTTCCGTCTGTTTTTTAGTCGGTTGAGTGAATATCTCCTGGGTATTCCCAACTTCAATCAAATCACCCATATAAAAAAACGCCGTATAGTCAGATACTCTGGCAGCCTGCTGCATACTGTGGGTAACAATTATTATCGTATAACGCTCCTTCAACTCAAAAATAAGATCCTCTATTTTCTGTGTAGCGATAGGATCAAGTGCTGATGCTGGTTCATCCATCAAAAGGATATCCGGCTGCATAGCTATGGCACGTGCAATACACAGCCTCTGCTGCTGTCCACCTGACAAATTGGTTGCCACTTCGCTAAGCCTGTCTTTTACCTCATCCCATAACCCTGCTTTGCGGAGAGACTCTTCTACGAGTTCATCCATTTGGGGTCCCTTGTTAGCAATACCATGAATTCTGGGAGCATACGCTACATTTTCATAGATACTTTTGGGAAAAGGATTAGGTTTCTGAAATACCATACCAATTCGCTTTCTCAACTCCACTACATCTATTTTAGGATCGTAAATATCAACATCACCAAATAAAATTCTGCCTTCTATTCTTGTATCCGGAATCAGATCGTTCATTCTGTTCAAACATCTCAAAAATGTACTTTTACCACAGCCAGACGGACCTATAAGAGCAGTTACATGATTTTTTAGAAAATCCAGATTTATATTGTTCAACGCTTTAAAATCACCATAATAAAAACTCATGTTTTCAACTTTTAACATTATATCGGCGGACATTTTCCCTCCAGTAAAAATCGTATCATTTGCCTACCA
>JASMTO010000034.1:0-7288 GCA_041694215.1 bacterium
AGGAGATATTCCTTCCTTTAGCTGTGCTTATAACCTGTCCATCTGTATCAATACTTGCCACAGCATCATCTAATATTGCTTTTATATTATATTTGTCAAAGAAGTCCTTTCTTTTCCAAAAGACTGTCTCAAGTGGCTCTCCGGAAACGAAAAATGGCATGGAGCATGGTGAATAGGGAATAAAAGGTTCATTTGAAATCATAGTAATGTTTTCCCTAAACCCGTACTCCCTTAATGTCGTAGCAAACTCGGCTGCTGCCATACCGCAACCTACAGTAACTACTTCCATTTTAGACCACCATCTTTTTCTTAAGTTCTTTATATAACCGGATATTTTCTGGCTCCTTAGAAGCCCCAAGAAGGTAGGCCCTTAAATCATTTTTCTCTTTATTTCTAACAAACTCATCAGCCTCTTGAAATACCAATGCATTTGTCTTGCAAGATTCGACACATGCCGGAAGCTCTCCTTTTTTAACTCTATCTACGCAAAAATCACATTTTACTGCATAATCCCTATTAAATGCCGAATAGTGGGTTTCTTTAAACGTAATAGCATCAAAAGGGCAGGTCATTGCGCACATTGCACAAGCTTTGCACATATATGGATCAACGATAACAGCATCTGTTTCTTCATCCCTTTGTATGGCCCCTGAAGGGCAAGCATCCATACAGTATGAAGGATCGCAGTGTCTGCAAGAAGAAGCAAAATTTATATAATCCACAGCAACAACCCGGACATTGCTAAAAACCTTACTATCACCTACTAAGGCATAAAGAGATTTTTCAGGGTGGTGTTCCACTGCACATGCTATTTCACACGCTTTACACCCTACACACCGTTCATAATCTATAAATATCTTTTTCATATTGAACCCTCCCTACTCTCGACAAGGTCATTAGTAACCTTGTCTTTTAATTCTGCTAAAGGCTCTTGGATTTCCTTTAATTGCATTAGCTTGGCTATATCCAATTCCTCATTTTCTATCTCCTCCAAATGAGGGATTTTTATAATATAATCAAAATCCCTTTCTAAATCCAAACCTAAAAATTGCGATGTTTCCTCCAATTTTTGCATATGTTTTTCTTTAAATTTGTTTAATACCAGATATATTTCTTTTATTCCCAAGTCTTTAGCTAATTTCTGTGTATGTTTGGCTACATCTAAAGCATTAAATGATGGATCTGCCACAATAAAGCATTTATCAAATCCATCTGCGATTGCTCTGCCAAAATGTTCCACACCGGCCTGAGTATCCATTACAATATATTGATCTTTCATTAACGATATATGCCTGACAACCTTATCTAATAATGCATTTTCAGGGCATAAACAGCCTGCAGCTGCTTTTTTTACCGTCCCCATAACAAGAACACCCAAATTACTATTCACTTTCAAACCAAATCTTTCTATAACATCACCTACATCCGGGTTTAGCTTAAAGAAGGCTCCCCAGCTCTTGCCAGGTCTGGCACCTGTTTTTTCCTCTATATAATCATCTGCACTATTTAGTGGAACGATTTCCTTAATTTTTTCATAGGAAACTCCCAACGTATATGGAAGATTCATCTGGGGATCTGCATCTAAAGCTAAGACTGAGTACCCGGAATTCGCAAGAGCCATAGACAGCAAGCTTGTAATTGTACTCTTACCAACCCCACCTTTACCAGTTACAACCGCTTTTACCCCTTTATTGCTCATACTAAACCCCCGCATAGTTAGGTGTCTTTAAACCAAGGGTTTTCCTTCTCTCTAGAATTATTTCTTCCATAATAGAAGCTGTTTTGTCCACATCAGGCTCAACAAAGAAATATCCATCTATCAACTCCTTGGCACCTTCTGTTAAAATATTAACTACGTTTGCACTACCGAATACAGGCGGTATAGGCCATAAATGAACTGGTATCCCCGTTGCCACAAAGTATGAACCAATTGACACAGCCTTTTCTGTAGACCATTCCGGAGCTGAACCTACAATGGGCAGCATACCTGTATCCACATCTAAATAATCTGCTATTATACCTGATAGCACCAACAATCTTGAACAATCAACACATGAACCAAAATGCAGTACCGGCGGTATATTCAAGGCTTTGCAAACCTCTTTTAACGGAACATCTAAGCTATCTAAATAGCTCATATCCATCATACCAGATTTTGCCAACGCTATCCCCCAACATCCAGTGCCAATAACAAGTATATTTTTTTCAAGTAATTTTTTGGTTAGGTTAATATGAAAATAATCTTGGGGCACCTTTGGGTTATTACAGCCAACAATTGAGGCAATACCTAAAATCTTACCATCTTTTATTGCATCAATTAATGGAGCAGGTGTACCACCTAATACTTCTAACAAATTCTCAACAGAAAATCCCACCGTTGCCTTTTCTTTTATATTTGGAATATGCACTTTCTCTTTTGCTCTGCTAGGATAATTGTCTATTGCAATCCTTATTATTCTTTCTGCAATTTCACTTGCCCTGTCTTCATAAAATTGTACATGCATACAATTGGGAAAATGTGCCTGCTCGCTTGTTGAGATAACCTTTGTGTGAAAACAATCTGCTAACTTGCCAAGAGATGGATAGATGCACTGGACATCAACAACAATTGCTTCCACAGCTCCTGTTGTAATGGCAAGCTCTTGATGTAATTCATTGCCCGCAACTGGAATGCCCTGCCTTTCTAAGAGTTCGTTACCAGTACAACACATCCCCACAACATTGATTCCGTTAGCTCCTTTACTTTTTGCATATTGAATTAAATCTTCCTTTGCTGCAGCCTCAACAACCTTTTCTGAAAGAATTGGCTCATGTCCATTTACGATAACATTAACTGAACCTTCATCCAAAACACCTAAATTTGCATATATTTCTCTTTTTTTAGGCAAACCGAACAAAACATCCTGAAATTCTGTAGCAAATAAAGATCCACCCCATCCATCTGACAGGGCACACCTTAGCCCTTGAATGATCAACGTTAGCGGATCATGATCGCAACCCATATGCGTCCTATGCAATATATCTATTGATTCCCTATCTATATTTCTTGGCAACAAACCAACCTTATATCCATAATTTTCTTCCACAGCCTTTTCTATATTTTTGAGTTTTTCTATCCTTTTTTTAGGCATGTACGCATCTACTGTTGCCATTGGATCTTCATCTTGCCTGCCATAACACTCAAGGGCAATATGAGCTACCTTTTTAGCTATTTCTTCATAAGAATCATTTTTGTCATATACATTGAATCTCTTTGCTATTTCTATTAATTTTTCAGGCTCTTTTATCTGATAATCACTTATTTTACCTTCAGCAATTTCTTTCAAGAGTATGCTTGGTTTTCTACCATGATCCGAATGTGCTGATGCACCTGCAGCTATCATTCTAATTAGATTTCTACCAACAATTGCATCAGCATCTGCGCCGCATACACCATATTTTGGCTCTTCTCCATATGGATTAATTCTGCATGGTCCCATAGAGCAGTTTCTACAGCAGACACCTAATTCGCCGTATCCACATTGGGGCATTTGGGCTTCTAACCTACTCCATATATTGTCATAACCATTCTTATCTATAATCTTTAGCATTTCCCCTGCAGCCTTATCAACTGAACGTTTTTCATCTAACATATTAAACCTCCCTTAAAATATTTTTCTATTTTTAATAATAATTACTTTATTACAGCCAGTAAATGAGAAAATTGTGAAATGCTAAAATTACATATTGGAAGTTATAATACACTTGCAAAATGTTTATTTTAACCCAATAAAGCTTTTAAATTCGTCTTTTCTTGAACGGCTAACAGGTATCTTATCTCTATAAAACTTCATTTGGATATTTAATCCATGTGTTTCTCTAATTATTTTTTCGATATAATGTATATTAATTAAATAGCTTCTATGGACCCTAAAAAACTTTCTTGCATCTAACCTCTCTTCTAAATTACCTATGGTAAATTCAGACAAAAAAGTACCTTCTGCAGTAAACAATCTTGTATAAATATTTTCAGCCTGAATAAAGATTATTTTATCTACACTCAAAAGGTTAATTTCCTTATTTTTTAGTATAGGGATGTAATTTAGTGTTTTATGCTCCTCGTCTGATAAAATATTGCTCACGTCAAATGTTAAAAGGCAGTAATCATAACCATCGCTTTTATCAAGCAACTTTATTAGCTTTATTATTAGATATTTATGCCTGCCGAAAGCGTCATATTTCTTTAGTGTAAAAGGTAACTGCTTTTCAGTGTTATTGATATAAGAAAGCATTTTTTTAATTTTTTCTTTGGTTTTATTACCATGGAAATGAAAAATATCATTTAAACAGATTTCATCTTTTGTAAATTCATGAAACTGGGATAAAAATATTTTATTAGTATATAAAGTGGTATAATCTTTGCTTGAAAAGATTAAAATACCTGGCTCAATGTACTCTAAGTTAATTCTTTGATCATCCATATCAGCCTAATACTTTAAATTTTTTGTTAACTCATTCAAACATTATCGTTCGATACTTTTTATATACTTTATAATTTTTCATACGTTTCTGCAATCTTTTCATTTTGGTATCACCCCATTATTTATTGTGTACACAAATTGATTGACTCTGTCTCCTAGCCCAAATTTGCCAAAAAAATGCGTAAAGTACTGGTATATATAGAAGTGGGTTTAAAATTATTCACTACAGATTTTTTTGTTGCGTAAAATTCTGCATGAATAACCCAGGGCACTATAATATAAATCGACTTCTGATGTTCTTCTGCCTTAGATGTCACTCTCAGCATTACCCTTCCATTTTCTTTCGTATTCATGGAGAAAAATGAGGTCAGATAAATTATGCACTACCATTAGTATGTTTTTACCTTAAATGTGTAGATAGTAACAACACTGACAGAGCATATTTGTCGCTGGGGTTATATTTTCGCAGTGTATAAAAGTTGGGGAATGTAGCCCAGTAGGTCTCGTCCACTTTAATGATTTTTACTTTGTGGTTGCTGAGATTAAAAGGGAAACTTACCCCATGCCGTTTGAGCTCGGATATGCTCATCCACTTGTCCAGCAAATTTTGTTTGACATTTGCCACTGAGACAGCGGTTGGCTTGGGATATTCCCATCCATGTTGTTTCAGATAATTGGCTATACTGCCAACAGCATCTTCCACACTGTTTATAAGATCGATTTTTCCATCATTATCAAAGTCAACAGCATACTTTGCAATGTTTGATGGCATAAACTGTGGCAGCCCGATAGCACCGGCGTAGGATGATTTTATATCGGAAAGTTTAACATTATTTTTATAAGCATATCTTAACAGATACCCCAGCTCACTTTCAAAATAAGCACTTCTTCTTTGGTATCCGGTTGCAAGTGTATACAGTGAATCCAGAGGATTAAATTGAGGTGAATAGTTGCCAAAATTCGTTTCCACACCTAAAATAGCAGCGATTATCTTTGAAGGGACAAAAAACTCTCTTTCCGCCCTTTTCAATGTTTTTTCATATTTGTGATAAAATTTTTTACCTTCCAGTATACGCTTTTCATTAACAAAAAGTTTTTTGTAATGTTGCCAAGATTGTGATTCAGCAGGTGTTGTCATAAATTTTATGACTTCGCTGTTAACTTTTGCACTCTTTAGTGCGTCTTCCACATAACTGTAAGGCAGACCGTGTTCTTGCGCTATATCTGCTACCATATCGGCATAAGAAAACAGACCACCAGTTGCATAGAATATAATTAAAATATATATTAAGTTTTTAATTTTGTTCATAATATAACACATTATATTTGAAATGTTACTATTATGCAACAGTAGAAAAACGGTATCACTCCACCCGATTATTCTTGCATACTTAATGTTAATTTCACTTTACATTTTTATCTATTTGCATTATTTTGTAAAATAACATTAACATTATGGTGGCAGATTTGAAACATATCGAAGTATATACAGACAAATGTCCAGCAGGTTATATTACGAAAGATAAATTAAACTATCATTTTAATTATATTTTTCCAAAACCTGAAAATTTAAAGCCCGTTTCCCTTATAATGCCTTACAGGGAAGAAACCTGGACAAACAGAGGAAATTTGCATCCAGTTTTTGAAATGAACCTTCCGGAAGGATATTTGTTTGAAATTTTTAAAAATATTCTGATGAAAGAATATGGAACGATAAACGACTATATTCTCCTCTCATATCTGTCAAACAACATAAAGGGATATTTAACATATAATAGCGATATCACATACCAACAAAATGTAAGTGCAGAAATTCTTTCATTAGATAATTTAATCACTTCAGATGATACTGACTTGTTTGATAAGTTACTTTCGATGTTTATCCATCAAACTTCATTGTCCGGAATACAGCCTAAGGTTTTAGCTACATTAAAGGAAAAATCCGCACTTTCAACTCAGGATTATATTGTAAAAAGCTGGGGAGATGATTTTGCTCATTTGGCTGAAAATGAATTTTTCTGCATGCAAGTGGCGAGAAAAGCCGGAGTTAAGATTCCCGAAACGATTCTTTCCGGAAACAAAAAACTCCTTTTTATAAAGCGATTTGACATTTCTAAAAACAAACACCTTGGTTTTGAAGAAGTTTGTGTGTTGCAGGGAAAAAATAAAATACATAAATATTCCGGCAGTTATGAACAAGTGGCTAAAACCGTTTCAATTTTTACTGATGAGTTTTCAAAAAGAGAATCTTTGCTGCAGCTTTATAAGATTATTGTGATTTCCTACATCCTGCGAAACGGAGATGCTCATTTAAAGAATTTCGGTATTCTTTATACACCCGATCACAAAAAAAGATTTTTGAGCCCTGCATATGATATTGTAACTACAACTCCATATATCTTTAGCGACAAACCAGCTCTGACAATGTTCGGCAGAAAAATCTGGTGGGGCAAAAAAGAGCTTTTAACCTTTGGTAAAAATTACTGTCTTATTTCTGATAAGGAGTCTGAAAAAATCTATGATGAGTGCATGCAGGCAATGATTGATGTAAAAAATGATATAAAAAAATATGTCAAAGAAAATCCGCATTTTGAAAAAACCGGTAAAGATATCATCACATCCTGGGAGTCATCGGAAGATATGAAAACGAAGAAGGATATTAAAAATGAAATTTTGGGAAATCGGTGAAAAAATCAGGCAATTGCGTAAATCAAAAAAAATTACCCAGCAGCGTTTGGCCGATGAAGCAGAAATAAGCAGAGTTACACTCAGTAAACTGGAAAGAGGATACATTACAGAGGTATCCGTAGCAGCTTTTATAAAAATAC
>JASMTO010000035.1:0-2618 GCA_041694215.1 bacterium
CACAGAAAAATAGAAGAAACGCATATTTATCAAAAAACAATATTCTATTCATATATTATATGTAATATACTCAAAATCATCTATACAATATTTAATGTGCCAAACTCACTAAATTACAACCCACTTCACAAGATATACATAATAATAAAATTCAAGTTGTTTTAAAAGAAAACATATTAAATTTATTAAACGCATAAGTAACAAATATAATAAGTTAACTTCATTAAAAAAAATCAATGTCATTAAAAAACATTACCTAATATGGATGAGTTTTAGTAATTAAAAAATATTACATATTATAAAATTAACTGTATATTATTCTACCAAACAATCTCAAAATAATTTCAATGTAGGCCAACCCAACATAATCATAAATTTAACAACTAACACAAAATAAAAATATTTTGTCAGGAATGAGTTGGCAAAAAGTGAGATTTAAATCTCCAGATAATAACCAAATAATTCAGTGAACAGCGAATATTTTTTTCTTGCATTATAGAGATACTGGCGAACATAGTTTTCACCCTTTGATTTTTGAATCATAGCTTCAATTTCCCTGGGCGAAAACACAGTTTCCAGTTTTACTGCTGCAATGTTTCCAATATCTGATATAGATTTATTTTCAACTAAATTGACACTGTTTTGTGAGGCATCATCGATAATTGACACCGGGTATTCTCCAACCCATTCCCATGCAGGATCAAAAAGAATTATCCTTAAAAGAGAGCAATCACCACAGCGACATACCACTGCCGTATAATCCTGAAATTTGTGATAAGTGAAGGAAAACAACGGACCTTCACACTCACTGCATACACCCATTTCATTTTCCTCTTCTTCAAAAGGAGGAATTAATCTATTATCATCTATGCACAATAGCTTATTTGGTAGTGAATAGCGCAAGGTTGATTTATCAAAAGATACTTTCATTATATTAGGCCTCTATTAAGGTTACAGAAACAACATTACTTTACAAACATATAAATAGTTTGATTGTATATATATGAATTAATACATAGATAGGGGTAATTCTATGAAAGCTATTAGATCTAAAATAAAAAACCGTCTCAAAAAGTTCGTAGAACTTGACGTGAGCGGACTGCGTACCCATATACTATCTATTCTTCTCAACGTAAAACAGTTTACGGTTGATGATCTTCACGAAAAGATCAACAAGCAGTTCGACGCATCCAGAAGTGTAGTGGCCTCTATGGTTGGTTATATACATTCAAAGTTGGGTATTTTGAGATCCCATAAGGAGTCATACAAGACACCTACAACATACTCACTAAAAGAAGAGTATGTAGACTTGATACAGAATGCCATTACCGCGCGAGAAAAACCATCTACATGAATGATTATTCATGGTAGCAATAAAGGATGCTCCACGTACATCCACAACCCTCATAATACGTTCTGATTCTGGATCTCGGATTACACACTCCAGGGATCCTTATTATAGCCTTATGCGCAGGCTTTTTCAGGAAGATGCCACTGCACGGCGCGGACAGCAATTTCTGACTATAATCGAAGAACGCCAGAAGAGTGGTAATGCTGTTAAAACAAGTGAATGGGAGTCAATAATGAAAGAACTTGATGTTGGAAGAGCATCTTTCTATGCAATGCGCAATAAATTACTTGGTGCGGGACTCATATCTAACAAGAACAAGGAGTACCGTTTATCCAGTCAGTTCAGTAAAGATCTTATAGATATGGCCAACTGGTGGTCTACTGCTATATTAAATAAAGACCCGGATGAAATATAATTCCCGATAATTTTATATACTAAATATCCAATTTAGGATACGTTTCGTAGCAGCCCGGTAGTGTAGTGGTCAATCATGTGGGACTCTGGATCCTGCAACCTCGGTTCGAATCCGTGCCGGGCTACTAAAATATTTTACATAGTCCTATAATAACCACATCTTCATTAAATTAAAGTGCTTTATTCGTCAATTCTCTTTTTTATTCCATTACACTCTCTCCGAATGGCTCGTGATGCGTGATGTGCCCGACCAAGAATTTCTGCAGCAAATGCAGCATGACATCAAATGCCGAAAGTATGGTGAACATACAGGATAGTGACGATGAGGTGCTGACATTACTGATGGATGCCATCAAACATAATCCTGATATGCTTATTAAGGCCGTGCAGGAAAACAAGACAACTAATAGAAATCAATAAGGAAGGTGTGTTAATGAAGAAAATTGTGATTATATCCCTGAGATTTCCGATTAACTCCTCCTCTCACCCAAACTAAATAATAATATTTATATTCAACCAATATAAATATAGATATATGAGTACTTTCAGTAATTTCACCCTGAAACAGGAATATGACCGTTTGATAGCTGCTGGTGACAAACTATCTGAAATAGACAAGTTGATCGACTGGAAGCCATTTCGTCCCATACTTGAATCTATGTATATCAACAGGACAGACAAAGGCGGTCGACCTGAAAATGATGTTGTAATGATGTTCAAAATGCTTGTATTACAACAATGGCATGGTCTTTCTGATCCAGAACTTGAACGACAATGTATTGATCGCATTTCATTCAGAAAATTCCTGGGGTTTCCAAAACGAATACCTGATGACACAACTGTATGGTCATTC
>JASMTO010000036.1:0-7087 GCA_041694215.1 bacterium
TGTAATGTTATCTGACAAAAAAGTACCCCTTCTTACTTTTCCCGGGCACTTAACGTAGCATGTGCCCGGTGGAGAGGGAGGGCTTTTGCGTATACATGACTATTGTACAACAAATCAGCTCAAATGCTGTCGTATTAGTTAATATCGAAGTAACAAGGGGGATGAAATGTTATCGTCAAGTAAGTCTGATGTGGACCGGTATTTAAAGAAAGCTGATATTACAAAAATTTTTTTTAAGGATTTAAATGGCAGGACAAGGAGCTTGTCTGTTAATCCTTCGGATATAGATAAAATTATTGAAAATGGTGTTGGTATCGATGGTAGTTCAATTGCCGGGATAGCCACCGTGGATAACAGTGATAGGATTCTTAAGCCAGTAATTGAAAGTTTTAAAATAGTGCCTTTTATGGATAAAACGGTTGGTTTTTTTGTTGGCAAACTATATGATCAGGACGGTAGCCGTTCAACGGTAGATCCCAGAGCTGTGTTGGAAAAAATAATTGATGTCGCTGAAAATAATTATGGAATGAAATTTGTTTTTGGTCCTGAACACGAATTTTTCCTTCTAAAAAAGGATGAATTCAGTCAGGACATACATACGGACAAATTGGATTATTTTGGCTCAGGCCCCAGTGATACGGGGGAAGTGGTCAGACACGAAATTGTTAAAGTACTTGAAAAATGTGGCATAAATTTTGAAAAAACGCACCATGAAGTAACATCGTCGCAACATGAGATTAATCTTGAACCTGGCGATCCATTAGGTATTGCTGACAGGACAGTACTTTTTGAATATGTAACAAAAGAAGTAGCCGCTGAATGCGGGATGTATGCTACTTTTATGTCAAAACCCTTTACCGGATTTAACCGTAACGCCTTTCATATCCATGCTTCCTTTACTGATGAGCATGGAACCAATTTATGTTATGATAAAAATGGCGAGTTCGGTTTAAGCGAAAAAATGCGTAATTTTATAGGGGGTATAATAAAGTATGCAAGAGAAGCATCTATAATATTTGCTTCAACTTTAAATTCCTATAAGGCATATGTAATGAACAGAGAAGCTCCAATTGTAAGAGGTTGGGGGCTTAGGAACAGAAGTTCTATGGTGAGAATACCTTATTCAGCTGACCCCAAGGCCACGAGGTTTGAATTAAGATGTGCGGATGCAACAGGGAACGTATATCTTAAATTTGCCACTCTCATAGCTATGGGGCTCAGAGGAATTGATGAAAAATTAGATCCGGGCAAACCCGATATGGGAAATACTTACCAGAAAAATTATATCCCCAAAGTGTTGGACAAAAGATTTCTCCCAAGAGATTTCTATGAAGCATTGATGGAATCTGAAAAAAGTAAATTTCTGAAAGAGGTACTGGGGGAAGATTTGTTTAATAATTACTTACGGTTAAAAATGGCTGACTGGGAAGATCACCGGACAACTATTACCAATATCGAGCATAAAAAATATTTGTCAATATAGTGCTAAGTGCTAATTTTTGTGTACAATTCGGCCCCTTTTAATAGTATATAAAGCTATTGCCTGCAGGCTGGCACCTAAAAGCGGTGAATTTTTTGCTTTGGATTTGTTTAGTTTATCATCATAAAGATATGTTTTATCGGTATCTATTATGGTGATATCAGCTATTTTACCCTCTTTAATTTCGCCTCTGTCTGTCAATCCTGCTATTTTTGCCGGTTTATAAGAAGTCAGTTTCACAAATTCTTTCAATCCAATAATCCCATC
This sequence comes from bacterium, assembly GCA_041694215.1. Taxonomy (GTDB): domain Bacteria; phylum Chrysiogenota; class Deferribacteres; order Deferribacterales; family Flexistipitaceae; genus Flexistipes. The sequence goes on from JASMTO010000036.1 coordinate 1,748, forward strand.
GTCTATGAGTTTAAAAGTAAGGGGAACAAGTGTTTGCAGCCCTATGATACCGTTTGGAGCCTTATCAAATTCTACAAATTTTTCATCCGGATGATGGGGTGCGTGATCTGTGGCTATGATATCGATTGTGCCATCTTTCAACGCTGATTTTATATATTCTACATCTTCTTTTCCCCGTAACGGCGGGTTCATTTTGTAGTTTGTATCATAATTAAGCAGCTCTTCATCCGTAAAAGTAAAATGGTGGGGTGCAGCTTCACACGTAACATTCAACCCTTTGTCTTTTGCTCTGCGTATTAAATCCACAGAGCCTTTTGTGCTGACATGTGCAATATGTATGTGAGCGCCGGTAAGCTTGGAAAGCAATATATCTCTTGAAATCATTATCTCTTCTGCTTCAGAAGGTATACCTTTTAGACCGGTAATTGTGGAGATTTCACCTTCATTGATAACACCGTCACCAACAAGAGACAGATCTTCAGAATGCGTTATAATAAAAGCACCTATACCAGAGGCATATTCCAGCCCCCTTCTCATTACTTCACTTGAGACTATTGGCAATCCATCATCAGAGAATGCCAGGGCCCCCGCCTGTTTCATTTCGCCCATTTCGGCCAGTTCTTCACCTTTCATTCCTTTTGTTATTGCCCCCACAGGGAAAATATCTGTTTTTCCATAATTTTTAGCTTTATCTATCATGTATAAAGTCAAAAAAGCATTATCATTTACAGGTTTCGTGTTGGCCATGGGAAAACAGGTGGTTACTCCCCCTGCAGCAGCAGCGTCGCATCCGGAAAAAATATCTTCCTTATATTCAAGACCAGGATCTCTGAAATGAACATGCATATCTATTAACCCCGGCGTAATAATGAGATTAGTACAGTCAATTGTTTCAGTCTTTGACCCTGTATTGATATTTTTAGCTATCTTTGAAATCTTACCCTCTTTGATTAAAATATCTGACACCGCTTCTTCATCGTGGTTTATAATTGTTCCGCCTTTAAGCAATAAATCCATTTGTTAACCTCCGTTATGAATTCCAAGCAGATATAAAACAGCCATCCTCACTGCTACGCCGTTTTCCACCTGATTAAGTATTACCGATTTTGGTGAGTCGGCCGCATCGCTAGCTAACTCAACTCCTCTGTTTATGGGACCCGGATGCATTATTATTGCATCTTTTTTAGCCATTTGCATTTTTTTCCTGTTAAGTCCGAAAAGTTTTGCATATTCCTTTACTGAAGGTAAAAGTGTCTTTGATTGCCTTTCCATCTGAATCCTGAGCATCATGATTACATCAGTGTTTTCAAGTGCTTCCTCTATATTGGTACAAACGTCACATCCGAAAGGATCTGTATTTACAGGCAGCATAGTTTTAGGACCAAATAATTTCAAATTGATACCCAGTTTTTTCATTGCCCAGATATTTGAACGGGCAACTCTGCTGTGGGTAATATCACCTATTATGGAGACATTCAAATTTTCGAAAGTTTTTTTATGCTCTTTAATCGTCATGAGATCCAGTAAAGCCTGTGTGGGGTGCTCATTGGTTCCGTCGCCGGCATTGATAATTTTTGTTCTTGTATTTTCTGCAATAAATTTGGCTGAACCTGAAAAAGCATGCCTTACCACAAAGATATCGGCACTCATTGATTCGATGTTCCTAATTGTATCAATCAATGTTTCTCCTTTGGAAGTGCTGCTTGATGATGCTGAAAAGTTTATTGTATCTGCTGATAGGCGTTTTGCAGCAATTTCAAAGGATGTCCTGGTTCTTGTGGAGGGTTCAAAAAAAAGGTTAACAACAGTCCTGCCCTTCAACGTGGGAACTTTTTTTACGTCTCGTTTGCCTATTTCTTTAAACTTTTCAGCCGTTTCAAGAATAAATAAAATTTCATCTTTGCTTAAATCCTTTAAGCCTATTAAATCTTTTAAGCCTATTAAATCTTTCTTCTTAAAACTCATTTTACACTCCGGTCTATTATTTTTCTATACTGACTGAGTCCATACCATCCAGTTCTTTTAACTTTACATTTATCTTTTCCTCTATACTAGTGGGAACATATTTTCCCGTGAAATCCGGCTGTATAGGCAATTCCCTGTGACCTCTGTCTATCAGACAGGTTAAAATTATTTTTTCAGGTCTTCCAAAATCTATAATAGCGTCAAGTGCCGCTCTGGCAGTGCGACCGGTAAAGATTACATCATCAATCAGAATTATATTTTTTGATTTTACACTGAATTCAATTTCAGTTCCTGATAGTTCCGGATAGTCGGCAATTTCCGTGAGATCGTCGCGGTAGAGTGTTATATCCAGATAACCGACAGGAGATTTTTTGTTTTTATATTCCTGGATTTTTTCGTTAATTCTGTCGGCTAATATTGCTCCCCGTCTTTTAATGCCGATTAAAGCCAAGTTTTCAAAGTTTTTACACTTTTCAAGAATCTGAAAAGTGATTCTTGTTATTATACTGTCCAGTTCATGTTTATTCAGAATTTCTTTTTCCATAATACCCCCCTAAAATACAAAAAAAGAGCCCCGCTACATTATGCAGCGGGGCTCTTACAGATTTACATCTTTACACTTATTAATTTAATGTTCATATAATCCTCTCGATGAGAGAATACAATTATGTATTTTCAATGTCAACAAATTTTTACTTTAGTTTGCTTTATGAAAAACAGGCGATGAGAAACATCGCCTGTTAAAAAATTTAAATTTTGAATTTTGAAATCATGTTTTGCAGGTCAGAAGCAAGTTTTGAGAGATGTTCTACTGCTTCGGCAGACTCTTTTGAAGCCATAGAGTTTTCCGATGAAATCTTTGATATATTTTCAACATTTTCAGCCATCATTTCCGTTGCATTGGACTGTTCATCCGTGGCCCTTGCAATCTGTTCTACCTCTCTGGATACATTTTCTACATTATCCCTGATTTCATCCAAAGCTGCTTTAGCTTCTTCAGCCTTTTCTGTACCTTTTTCCACAAGATCCACACTTTCTTTCATTCCAGCGACAGCGCCACCGGTGTCTGCCTGTATGTTTTGTATCATCTCAGAAATTTCTTTTGTTGCTTTAACTGTTTTCTCCGCCAGCTTTCTTACTCCATCTGCAACTACAGCAAAACCTCTTCCGTGTTCCCCAGCTCTTGCAGCTTCAATAGCAGCATTAAGTGCCAGTAGGTTTGTCTGATCAGCAATATCATCAATAACTTGTATGATATGCCCTATCTGCTCACTTGAATCTCCAAGTGCTTTTACTGTATTACCCGCTTCGTTTACTGTGGATGCAATCTGTTCCATCATATTTTTCGTTTCTGCTACAACATTATGTCCTTTAAGTACTGATTCTCTTGCATTATTAGCACTTTCAGCAACATTAGCAGCGTTTTGGGCGACCTCGGCTACCGTGGAGTTAACTTCTTCAACCGCAGAAGCAGTTGAAGACGCCTGTTCAGCCTGATCCACCGCACCGTTTGCTATCATTTCAGCATTTTGTGAGAGCTGTGTCGATGTGGAAGCCAATTGATCTATCGATTCTGCTACCATGGAAAGAGCACTTTTTACATCTGTAACCATTTTATTAACTGAGTTAGCAACATTTCCTATTTCATCTTTAGAGCTCTCTTTTATTTGTACGTTGAAGTCTCCATCAGCAATTTCGTGCAGCGTATTGTTTATGTTGGTGAGCCTTTTGACAATAAGTTGTTGTGAAAGTATCCTTATTGCAATTGATATCATTATAAGTATGAACACCAACAACCCAAAGTTTCTCATTAAATTAGCTTTTATTGCAGTATTTATTGGAGCCAAAGGGATAAAAATTTCAAAAGCTCCATGGATTTCACCTGCTCTCCAATTTTCCATTTTTACGCCAGTTGGATCCAACCCTTTATCGTTACCCCAGAGTTCTTTAGAGGTTGCAGGATCTCCATGGCACCACTCACATTCTTTTGTGAGACGTACAGCTTTGTAATATCTAATAAAACCGTTTTCTTTATCTATTACTTTGTATTCAGGGGTGGAGCCGCTACCTGCATCTCTTTCTTTTAAAATGGATAGAACTTTTAAATCTATTTCATCAGGTTCATTATTTGGATTCCTGGGAGAAATTTTCGGGACCTTGAATTCAAGGCCAATTTCCTCAGCTTTGTTCTCCATAATCATCATTGAGCTTACGACAGGTACGATATATAGTAATTCATCTACATTTTTTTTCACTTTTTCAAGATCATATACATTCATTTCCAGTTTGTCCGCCATGAATTCCCGAATACCTTCGGAAAGTATAATGAGAGATCTGGCTTTTTCGATATTTTGCTCATAAGCTTGTTTTCTGAAAATATAAGCATCCACAAGAAATAAAACAGAAAAGCCTATTAACATTATTGCTAAAATTGTCAAATTAATTTTGGCTCCGAGCTTCATAATCTCTCCTTTCTGCCCCAATAATTAAAAATTACTTTTGATGCGAAAATGTTACTTTACTCATATCTCAGATTCTAAATGGTTTAAAAAAAAATTGCAATTACTATATCGGTTTTTTTTTGTAATAGTTGAATAAAAAAAAAGAGGGCATAGTCCCTCTTTTTTATATTCCATTGTTGTGTCTGGATAATTTACTGTTTTTTCTCAAAAGATACCTGTTAAGTGCATTTAAGTATGCTTTAGCACTGGCTTCCACAACATCAGTGGAATATCCTTTTCCGGTAATTTCATTTCCCGATTGTTCAAAATCCACACTTACCACAACTTCTCCTTGGGCGTCTTTGCCTGCAGTTATAGCATTAATACGATATTTTTTCAATCTTCCGGGGATTTTTGTTATTCTTTCTATTGCTTTAAAAGATGCATCCACAGGGCCATCGCCGATGGAGGCATCGGTAACAATATTTTCATTTTCATCAACAATCTGCACAGTGGCAGTGGGAATCGATGTGTTACCACTGACAATATTTAGATATTCAAGTGAGTAAAATTCTTTCGCCTCTGACATCTGATTTTCCACAATGGCTTCCAGATCTTCATCGTAAACTTCCTTCTTTTTATCGGCAAGCTCTTTAAATTTTGCAAATGCTTTTTCCAGGTCATATGTGTGGGGTTCAAAGCCAAGATCCTTTAGCCTTTGTACAAAGGCATGCCTTCCTGAGTGTTTGCCTAATACCAGCTTATTTGAAGGAAATCCCACACTCTCTGGGGTCATTATTTCATATGTTGTGCGTTCTTTTAACACCCCATCCTGATGAATCCCTGCTTCATGAGCAAAAGCATTTTTTCCTACTATTGCTTTATTTGGCTGGACATCCACACCAGTGATTGAGGTCAAGAGTCTACTTGTTTT
>JASMTO010000037.1:0-12562 GCA_041694215.1 bacterium
ATCATTGCTTCTTTCAAATTTGTAGTTTAATTTGTTCATTGCAAGTCACCTTTTTGGTTGTGATTTTTGTTCTCGTAAAACCTTAATCTACAACAACTTAAAGGTGGCTTGCAACTCCTAATGCAATCTTAAAGAGAAATTTTTCCTTATTTTACACTAGTCACTTTAAACTAATAATACAAAATTTGTATAGGCTTTACGAAGGGGTTTTCCCCTTCGTAAAACTTATAAGAAACCTAACCTTTTCATATCATCAAGGAGCTTTTTCACTGCATCCACTGAATTATCAAGCATTTTACTTTCTTCTTCATTAAGGCTCAATTCAATGACTTTTTCAACACCATCACCTCCAATAACAGCTGGAACACCCAAGTACATGTCATTAACGTTGTACTCACCTTTCAGAAAAGCACAAACAGGAAGAACCCTCTTTTGATCTTTCAAAAGAGCTTCTGTCATAGCTATAGCAGCTGAGGCGGGGGAATAAAAAGCTGAGCCTGTTTTCAAAAGTCCAACAACTTCTCCACCAGCTTTTCTTGTACGATCAACTATTGCATCCATTACTTCCTGAGCTTTTTTAGCATCACCATACTTTCTTTCAAGCAGTTCCATAACAGGTGCACCGTTTACATTAGCATACCTTACCAGGGGTACCATTGTATCCCCATGGCCACCAAGCACAAGGGCATTAACGTCTTTAACAGAAACACCAAGTTCCCAAGCTATAAAAGATGCAAACCGTGATGAGTCAAGAACGCCAGCTTGCCCAAAAACTCTGTTAGTGGGAAAACCTGTAATTTCCTTCATCAGAGTAACCATAGCATCAAGAGGATTGGAAATAACAATCACATATGAATCTGGTGCATGTGTCTTAATTCCTTCAGCAACCTCTTTTATGATTCCTGCATTTTTTGTTAGCAAGTCATCTCTGCTCATCCCAGGCTTTCTCGGCAAACCAGCTGTTACAATAACAACATCTGCACCCGCAATCCCCTCGTACTCATTAGTACCTTTCAACTCGACATCAAAGCCATCAATCCTTGAAGCTTCTGCAATGTCTAAGGTTTTGCCTTGGGGCATGTCCTCAACGATATCATACATAACGACATCGCCCAACTCTTTAAATGCTGAAAGCTGAGCCAAAACACCACCTATCTGTCCACCACCAATTAGTGCTATCTTAGGTCTTTTAAAAGCCATAATTTACCTCCTTTATTTTTTTATTTTATCGAAACCAAACTTAAAATAGCCACGATAAAAACATTATATTGAATCAATTATCGCATTAAACGTTTCACTGGGACGCATAGCTTTTGCCGTCTTTACAGGATCCGTTCTGAAATAGCCTCCTATGTCCACAGGCTTGCCTTGAGCTTTGTTGTTAAGCTCATCTACAATATTCTTTTCATTTTGCTTCATCTTTTCAGCCACAGGAGCAAATCTTTCTTTTAGTTCTCTGTCATCATTTTGATTTGCAAGTGCTTCAGCCCAATACATGGCAAAATAGAAATGACTCCCCCTGTTATCTAGCTCATAAACTTTTCTGGATGGTGATTTTCCATTTTCCAAAAACTTCTCAACCGCTTCATTCAGTGTATCCGCTAACAGCTTAGCTTTTTTGTTATCATAAACCTTGCTCAAATGCTCCAGCGATGCCCCAAGTGCTGTAAATTCTCCCAGTGAATCCCATCTTAAATGACCTTCTTTCAAAAATTGCTGTACATGTTTAGGTGCTGAACCACCCGCACCTGTTTCAAATAGTCCTCCACCATTCAAAAGCGGAACTATTGACAACATTTTTGCACTAGTACCAAGCTCAAGAATAGGAAATAAGTCGGTTAAGTAATCACGCAGAACGTTGCCTGTCACAGATATTGTATCCTTTCCATCCCTAATCCTTTCAAGCGAAAATTTCATAGCTTCCACTGGTGACATGATCCTAATATCAAGTCCGTTTGTATCATGTTCTTTCAAATATTTATTAACTTTTTTAATGAGCTGGGCATCGTGGGCTCTGTTTTCATCTAACCAAAAAACTGCGGGGACACCTGTTGCCCTCGCTCTGTTAACAGCCAATTTCACCCAGTCCCTGATAGGGATATCTTTTGCCCTTGACATCCTCCAAATATCCCCTTCTTCCACGTCATGTTCCAACATTACATTACCAGCATCATCAACAACTTTAACTTTACCATTAGAAGGTATTTCAAACGTAGTGGGATGAGATCCATATTCTTCAGCCTTTTGGGCCATAAGACCAACATTGGAAACACTGCCCATTGTAGCTCTGTTAAATTTTCCTTTTTTCTGACAATCAGTAATTACTTCCTGGTAAATTCCGGCATAACATCTGTCAGGTATCATGGCTTTAGTGTCATGTTGGGCATCATCAGGCCCCCACATTTTTCCACCATCACGTACAACAACAGGCATAGAAGCATCTATAATAATATCATTTGGCACATGTAAATTTGTTATCCCTTTTCCCGAATCCACCATAGCCAATTCCGGACGTTTGGAATAAACTGCTTTTATATCATCTTCTATTTCTTTCTTCTTATCTGCTGGCAATTTCTCAATTTTGGCATACAAGTCAGCTAAACCGTAGTTTGGATCAACACCTAACTCTTTAAAAGTTTTTTCATGTTTTTCAAAAACATCTTTAAAGTATACGTAAACACAATGACCAAAAATTATTGGATCTGACACTTTCATCATAGTAGCTTTAAGGTGCAAAGATAATAGTACTCCTTTGGCTTTTGCATCTTCAGCTTGCTTTTCATAAAATTCACGAAGTTTCTTCTTGCTCATAAATGTTCCGTCAAGTACTTCACCATCCAGAGATTCCAAACCATCCTTTAGTACGTTAACGTTACCCGATTCATCCTGGAATTCAATCCTAAACCGTGTTTTATTTTCGGTAACAATAGATTTCTCATTGGCAAAAAAATCCCCATCTTCCATATGAGCAACATGTGTCTTTGAGTCTTTATCCCAATCAAGCAAAGGTAGTCCCATAGACTCAGGATATTTCTTTGCAAACTTTTTCACCGCCAAAGGTGGCCTTCTGTCCGAATTACCTTGCCTTAAAACAGGGTTTACAGCGCCACCCAATACATTTCCATATCTTTGCTGTATTTCTTTCTCCTCATCAGTCTGGGGATTCCAAGGGTAATCGGGCACATTAAATCCTTTTTTTTGTAACTCTTCAATCGCCGCTCTAAGCTGAGGAATAGTTGCACTGATATTAGGAAGCTTAATAATATTAGCCTCCGGTTTATTAACAAGCTCACCCAGCTCAGCCAAGTCATCCGGAACTTTCTGATCATCCTTTAGATAATCGGGAAAATTGGCTAAGATTCTGCCAGCCAAAGAAATATCCTTTGACACAACATCAATCCCTGCTGAGTCCAAAAACTTCCTCACGATAGGAAGAAGTGAATAAGAAGCAAGCGCTGGTGCTTCATCAACCGCTGTCCAAACAATTGTAGGTTTTCCTGTTACCATATCCTCTCCTTATTATAGCTTTTTTAAAATAACGTCATTAGGAATGATAACAAAACTCATCCCTGTTGCTGTAAATGCCGATCATAAAACATGTATACTGTATACTATATACAAAAATATTCTATTATTGTCAAGAGATATTGAGTATTTTAATAACAAAACGGTATTTATTTTTTTGACAACTTAACCAATCAGCATATTGTATTTTTTTACTTATAAGTTAACAATGACTACATTTACTAAGTTCTATTTAACCTAATTTTACGGGAATAAAAGAAAAAAGTAATTTAACAAGAGATTTAATAAAAATATAACATATCAGTTTGCAATAAAGAAACTTTAATATTTCAATCTTTTTTATACTACTGAACCAACAAAAAGGAGATATGCAAAATAAGTAATTATAATAATAATATATTATTCTATCATAAAAAAAGCTGCCCTAGGGCAGCTTTTTTTATGAATACTCCAGCACGACTTCACCCATTTTGTCAAATTCAAGATATTTATAAATTTCATTTGTATTCGGCGCAATTTTTTTCTCAAAAATTTTCATATAATCATTCACAGATGGCAGTTTACCTATTAGCGCAGTTACAGCTGCCAACTCAGCAGATCCCAAATACACCTTGGCGCCATCTCCCATCCTGTTGTCAAAATTTCTTGTGGACGTTGACAAAACACTTGCACCAGGTCTCACTCTGGCTTGGTTACCCATGCAAAGAGAGCACCCAGGTATTTCAACTCTAGCACCAACCTGAGAATAAATTGAATAGTAACCCTCCTCCTTTAATTTAGCTGCATCCATTTTGGTTGGAGGCGTTACCCAAATTCTCGTCTGGGGATATTTCTCACCTTCCCATACTTTCCCGGCGGCTCTGAAGTGACCAATATTGGTCATACAGGATCCAATAAAGACTTCATCTATATTGACTCCAGCTACCTCAGAAAGCAATTTAACATCATCTGGATCATTGGGGCAAGCAAGTATCGGTTCTTTTATATCACTAAGGTCTATCTCAAGCACTGCAGCATATTCCGCATCCTCGTCCCTTTCAAGCAGCTCAGGTTTCTCTAGCCATTTCTCACAGTTTTCAATTCTCCGTTTCAATGTATCAGCGTACTGGTATCCATCCTCAATCATTTTTTTCATAAGGGCAATATTACTTTTTAGAAATTCAGCCACACTTTTTTCAGAAAGTTTTATAGTAGCTCCAGCTGCAGACCTTTCCGCAGATGCATCTGTAAGCTCAAAAGCCTGCTCAACAGTAAGATCAGGTAAACCTTCCATTTCAAGTATCCGGCCATTAAAGATATTTTTCTTACCAGCTTTTTCAACAGTCAGCAAACCTTCCTGTATGGCAAAATAAGGAATTGCATTCACCACATCTCTTAACGTTATACCAGGATTTAGTTTACCTTTAAATTTTACAAGAACAGATTCAGGCATATCCAGAGGCATAAAACCGAGCGCACCTGCAAATGCCACCAATCCAGAGCCTGCAGGAAAAGAAATACCTATAGGAAATCTTGTGTGTGAATCACCACCTGTTCCTACAGTATCAGGCAAAAGCAACCTGTTAAGCCATGAATGTATGACGCCGTCCCCAGGCTTTAAAGCGACACCTTCTCTTTCAATGACAAAATCAGGAAGAGACTTGTGCATTTTAACATCAGCCGGCTTTGGATAAGCTGCTGTATGGCAGAAAGACTGCATAAATAAATCCGTCTGAAATTTCAAACAAGCAAGTTCTTTCAATTCATCTGCAGTCATGGGGCCTGTGGTATCCTGCGAACCGACTGTAGTCATTTTAGGTTCGCATGAAGCATTAGGCAAAACGCCCTTTTCTCCACAAGCTTTACCAACAATCTTCTGGGCTAATGAGTAAGCCTGGTTAGGTTTAGGTTTTGGATTATCCGCTTTTATAAAAAGGTCAGACTCCTCCATTCCCAAAGCTTTACGAGCTCTATTTGTCAGTGAGCGCCCTATAATAAGGTTTAGCCTACCACCAGCTCTATATTCATCTTTTAATGTTTTAGGCTTAAGCTCAAAGTTAGCAACAACCGTTCCATCCTCTTTTCTCAACTCCCCTTTTTCAAAATCCAGTACAATAACATCACCTGTTTTCAATCCAGTAACATCACACATTATCGGTAAACCACCTGAATCTTCAGTAGTATTAAAGAAAATTGGAGCGATAAGACCGCCTATTACAACGCCGGCATTTCTTTTATTGGGTACATTGGGGATATCTTCACCAATATGCCACATCAAAGAGTTGCAAGCTGATTTTCTTGAAGATCCCGTGCCCACAACATCGCCAACAAAAGCAACCTTGTAACCTTCTTCGCGATATTTTTTAATGGTCTCATTACCCCCTGGAAACCGTGATTCTCCCATAGCAAGAGCATGCAACGGGATATCAGGACGACTCCAGGCATGTTTTGCTGGAGATAAATCATCTGTATTGATTTCACCATCTACCTTATAAACCTTTAGCTTCATTTCTTTTGGAAATTCAGGTTTTGAAGTAAACCATTCGCCTTCAGCCCATGATTTTATTACCTCTTTAGCATAAGAATTGGATTTAGAAAGTTCCAACACTTCATCAAAAGCATCATAAACAAGGATCGTTTTTTTCAATGCTTCAGCAGCTCTTTTTCCCAGCTTGTCATCCTTAAGCAACTCAACCAAATATTGGACATTATATCCGCCAAGCATCGTGCCTAAAATATCAACAGCATCTTCTTGGGATACTGCAGGGGATTTAACGCTTCCGGTTGCAACGTTATTTAGCCAGTCCGCTTTTACTTTTGAGGCCGGATCAACCCCAGGGGCCACCCTCTCTTTAAGCAAATATAGCAAATATTCCTGATCTTTCTCATCTTCGGTATTTTCGAGTTTTTTACAAACCTCTTCTGTCAACTCAGGAGATAAAGGCAATGGAGGAATACCAAGCTCTTTTCTTTCTTTTACATGCTTTTCATATTCATTTAACATAACAAACCCCTCCAACTTTCTTTTTGTATTTTGTATACAACTTTTCAGAAAATTTGTCAAAAAAAAATTAAAACATATTTTGAAATCTATAGCAAAATTTAATAAAAAAATTCCATAAAAAATTATTATAAAGACAAATTATATCCACAAGCACTATCTATGGCTGTGCGTAAATTTAAACCAATAATAAAACAGTTGTTAATTGTATACAATATACAGTTGACATCTGAGCAAATATATAGCAAAATTTGTCAGAAAGGCAAATTGCTTTTTCTAATAAGAAAAGAGAGAGGTGCTTATGAATCTCCAGGAATCAATATTAGAATTAATCAGAAAAGCGTCAACAGACTTGCCTCAAGATGTTGAGGAAGCAATTAAGACAGCTTATGAAACCGAAGAAGAGGGCACACCTGCTAAAAACGTTTTCGCGACAATAATTGAAAATATCAAATTAGCCAGAGAAAACTCCACCCCTATCTGCCAGGACACCGGAGCATTAATTTTTTACATCGACTTTCCTGTTGGTGACAGCGAGGCTAAATACAGACAGGCCATTGAAGCTGCTGCCGATGAAGCCACCAAGTTACAATATTTGCGCCCCAATGCTGTGGATCCAGTCACAAATAAAAATACTGGCAATAACATCGGCAAGAATGCACCTTACATCCACTTTCATCAATGGGATAAAGATGAAGTAAGGATTAGACTTATGTTAAAAGGTGGCGGCAGTGAAAATGTTGGAATACAGTATAAACTACCTGATGCTGGATTAAAAGCAGGAAGGGACTTAAAAGGCGTTCGAAAGGTTATAATAGACGCAGTAACGAAAGCGCAAGGGCTAGGATGTGCTCCGGGTATCATCGGAGTAGGTATCGGTGGCGACAGAATGACTTCGTATGCCCTATCCAAAGAACAGTTTTTTAGAAAACTGAATCAGAGACATGAAAATCCGGAAATTGCAAAGCTTGAAGAACAACTTTATTCAGAGCTAAATGAACTGGGTATCGGGCCCATGGGATTTGGCGGAAAAAATACCGTGCTGGGAGTTCATATTGATTACCAACACAGGCATCCGGCGACATATTATGTTGCAATTTCTTACATGTGCTGGGCATACAGAAGGAAGCAATTAACAATCAAAAATGGAGAGGTGGCTTATGATTAAATTAACAACTCCAATTTCTGAAGCAAAAATTAGAGAGCTTAATGTTGGTGATGAGGTATCCTTGTCAGGCACAATTGTAACGGCAAGGGATGCTGCACATAAACTGATGGTGGAAGAAAAACCTGATTTTATAAGAGAATATTTAAAAGAATCAGTTATCTACCATTGTGGCCCTGTGGTCAGAAACGAAAATGGAGAATGGTCTTTTATTGCAGCAGGTCCCACCACCAGTGCAAGGGAAGAACCATATCAAGCGGATGTAATCTGTGAATACAATGTCAGAGCTGTTATCGGAAAAGGTGGAATGGGAGAAAAAACAGCTGAAGGATTAAAAAAATGTGGTGCTGTTTATTTGCACGCCGTAGGGGGAGCAGGTACGCTCATTGCAAAACGAATTACCAAAGTGAAAAATGTTTTCAAGCTGGAAGAATTCGGCACTCCTGAAGCATTCTGGGTGATTGAGGTAAAAGATTTCCCCTGCGTTGTGACGATGGATTCAAAAGGTGGAAGTCTACATAAAGACATCCTTACAAAATCACAACAAAAAGCAAAAGAACTTATTGGAATATAAAAGAGGGCCGGAAAGGCCCTTTTTTAACTTAGTAAAAAAGTTTATTATTTCTTAGTAGAGCCTTTGAGCCTTATGTCATATACCGGATGTTGAAAAGAATGAATCCCCGGAAAGTTTTTAAAAAGCCAGCCATCAAATATTAATCCGTTATTTTCATATATTTTAACTTTGGCAGCAGGGTTATTTTCCTCTGCAGATTTTGAACTCATCAACCCGTTCTGTTCCATAATAAAATCAGGCAAATAGTATTCAACTTCTATATCTAAATTGGTTCCTGAGATTTCAGCTTTTTGACCTATCAAAACTTCTCTTTCAATTGATTTGGTAGCTCCTGAGCTATTATCAACAACTTCAAGAATCAAACTTTTATATGTTTTCTCAACTTCTTCAGGAACAACAATTTTTCTTTCCACACTGCCACCATCCATCATTGATGAGCCGGACATATCTATCCCCTCATGCGGATTAGGGTTTTGAATATCTGAGCCGGAAGAAGCAGATTGGGATGTTTGGGTATTATCCTCTTTGAGCGTATCTTCAGCAGTTTCTTGGGTAGTATTTTGGGAGCATGCCAAAATACCAAAAATCAGAATCAACATTAAAGCCAGCGACACTCTTTTCATAAAAATATCCTCCTTGGTTTTCTATGCGACAATAGTTTCTTTCGCAAAACATGTATAATTAGAAAAACTGTTTAGATCAAGAGTTTTTTGCTTTAAAAAAGTTCAGTTAATAAATCTGCTAAAACTTTTAATAATTGAATCATTTAAATTTTTACATCCCCTTCTATCTTAAAAGGGAAACTATTATTCTCTTTTGTCAATAAGTATAAAAACCATTTGACAATAATGCAAACAAAGCGATTAATGACATTTAATTTTCAAACGTTTCCTCTAAAAAGGATACAAATCTATTCCACGATTTTTTATCCGCATCCTCCCTGTAACTATCACTGCCAAAAACGGTAAACGCATGCGGAGCCCCACTGTATGTTGTCATTTCATGTTTTACTCCAGCTTTTTCCAGATTTTTTGCGAGCATGGCAAAATCATCCAACGTCACCACCTGATCTGCACTGCCGTGAAAAACGAGAATCTCTCCTTTCGTTTTTGAGTAATCCTGGCCATCCGGCGTGGACAAACCGCCATGAAAGGTAACAAATGCCTTAAAATCTACTCCTGATCTGGCAAGTTCCAGAACAACCGCGCCACCAAAACAATAACCTATCGCTACTGCTCTGTTAACATTGCCACCAGCCTGCTCAGCAGCTGATATGGCCCCTCTTAACAAATCACGCATTTTCCCCCGATTCTGGTACAACTCTGAAGTCAGACGCCTCTTTTCTGACAGTGTTTCTGGTATTACCCCTTTACCGAACATATCAGCGGCAAATACTGAATAGCCAAAATCGCTTAGCATTTTAGACCGTTTAAATTCATATTCGTTTAAACCATCCCAATCATGAATAAGCAAAATAAGTGGGGCTTTTTCCCCTGCACTAATATAATAGCCTTCGTATTCACTCCCCCTTACATTATAAACAACGCTTTTACCTTCCGCCAAAGCCAATCCGGAAAAAACAATCATTAATATGGTAACAAGAAAACATCTCATAAAACCCTCCCTCGAATATTTGATACTAAAATTATCCCAATTAAAAATTATGCAAGATTATTTTAAATTGACAAACTCAAAAATGGTTTATCGAGACTTTAGCATAATTAAAATATTGTCACCCTTTAGCATTGTTTCTTGGACGAATAAGTTTATCCCAGGTAATCACCTGTTTAATGTGTTCTGCTAGCATCGGTCGAAGACCAATTAGCAGCTATGTGAATAGCTAAATTGGGTGTTTGACAACATATCTACCAGTCTAAAAGCCTGGTGCCAGACGACGTCAATTAATTTACGGTACTCAATATATTTACCAACCTGTTAGGTTGGTGCTACAGGGCATTATACTCCATTAATAATACAAGATGCTGAAATAGACTGGTATCACCATTTTTTTTACATCACAAATATTTTACCATTCGAAATATTTTTGATGTAAAAAACTTGACAAGCGATAAATACTAATTTAAAATTATAATAATTTAGGTTACCGATTTTTTTAGGTAACCACAAAAATTTTAAGGAGGTCAAGATGAAAAAACGCAGTATTTTTATTATGCTTGCTTGTGTCCTTACTGCAAGCATAGGGTTTGCTCAAAGTTCTCTTATGGAGCAGGCAAGAGAATATTTTGAGCCGGTTCCAATGGGTGCACCAGAATTAAAAGATAACCCTCTAACGTATGAAAAGATTGAGCTTGGGAAATTATTATATTTTGACCCAAGACTCTCCAAAAGTGGATTGATAAGCTGCAATACATGCCACAATATTGGTCTTGGTGGCGATGATGACCAGGAGGTTTCAACGGGACACGGATGGCAAAAAGGTCCGAGAAATGCGCCAACGGTCTTTAACTCTGTTTTTAATGTAGCGCAGTTCTGGGACGGAAGAGCTGAGGATCTAGCCGAACAAGCCAAAGGCCCTGTACAGGCAAGTGTTGAAATGAACAATACTCCAGAAAGAGTTGTTAAAACACTAAAAAGTATTCCTGAATACGTTGAATATTTCAAAAAAGCGTTCCCGGAGGATTCTGATCCTGTAACATTTGATAATATGGCTGATGCCATTGAAGCATTTGAAGCAACACTTATAACGCCCGATTCACGTTTTGACAAATACCTCAAAGGTCAGGAAAACGCATTAAACAAAAAAGAAAAAGAAGGCTTACAGGCCTTTATGAATAATGGCTGCGCAGAATGCCATAAAGGTGTCAATATGGGAGGACATGATTACTATCCTTTTGGCGTGGTTGAGATGCCTGATGAGGAAATTACACAGAATGATGTGGGCAGGTTTGCGGTCACAGACACCTCCGAAGATAAGTATGTATTCAAATCTCCTTCACTCAGAAATATTGCAATTACCGAACCTTATTTCCATTCAGGCAAGGTATGGAGCTTAAAAAAAGCTATAGAAATAATGGGTTCTGCCCAGTTAGGGATAGAGCTTTCTGAAAATGACCTAGAAGCTATTTTAGCCTTCCTGAAAACAACAACGGGTGTGCAACCTAAGATTGAATACCCTATTATGCCAGGTTCAACTGAAAATACTCCGAAGCCTGCTTTGGATTAAAAAAAGCCCCCCTTATCTCGGGGGCTTTTTATTTATATCAAATTAAATTTATTCTCACAAAAGATTGACGGCTCCCTTTTTATTGTCTACAATTTAATACAATTGGATTTAGCAAAATAGACTCCGAACGTAGAACCAAATTTTATTGGAAAATATGAGTAAGGATGGCTATCTTGGTCCCGCTCAAAGCTCTCGTAGTTTAGTTTATTTAAGTGAGGTTGACATGCAATTTTTCAAGAACATCAGTATACGTTATAAAATTTTTGGGGGAGTTCTTTTTATAGGTGCATTGGGTGGAATTTTAGGTTTAACAAATATATTTTTGTTTATAAAAATATATAATTATATAAACAATGCAACCAAAGAAAATATTGATTTTAATGTAGTGATTGGCATGGTAAAAACAAGCATTACCACTTCAATTACCATAATGGTAATAGGCACAATCTTAGCGATAATTGTATCATGGCTTTTGTCCAACTATATTGTAGAACGGGTTAAGTACATTTTGTCACACATTGACAAACTTGCTAAAGGAAATCTCAACTTAGAAATCGATAGTAGTAAACTCACAAAGGATGAGTTTGGAAAAATACTTGCTTCGCTAAAATATTCTATAGATAGAGTAAATGACACGCTGATAGGTTTTAAACAAGCCATAATCAATTTAATTAGTGCTTCTGACAGTTTTGAAAAAGCTAATAACCAAATTACTACCAAAATGTCAGGTATTGCATCCAATATTGACAGCATTTCATCAGCTACTGAGGAATTAAGTAACACATCTAACAATATTCTTGAGAATTGCAAGATATCAGAGCAAGAAATAACTACTGGTGTGGAAGAGGTTCACAAAAATGAAGAGGTAATAAATAAAAATAAAGAAAGCATGGAGTTAATATACAAAGATATTGAAGATATATACAACACTGTAAATGAGTTCTTGAACTATTCCACTGAAATCGGAACAATTGCAACAACTATTAAAGATATAGCCGATCAAACAAACCTTCTGGCCTTAAATGCAGCTATAGAAGCAGCAAGAGCAGGTGAACATGGACGGGGCTTTGCCGTCGTTGCTGATGAAGTAAGAAAATTATCAGAAAAAACAACAGATGGAGCCAAAGAAATCGA
>JASMTO010000038.1:0-2593 GCA_041694215.1 bacterium
CAGGCCTGTCAACCCCATCAAGGGTTCGAAGAATAAGCTTGGAAGCACCCATAATTGCACCGGTATTTCCTGCACTAAAAAAAGCGCTGGCTTCTCCGCTTTTCACCATTTTTAAACCAATGTGAATGGACGAGTTCTTTTTTTTTCGGACAGCAACAGCTGGAGTATCTTCCATAGAGATGGTCTCATCGGCATGAACTATAAAAACGTTTTTATATTGACTTTTATAATCTTTCGGAAGTTCCTGCTCAATCAGCCGCTGATCCCCGACAAGTATAATGTCAACATCGTACAATAGTGCAGCATCTAATACACCTTTAATAACTTCATAGGGGGCATGATCACCCCCCATTGCATCCACAACTATTCTCATAATTTAACCTAAAGCTCGTCAACCTCGATAACTTGTTGTTTTCCATAGTATCCACAAGCAGGACATACATTGTGTGGTAATTTTAATTCACCGCAATTCTCACATTTAACACTCTTTCTACTTTTCGCAGAGTGATGGCTCCTTCTCAATCCAATTTTCGATTTTGATGTTTTACCCTTCGGAACACCCATGTTATCACCTCAATTAATTTATTTTTTGTTTTCCAATAATTGTTTCAGAACTGACCACCTGCCGTCTGCCACATCTTCGCAATTGCATGAAGAAAAGTTAAGGTTTGTCCCACAAATAGGGCACAACCCTTTGCATTCCTCAGAGCACAACCTTTTGATGGGTCTGAGCAAGACTGCTTCCTGAACAATAATCTCATCTATATCTATATAATCTTTATCCACAAAATATAACCCCATATCATCTTCCGTTAATTCTTTTTCACTTTCGCTGTTTTCAGCTTCTTGAATTTGGCTAATTTCAATAACAATGCTGGATGAAACTTTTTCATCAAATACTTCTATACACCGATCACACTTTTCGGAAATCGTGGCTGATAAATCCCCTGACAGTATATAATTATCTCCAACAGGGTATATATATCCGCTAAACCTAACATCATTATAAAACGTATCACTCACATGGAAATTATTTGCAAATTCAATGGATTTGCCTTCTTCTGTAATTTTTTCAAAATATAGACGCATCAAATAATCCTTCCATATATAAGAATAATCGAACGAAGCCACATAAACCTAATTCTTTTCTAGCAGTGGCATCATTACTACAATTTGACTGAACAAAAAAGTGCAAAGATAATACTAAAACAAAAATACCTTGTCAACAAGCAAAACCGCTTATGCCTACTTGTGTGACTCCACATACTCTACAATATTCTCCGCTAACCGTTTTACAGTCCATTCAAACTTATCAACATTTTTCTCCAGTAGAGTCATGCGAAATCCCGGCAATGATGTAAAAAACGATGTCAGCGGCACAACACATATACCAGAAGATGCAAGCAAATAATAGGCAAAACGTTTATCCATTTCAAGATTTGCCGAAGTTAATGTTTCCACATACGACTTAATATCAGGCAAGTCAATGGGGAGTACTTGTTTATTGTTAAGTACCGCCTCATTAAAAACTATTGTCATATAAAAGGCACCATTCGTTCTGTTTGCTACGATATAAGGCACATCTTTTAATAGATTATAGGCAATATTGGACAGTTTTTCATAATGCCTCACCCGTTCTTTTAAATATGTATCGTAATTTTCATGCTCAAGAAGCTTGGGTATAGCCATTTGAGGGAAGGTGGTGGAACACACTTCAGCCATTTTTTGATTTAATATTGCATTCACATATCGGCTGAATTTTTCATCCTTATCTATATTATAAATTTCCATCCAGCCACACCTTGCACCTGGCCAGGGGAATTCTTTCGAAATCCCTTTCATGCTGATCCCCGGGACATCTTCGATAATATCAGAAAGTTGAACTGTTTTGTGCCCATTGTATGTTATATTATGGTATATTTCGTCAAAAATCAGGAAAAGATCATAATCTTTGGCTATTCTGACAATTTCCCGCAGAGTTTCTTCAGAGTAAACATGCCCGGTTGGATTATCAGGATTTATTACCAAGATACCTACTATAGAATTGTGACTTTTCACTTTTCTTTCAAGCTCATTCATATCAGGCTTCCAGTTATTATAGGGATTCATCCTGTAAGTATTTGGAGGAAAAGATGCGTGAAGGACCTCAGCCATAAAATGAGTAGAATATGTTGGCTCAGGCATTATAATCCTTGCATCAACCCGGATAGAGCTATATGCTCTTGCTATAGCATCTCCCAGGCCGTTAAAAAAAATAATATCTTCAGGTGTTATCTGTACATTACCCCTTTTATTGACTCTTTCTGCCAAATACTCCCGAGTCTCCTTTACGCCTTTTGTAGGGGAATATCCAAAACTTAAATCATCCTCCATAATTTCGGCAAGAATTTTTTTCATCCACTCCGGGATATGCTCTCCCTTTACAACTGGATCACCAATGTTTTCCCAAACAACATCAACGCCCCTCTTTTGTAATTCATTTGCAACACCAACAATATTTCTGATTTCATAAGTTAACCCACTTCCACCTTTTGCTATATCAAAGCGCATATCTGTTCTCCTAAATATTATCTAACCGGCAAATATAAAGCAA
>JASMTO010000039.1:0-2717 GCA_041694215.1 bacterium
GATGCAAACAATACCTGGGCGATAGCCACACAGAAAGAGTTGGCTGAAAGACATTCTTTGAAATCGCTGGAAGATTTTGCCCAGTACGTTAATAACGGAGGATATGTTAAACTGGCCTGCTCAGAAGAGTTTGCCACAAGGGACGATGCACTCCCCGCCTTTATGGAGGCATACAACTTTAAGCTTAAGGATGAAAACCTTCTGATTTTGTCAGGAGGCAATACAGCTCAAACGGAAAAAGCCGCTGCGCGGAAAACAAGCGGTGTGAATTTTGCAATGGCTTACGGTACGGACGGAGCTTTGGCGGCTCTCAATCTTGTGGTACTTGAAGACACAAAAAACGTTCAGCCGGTTTATGCACCGGCACCAATTATCAGGGAAGCAGTTATTAATAAGTATCCTGAGATAGAGAAGATACTTAAGCCGGTTTTTGAATCGCTAAACCTGGAAAAACTCCAGAAAATGAATTCAAAGATAGCAATCGGAGGGATTCCTGCTGAAGTAGCAGCTGAGAATTATCTGAAGTCCAATGGATTTATCCACTAATAAAGCTTATGCCGGTTTGGTTTTCCGCAGATTGTTGGATAAAAATGAGATAATTTTTCTTTTTCTCTTCGTTTTGGGGCTGTTTAACGGCAGTTTTATAGTGGAAAAGGCCAATAGATTGGCTGAAGGGAGTCCTTTAGCTCTGGAAAGTGTGATTTCCGCCACATCAATAGTTTTAGTAGTTGTTATCGCATTAATTGCTGTTTTACTGTCCAGAAAAAGAACCCTTGTATTTACAAACCTTTCATTTTTGCTTCTCGGTCTGCTGCTCTCTTTTTTCCTTTGGCAAGCAGGGGATTACGCCGCAGGTGTCGCTTCAAATAATGATTACGCAAGGGTCAGTCTTTCTTACGGTTTCTGGCTTTTATCGGGAGCATGCTACTTTTTTTATATTTATAATATCAATTTTTTCGGCGGCGCATTTTACAGGTTTTTACTTACAATTTCATTTTTTCTTCCATTAACAGTTGTGCTTTTAGCAGGTTTTGCGGATAAACTGTCTTTATTGATTGAATTTTACTACAATCAGGATCGTTTTTACGGAGAAGTTTTAAACCATTTTAAAATTGCATACGGAGCTGTTGTTTTGGCGGTAATTACAGGTTTTCCTTTGGCAGTTTTTGTAACCCGAAATGAAAAACTAAGTGAAAAAGTATTTAATGTGCTGGGAATTCTGCAGACCATTCCCAGTATCGCTTTGTTCGGTTTTCTTATGATTCCCCTGGCGTTTATTGTAAATATGTTCCCTTTACTCGGCAAATTAGGTATTTCAGGGATTGGTTGGCTCCCGGCTGTTATCGCCCTTTATCTGTACTCCCTTCTGCCTGTGGTGATAAATGTTTTTACCGGAATAAAAAGTGTTTCTTCAGATGTGGTAGAAGCTGCCAGAGGAATGGGAATGGCAAGATATCAAATACTGTTCAGGATTAAAATCCTGCTGAGTCTGCCCGTTATTTTAAATGGAATAAGAGTAGCTCTGGTTCAGTCGGTGGGCAATACTGCTGTAGCAGCTCTTATAGGTGCAGGCGGTCTCGGTGTTTTTATCTTTCAGGGGCTTGGACAGGCTGCTTCTGATTTGATACTGCTGGGTGCAATTCCCACAATCATAATTGCTGTGCTTACCGATTCTGTTATGCAGATATTGGCGGATTATACAAAAAAGAAGACGGCTTATGATAAAATTTGAAAATGTTTCCAAAGCTTACGAAGAAAATAATGTGGTAAAAAACCTTTGCTTTGAAGTTAAGAAAGGAGAAATCTGTGTACTGATTGGCCCTTCCGGATGCGGAAAATCAACAACACTGAAGATGATAAACAGACTCGTTGAACCCACAGAGGGGGCTGTAAGGATAGATGGAAAAGATGTGAGAGATTTCAAACCTGAGATTCTGCGCAGAAGGGTTGGTTATGTTATTCAGAATATAGGTCTTTTTCCTCATTTATCTGTTAAAGAAAATATTTCAGTTGTTCCTAAGCTGCTGAAGTGGGATAAAAACAGGATTGACAAAAGGGTATCCGAACTAATGGATCTTATGGGAATGCAGGAGAGTCAGTTTCTGAAGAAACACCCTTCTGAACTTTCAGGAGGGCAGGCTCAGCGTATCGGCGTTGCCCGTGCACTGGCAGCCGATCCTGATATCGTACTGATGGATGAACCTTTTGGTGCTCTTGATCCGATTACAAAATCAGGTCTGCAGAATGAAATTCTACGTCTGCAGAGGAAAGTACAGAAGACGATTGTATTTGTTACTCATGATATTGATGAAGCGGTAAAACTTGCAGACAGGATTGCAGTAATGAATGAGGGAAAGCTTGTTGCATATGACAGGCCGGAATCTATCCTGAACAATAAAGAAAATGAATTTATTAAAAAATTTGTCGGTTTTGACAGAGCATTGAAAAAACTTACACGCCTGTATGTTAAGGACTTTATAAAACCTTATAAAAGTGTAAAAATTTCTGATTCGTCTGAATTTGTTAAAAGGAAGCTTGAAAGTGAAATTTTTGTCTGGGTTTTGGATGATAACGGTAAGTTAAAGGGTTGGTTGAACAATGACGACAGTACCGATTTTGCAGAACATATTGAAAGTCTGATTGTAAAAAATATAGAAATTTTTCAGGTTTCACCGGACTGTTCATTAAAGGACGCTTTGTCGGTAATGATGAGTGAA
>JASMTO010000040.1:0-2955 GCA_041694215.1 bacterium
AATCATGACCAGCTCTTGATCCCCTTTATCCATATCTTTAATTGTAATAGCATCGTTATCCAGCTCATTCTGACCAAAAATCAATGCCAGCTTTGCATTGGACCTGTTTGCCTTTTTCATCTGGGACTTAATTGAACCGGCATCAAAATCCATATCAACACTATATCCTTCATCCCTGATGCTATTAATAATTTTTAATCCCTCATCTAACAATCCGTCAAGTAAAACAAAAAATATATCAATACCATGTTTAGGCTTGATATCTATTGATTCCATCAAACCAACAAGCCTGTCTATACCAACCGCAAAACCTATGCCGGGATGATCCGGTCCACCGAGCTGCTTTACTAAACCGTCGTATCGCCCTCCTGCACCAACTGTCAAACTTGTTTCAAATTCTTCGGAAATCATTTCAAAAGCAGTCCTCACATAATAATCCAACCCTCTGACCATAAAAGGATTTACCTCATAAGAGACATTCATACTAGTAAGGTTATTCTTGACATTCTCAAAGTGCTGAAAACATTCATTACAAAGATAGTCAATCATTACAGGTGCAGCCTCTGCAACCTTCTTGCAACTCTCAATTTTGCAGTCTAAAATTCGCATCGGGTTTGTGTAAAGCCTGCGTCTGCAATCTTCGCACAATTTATCTTTAGAGTTTTCAAAATATTTTAATAATTTAGTTTTATAAGATGGTCTGCATTCCGGACAACCTAATGAATTAATTTCAAGTTTTAATTTATTTGCAATTCCACATTTTTGGAAAAAATCTGTTAATAGTTTAATTACTTCACTGTCCAAAACAGGTGAAGTTGAACCAAAAGCTTCAACACCAAACTGATAAAACTGCCTGTATCTTCCTCTCTGCGGCCGCTCACGTCTGAACATCGGACCATAGTAAAAATATTTTTTAACACCGCTTACTGCATATAGTTTATTTTCAACAAATCCTCTCACTATACCAGCGGTGCCTTCCGGCCTTAATGCCAGCAAATCATCATTTCTATCCTTGAAAATAAACATTTCTTTTTCGACAATATCCGTGGTACTACCTATCCCTCTGTCAAAAACCTCCGCTTTCTCCAAAATAGGGATTTTATACTCACTATAACCATAGCATCTGCTTAAATCGTATATAATCCTTTCTATAAAATGCCAGTAGTGTATTTCATCACCGAAAATGTCTCTAAATCCTCTGACTTTTTTAAACAAAAACACCCTCCGTTCCTATTTTTGTGTGATATAATTTAAATACAAATTGTAATGTGCGCGAGTTTGACAAAACCATTGTAAGATATAAGTTAGATTTATAGAGCTGTCAACTAAAAGGTTGGAGGGTATCATGTTCAGGAAATTCAATGTGGAACAGGTTTATCAGGGTAGGTTAAAGAAGGATGAGGACCTTTATTACGGGGTAATGAACATAATAAAAAAAGAGCACATCATGGATGGCTTCATTACAGGTATAGGCAGTGTAAGGCAAGCTTCTCTCGCTTTTTTTGATCAAAAAAATGGATCCTATATAAATACTCATATAACAGAACCCATGGAGATAATCTCTTTAACCGGGAATATTTCTTTAAAAAACCTCTCCCCTTTTGCCCATATCCATATCCAACTGGCTAAACAAAATTTTGTTGTAATCGGCGGGCATCTATTACCTGATACAACGGTTTATTCATTTGAATATGAAATATTTTCTTATACAAACAACAACTATAATGTAAGAAAATTCAATGAAGACACTAAGTTATTTCTTTGGGAGTTTTAATATCTATCAGTTTAAGAATTATATCCGTTATTTCAGCAGTTGAGAGTTTATCTGCATTTATAACAAGATGATACAGTTTGTCGCTAAATATATCACAGTTATAGTAATGTTTAAGATAATTTTTTCTGTTTTTATCCACTTTCTCAATCTGCCGTAACGCTTCAGATTTGGAAATCTTAAATTTATCAGCTACCAATTCTGCACGCTTTTCTACGGGAGCAAAAAGCCTCACATGTAAGGCTTTTGGATGATCCTTTAGTATAACCTGACCACCTCTTCCCAAAACAACTACATTATCCTTATCTGCCAAAAATTTAAAAACTCTCTCAGCCATATTTTTGAAAATCTCGCTTCAAACACCGGGCTATATTCAACCTTTTCGCTGAAAATATCGTCATCATTTTCGGGTAATTTCTGGGATTTCAACTTATCAATATCATCATCCGTTTTTTTAAACATCTCCTTAAAAATTGAGAGATCGAGATATTTGGAAAGTTTGGCATTCAGATTTGAGTGTACCTCTTCATCAAACTTTTTAACAACATTCATAGGCGTATCAGAAAGAATAGATATATATTTAAGCAACTCTTTATTGATTAATGAATAGCCTAATTTAGAAGCAATTCTTTCCGCAACTTCTTCCCCGGCACAGCCAAAACCTCTGGATATTGTCACTACAGCCATTCTAACTCTCCCAAACGATAAATTTCACTATGATTATCTAATAAATCATATATTTTTTCAACACAAATGTGACTTACCGGATGAATATACGCCGGTTCAATTTCCATAAGTGGCAACAAAACAAAATTTCTGACCGAAACCCCTTTGTGCGGCAAAACAAGTGTTTTACTTTCAATAACCTCGTTATTAAAATCAATAATATCAATATCAATATTCCTGGGTCCCCACCTATAAGGGGTATCACGGTGCATTGTTTTTTCAATAGTTTTGCAAAAAGAAAGAAGCTGATATGGATCGATAAACGTAGTGGCTTTTACTACAATATTAAAATAATTTGGCTGATAATCAAGAAGCAATGACCGGCTTTTGTAAACACCTGAAACGGAGATAATATTCAGAAGAGAAGACAATCCTGCGATAGCAGATGACAGATTTCCGGCTTTCGGATATATATTTGAACCCAATCCCAAAAAAACTGTATTCATCCCTAATCAACC
>JASMTO010000041.1:0-14311 GCA_041694215.1 bacterium
AGCAAATTGACAAAAAAGTTGATAGGGGTATGCTTTTCTCCTGCCTTTAGTATATAGATTGCCACTGTAAGTATGTCATTGCAGAGTCGCACAAAAGGGGTCATCGCAAAGGTATACCAGTGGCAATCTCAATTTCCATACGAGGCTAATTTTGCCAACTTCAATGCATTATTTGTCTGTCCCTTTTTCTTTTAACGTTCAATATTCAACGTTTTTACATTTGCGAAGTGTGAGGGAGGAGTGTTTCCTTTTACTACCTTTTTTAATTTAGAGAAAGTTAAAAATAAAATTGATGTTCTTTGAAATTTTTGGTATTAATTAAAATATAACAATATTCAAGGATGTATAATGTGAGTTACCAGGATTATCTTGATACCGTTCAAAAGTATTATATCGCCTATTATCAACGCCCTGCAGATCCACAGGGATTAAGGTACTGGGCGGAAAAACTTGATGCAGCAGGCGGAGCAGTTGGGGAAATTATCGAATCTTTTGCTAATTCTGATGAGAGTAAAGAACTCTACGGAGATATAAATTCAAATAATATAGAAAACGTAATATCCAATATATATCAGGCTGCTCTCGGCAGGACACCCGACTCAGAGGGCTTGCAGTATTATGTTGATGGATTTAATAACGGAGATTTTACTCCCGCATCTATAATGGTCAATATAGCCGACGGAGCTATCGGTATAGATGCCACAGTTCTTCAAAATAAAATTGACGCTGCAAAAACATTTACAGAGATACTTGATCCTGATTTGGATCAAGATGCCAGTGATGATCAGGCTACATATGACGGAGAGAAAGATGCACTGACGGTCAGAGACTGGCTGGCAGGCGTGGAGGCTACTGTCCCTTCCGAAAAGGAAATCACTGCAGATATAATTTCTCAGATAGTTGATCCTGGTGATCCTCTGTATTTAGATACGGCTTTTAGTACTGTAAATGAAGGTGTAGGGGATTTATTGTCTTACAATTCTCCTGAGATCCAATGGGTAGACAGTGGTATTAGCTGGTTCGAAGCTGATTTAAGCTATAGTTTTCCTTACAGTATGCCGGATGAGTATGTAACATATAATGTGTATGAATGGTCATCGTTAAACAGTTACCAGAATGAAGCCACTAAAGAAAATTTTTATCTCTTGGAAGATATTATCGATATAAAATTTACAGAAACATCTGATACACAGGGTGATATAAGGATTAATAATGCTGAAGTGGGGAGCAATTATTCAGGCTATGCGTACTATCCCGGTCCGGATATCGGCGGGGACATCTTTATTGATAATGATATTCCCGAAGACGACTCTTATACTGATGAAGTAATTTTACATGAACTGGGGCATTCCATGGGGCTTAAGCATCCTTTTGAAGGTGATTCTGCTGCTCCGGCTGAATTTGACAACACAGCTTATACCATCATGTCATACACCCATGCACCATACATAACCCCTTCTTTTTATTATGAAGGTGACACTATTAGTTTTTTCGCGGACTTTCATTATAGGAGTGATTTCGGAATAATTGATATCGCTGCTTTACAGTCAAAATATGGCTATAGTAACACTAACGCTGGGGATACAATATATAAACTTGAGTGGGGAAATTATAAATCTATTTGGGATGCAGAAGGTACAGACGAACTGGATTTTAGTGACTTTGAAGACTCATCTTTTCTGAATCTTACCCCGGGGACACTTTCCTCTGCAGGATATAGAAGCCCTGAACAGCAGATGTCAGATACAGTTAGCTGGTATGCTGATAACGGGTATTCCGGAAGTTGGGTGGAAGAGTTTGTTTCAAACTCTTTTGAACAAATAGGGGAGGATCTCTATACGGGCGAAAACAATCTCGGAATAGCATGGGGCACAATAATTGAGAACGTTACCACTGGCAATGGTGATGACAACGTAATTGACAATTCAGTTGATAATATCATAAAAACAGGGAATGGTAATGATCAAATATTTCTCGGTAAAGGCGGCTATGATAAGATATACGGAGGCAGTGGAGAAGACAGTGTAATAATAGACTTGCTATCTGATGATGTTCAACTGGAAAATAATGAAAACGGTTCATATACATGCGTGACGAACGATTTTGCTGCTGATTTATATGAAATAGAACTTGTTTCTTTTACCGATCAGGTCATAGCACTCGCCTAATTATTGGAGGTTGCTTCCCGATACAAAATTAATATCCAAATATCTCAAATTGTGCTATACAAAAATAGGAGATATAACTGTATCTGAAGTTTAACTAATATTTTCTAGGGGTGTGAAATTGTTGGATAAAAGAGAGCAGATCCTGAGTTTTGTTATACCGGTCAAAGATGAAGAAGCAACAGTTTCGATCTTAGCAGAGGAAATTATCAACGTTGTCAAGAAGTTGGACAAAAACTATACAAGTGAAATAATTTTTATTGATGATGGCAGCACGGACAACAGCTGGAATATAATAAAAGATCTTTCTGAAAAATATAAGAATATTGTTTATGGTATTGCTCTTAGAAGAAATTTTGGTAAATCAATTGCTTTGGAAGCTGGATTTAGAAACGCTACCGGTGATATTATTTTTACCATGGATGCCGATTTGCAGGATGACCCTCTTGAAATACCCAGATTTGTTGAAGCCCTTGAAAGTGGGTACGATCTTGTTTCAGGATGGAAAGTAAACCGTTTGGATCCTCCGTCCAAAACGATACCTTCCAAGATATTCAACAAAGTTACATCATTTCTCACTAAAGTTCCTCTTCACGACTTCAATTGTGGTTATAAGGCATATAAGGCAAAAGTAATTAAATCCCTAAGGCTTTATGGAGAGCTTCACAGATATATTCCTGTTTTAGCCCACGATCTCGGTTTTAAAGTTGGTGAAATTTCTGTAACTCATCACCCCAGAAGACACGGTAAATCTAAATTTGGTATTGAACGATATGTTCGGGGTTTTCTGGATTTACTTACAGTCCTTGCTACCACAAGGTGGTTATTAAAGCCGGGACATCTGTTTGGCGGTATAGGCTTACTGCTTGGATGTCTGGGGGGAGGAATACTTGTTTATCTGACAGCACTATGGTTTTTGGGGGGCGGACCTATCGGTGATCGCCCCCTGCTGATTTTCGGAGTGTTGTTTTCTCTCATTTCCATTCAGATGATTTCTCTTGGGATTATTGCAGAATTTTTTATAAGGGTTAAGAATCCCAGGGAAGTTTCTGAACTTATTTCTAAATTTACAAGAGATTAAAACTGTATCAATAAGCGAAAAGTATTGTTTTGGGATTTTATGTATAGAGGTCTGATAATTATTTTAAACAAAACGGAGATCTGATGAAAAAGAAAAAAATTAGCATCCACGAAGGAATAGTTGTTGGCACCTCAGGCAACAAGTATAGTACAAAAAATCCTATAGCCCGGTATTTAATAAATAACTTTGACAAAGCTATTGGCAAAATAATAAAAGATGCCGCGCCGACCAAAATACTGGAGCTGGGTTGCGGAGAAGGGCATGTAACAAACATTATTTTAGAGAAAACATCAGCTGAAATTGTTGCAACGGACATATCTGAAAGTATACTGGAGAAAGCCAGGGAAAAAATAAAAGATAAACGTGTCAGTTTTAAGGTAATAAATGCAGAATCTTTTTCTGCTGATGATGAGATTTTGGACTGCGACTTTGTTGTTTGTTGTGAAGTATTAGAGCATTTAAATAATCCTACTTTTGCACTGAAAAATATGAGAGAAATTAATGCTGATAGGTATCTGTTCAGTGTTCCCAGAGAGCCATTATGGAGAATATTAAATTTTGTCCGGGGTGCTTATATAAGTGATTTCGGTAATAGTCCGGGCCATATCCAGCACTGGTCTAAAAAACGCTTTACCAGCTTACTAGAAAATAATGGCTTTAATCCTGAAATCATATGTTCCCCTCCCCCATGGACAATCGCTTTTTGTAAAAAAAATTGGCCGGACGGCTGATCTTATGCAGAGTAGATACAAACGGTTAGTAAGTATCGTTGGATTTGCCCTGGGCATTACCGGAGCATTTTTCGTAGGGTTCAAGCTTTATGACTATATAGATGAAGTAAATTTTAGAACTCTTGGATTTTTGAAAGTTTTGTATCTTAGCTTACTGCCTTTTATTTATGGCATTTCAGGTATTTTACTTGCTGTCTCATGGAGAAACATATTAACCTTTACCGGAAAAAGCACAGATACATACTTTGCCATTAAAACTTATGGTATATCACAAATAGCAAAATATATCCCCGGAAACATTTTTCATTTGGCCAGCAGGCAGGTAATAGGTGCTGGATACGGGATACCCCACTCTGCGCTGGCTAAGTCTGCTTTCTTTGAAATACTTTTACTGGTAGTTTCCGGATCTTTGTTTCTACCATTGGTTTTGCCATTTCTCTTCAAATCATTATCGGCTTATTTTGTTGTATTTTTATTTACTATTGCAGTGTTATCTGCATACTTTTTGATTGGAAAATTTATCAACAATTTTTTAGCAAAATCACTGGGACTACATGTTTTGTTCTTATGTATATCTGGACTGGTTTTTTTTGCTGTTTTGGTCATCCTTCTTGATGACATAAATACTTTTTCTGGCGGGATTAGCTACATAATAGGTGTATATGTCATTGCCTGGCTTGTAGGTCTAGTCACTCCAGGTGCCCCGGCGGGTGTTGGTATACGTGAAATTGTATTGCTGTTTTTATTGAACAGTACAGTACCTGAGTCTGTACTGGTTCTCAGTATTGTTTGCAACAGGATCGTTACAATAAGTGGAGATCTAATATTTTACTTGCTTTCTTCAGCGTTACCTTCAAAAAAAAATTAACTATATGAAACGCTATAATTTGCAAACGCATAAAAAAAGAGACAGACAAATAATGCATATGGTTTTGTGGAGGAAAAATGTCCATGGGTTAATTCCGTAGCTGCTGAAATTGATCTGGACTCCGGGGTAAGATTGGAAATAGCCGGCATAAGTAGTATACACAAAGGCAAACTAGCTCCACAGGTTAAGGATTTAAAAATGTTTATGCCTAATGTTATTGAAAAGAAGAATGATTATTTAAAAGTTAGTAAGCTTACTATCCCTGACGAGAGATCCCCGCTTGCTTTAAGACGGGTATTGGCCAGCGTTATAAGCGTTGCATTGCCGGGAGTGGACAGAAAGAAGCTATTAGAAGAAGTAAATCATGCAGAGCAGAAATTACTTGATATTAATGAAAACTACTGGAATGATTTGAGCGATATGCTTGACAGTGTGCAGAATAGTGGTATAAAGACTGAGCTGAAGAAATTGACGAACAAGAGCATTGAACACATAATGTCTTATAGAAAAAGATTACTAAGGAGGAAACACGATGGCTAAGATTACCATTAATGGAAAAGAGTATGATACGGAAGAGCTTCCAAAGGAAGCTGTGGATTTTGCAAACAGCATAGCATTTGTGGACTCGGAGATTATCAGACTTGAAAATCAAATAAAAATAAACAAAGCAGCAAGAAGAATGTATTCTGCTGAGCTCAGCAAGCTTGTGGAAAAAGATAACTAGAAAGCATTCCGCACTTACACTTCGTAAGTGTAGATAAAGCAATAAAGGAAAAGGGACAGATAGGTAATGCATTTATATTTGTGTATTTTACAGATTTAGCCTAATCTACTGATGCATGGCTAAAATTAGGGTTGGTGTAGAGGCGAAAATTTTATCTGATTCTCCTGCGGGTATTGGAAGGTATGTAGCTGAGCTATGCAGAAACCTTTCCTATGATCCGGAGCTTTCTTTGGTTCTCTACAGCCCTTCTGCATTTAATTCTGAAATAGTGGATAAACTGGATAAAGTCTGTTTTGTAGCTGGATCTGTAAAAAAACCGGTTAATAAGCTGATTTGGCTGGAAATTGTAATGCCTTTTTTACTTAAAAGGGATGAGATTGATATCTTCTGGGCTCCTGCACACAGGATGCCCTGTTTTATATCGTCCAAAGTTCCTAAAATTCTTACTGTCCATGATTTATGCTGGAAGATCGTTCCTGAAACTATGAAAAAAACTACACGTTTGCTGGATAGTTATAAAATGCCCAGAGCTTTGAGAAAGGCAGATATCATAACAGCACCTTCAAAATCAACAGCTCAAGATATTGCCAAAACATTTCATATACCAAGAAATGAAATATATATTATTTCTCCTGCATCAAATTTACAGAATGTTGAAACCGATGATACAATTATATCCAAATACGGCTTAGAAAGAAAAAAATACATTCTTTTTGTGGGCACGATTGAACCCAGAAAGAATCTAAAAAGATTGTTAAAAGCATATTCACTGCTTGATGATTATTTAAAAAATGATTATAAATTGGTCATAGTAGGAGCAGACGGCTGGAGCGATGTGAAAGCAGCAGATTTAGTTTCGCATCTGAGCTTATCCGAATATGTAATAATTGCTGGGCAGCTGGATGATGGGATGCTGGCAAGTATATATGCCAACTCTTATTTACTGGCTTTACCTTCTTTATACGAAGGTTTCGGTATACCGATTGTGGAAGCAATGTCTTTTGGAATACCAGTTTTAACGTCAAACATTTCATCTATGCCTGAAGTTGCAGGTGATTCGGCTTTTTTTGTGGATCCTTTTGATGAATACTCCATTTATAATGGTATTCTTGAGTTAATTGAAAATAAAGTGCTTTATGAAAAATTAGCCGCCGGTGCATCCAAGTGGGCATCCGTTTTTAGTTGGCAAAAGTCGGCAGAGAAGCTGGCTTATTTGATAAAAAGAAAGATTAATAAGCAAAGAACAGGTGCAATGTGAAAGTCTTGCATTTTTATAAAACCTATTATCCGGAAACTGTGGGAGGAATTGAAAAGGTTATTTATGAAATTGCGCAGGGAGTGGTAAAATATGGTGTTGAGACGTCTGTAATGACTCTAAGTCCTTCTGGCAGGGACGAAATAGTGCAAATTGACGATCATTTGGTCTATCGATGCAAGATAAATTTTGAGTTGTCTTCCACCCCTTTTTCTTTTAAGGCATTTTCTATGTTCCGTAAGCTTTCAACAGATGCTGATATCATACATTACCACTTTCCTTACCCATTTGCTGATTTGATTCATTTAACTACAAGGATAAAGAAACCGTCTGTAGTTACTTATCATTCGGATATTATAAAGCAAAAAAACCTGGTAAAGCTGTATCGTCCATTAAAGCGGTGGTTCTTAACAAATGTTGATAAAATAGTGGCAACCTCTCCCAATTATTTAAAAAGCAGCGATATTTTGGAAAAGTACAAAGAAAAGGTAACTGTAATACCGATTGGTATCGATAGATTTTCATACCCCGAGCTGGATGAGAGTAAATATGAATATTATAAAAATTTGTTAGGAAATAAATTCTTTTTATTTACTGGAGTACTAAGGTATTATAAAGGGCTGCACATTTTGATTGAAGCGGCACGTTATGTCGCTGATGTCCCGATAGTACTGATAGGCGCCGGCCCGATTGAGGAGGAACTGAAAAAGCATGCACAAAGCCTGGGGGTGAATAATGTTTATTTTTTGGGCTATCTCCCGGATGAGGATAAGGTGGCGCTTTTGAATCTGTGTTATGCTAAAGTTTTCCCCTCTCATCTCAGGTCTGAGGCCTTTGGCATATCTTTGCTGGAAGGAGCAATGTACGGTAAGCCTATGATATCAAGTGAAATAGGCACGGGAACTACGCATATAAATGTTGACAGAGAAACGGGGATAGTAGTACCACCATCCGATTCGGCTGCACTGGGCGCAGCCATGAGAAAATTACTGGATAATCCCGAATTGGCGGCGGAATATGGCAAAAATGCCGAAAAAAGATATAAAAAGCTTTTTACTGCTGAAAGGATGTCCAGAGAATATTTCGAGTTGTATAAATCAATCTTGTAGTAAGTAAAGTTGCCTTCTTTGTTCACCGTTGGCATCTATGCTTTACAAGAAAATTGTTGGCATACTAAACTCTTTCAATTCTAACGTAGCCCCAAAATTTATTTATTTTGAGTTTATCAGCAATGATATAAAAAGATACTTTTAAATCCTTCCCTTAAATTATTTACCATTTTCGTACTCAGAAGTTAACGGAAAGTAATATATGTAATGAATTTTAACAAAATATATTATGCTAAGCTTTCATAACATAAAAAACATAGGAGATTTTGCGCAACTAAGAGATTGTCACTCTGCAGCATATGAACGCAGTAAAGATAAACTTGGCTAAACCAATCACTTGGTTCAGCATCTACGTCTATGCCATTTAGCTCGGAATTCTATAACCTGTGTAAAACATTTCAGTCGGCTTTCGTAAAACGCTTTAGCAATGAAGCCACTTTCAAACATTCATCACTTCTGCTCTTAAAACCACTATTTCTTTGACTAAGCGCAACTTCCTTGATAGTGGCACTGTATGTATCAAAAATTTTGTTTAAAGGTATCCCTGCAAATTTTATGTCATCAGCACCTTCAAAACTTACTCCGGAAATCTGCCTAAAAAAAGGCTTTATTTTATCATAAAACGTAGAAACA
Organism: bacterium; assembly: GCA_041694215.1. GTDB lineage: Bacteria > Chrysiogenota > Deferribacteres > Deferribacterales > Flexistipitaceae > Flexistipes. Next base: position 8,567 of record JASMTO010000041.1, read on the forward strand.
GTTTCCGGATACATGTTTAAATACTCTTGTAAATATTTGTTAGAAAGATTAAGGTTACCTTTTGTCAACTCATCGATAATAAGCTCCGCATACACTTCACTTGCTTTATCAAATATCATTTTCTCAAAAATGGGTAAACTTGTATTCTCTTGATATTTAAGGACAATTTCTCTTGCTGAGGCTAATTTATTCTCACCTAAATATCTCTCAATAGTATTTTTGTATGATAAAGGTGAAACCATACCTCCATAGTAATGCTTGCCTACTCCCGCAGTTTCATAATAAAATGAAAGATAAAATTTATAAGGCATTAGAATAACAACCGCCAGCAAAACTGCCAAATGGTATTTATAATGTCTGTAGCTTTTTGAAAATACAGCTTTGTTAGGATAATATAAAACAGCAGTAAGCAGTAGGATCAGTAAGTTATCAAAAACAGTCATGTTCGTTGTAAAATTTATCATAAACAAACCATATAATGCCAATATTTCCATAGGGTTAACAAAGAAAAAATATGCTCTTTTACTTACTATTATTTTAGTTAGCAATAGGATAATAAGAAGCAGGTAGAACAGGTAAAAATTTTTAATGAGACTATTACTAACAATAAACCAGCTAAAATAATAAAAAAGCCAAAAAATCAAAAAATTAACAAATTCATTCTTAATATTCAAAAACCTGCCTACTAAAAAAGAAAGCCCAATTACACAAACAAAGACTAAAATAAAAATAATTTCATCATACTTCCACTCAGTTTTTTTTATTGTTGCTACAATCAATATCAAATAAGTAACTGAAACAATAGCAATATTAATCAAGTTGGTAAACTTTGTCACTGCATCATTACTATTAGTGTTTGACATTGGTTTCTTGCTGTTTTTATTAATTTTTAAAACAAAATCATTCAAATTGAAAAAATTGAGCGCTTTCAAAATAATTATAAATCCATATAAAATCATAAATACAATTAAAAAGCCAAATACCACTTTTTTATTATTAAATATGACTGCAATAGTGCCCAGAATAGCAGAAAGAAAATAAAAAATAAGAAGTGTCTGCGTGGGAGTAAAATGCAGATTCAGCAATCTGTGGTGCAAATGCTCTTTGTCAGCTTTAAACGGGTGTGTACCTCTGCATACCCTTCTAACTATAGCCAGGAACGTATCTAAAACAGGGATTGACACAAACATAACCGGAATAAATACCGAAAATGCAGTTCCGGATTGGTATGTTATAACCACAGATAAAACGGATATGATGAATCCCAAAAATAAGCTTCCTGTATCGCCCATGAAAATAATGGAAGGCGGCAAATTAAACCGTAGAAAACCTAACACCCCACCTGCTAGCACAAAACACAAAACTGAATAATACACATTGCCCGACAGGGAGTATACAACCCCTAAAGATACAAAACCAATTAAGCTCAAACCACTAGCCAGCCCATCCATGCCGTCGATCAGATTAACTGCATTAGTAACCCCTAATATCCAAAAATATGTAAAAATTATTTCAATATATAAAGGTTGTGAAAAGCTAAAAATCATTTTACCGTAAAATATGACAATGGTTGCTGCAAGAAATTGCCCAAAAAGTTTAAACTTTGGGCTCAGATCAAAAATATCATCTAACATCCCCGTTATAACAATAATAAATGATGAGAGCAAAATGCTGATTGTTGTGTTATTAAATTCACCTAAGAAGTAAAAACAAAGCAGAAATGAAAAAAAGATACCCAGCCCGCCTAGGCGTGGCGTCACTTCAGAATGTATTTTTCTGGAATCTGGAACATCAATGATATTGTAATGCAAAGAGGTAAGCAATACTAGTGGAGTAACACTCAGTGTTATAAACAGTGATAGCATCAAATATAGCGGTTCTGTGATGATACCCTGCCTCCTAATATACAGCGTTACACAAATGCTATTTTATTAATTATACTATTATTTATATAAAAAACAAATAGGAAAAAATTTCTTTTGTAGGGCTGTTGGATAGACTCCGCATTAAACCTGGATTCCTGTATATTATTAGCTAATTGTGGTTATTCATTTCTACCAAAGTCCTACACTTACGAAGTGTAGATGAGGGTAAGGAATTCTTTGACTCTATTCTCAATTTCATCGCGTATTTTTCTGATTTCTTTCAATCGTTCCTCTTCACTGCCGGTGACAGCAGATGGATCTGGCAAAGGCCAGTGTAATCTTTCGCTAAAACCGGGGAAAATAGGGCACTTTTCTGCAGCTTCGTTTTCACAGACTGCAATTACATAACTATAAGTTCTGCCCTCTTTAAAAAAGTCAAAAACTGACTTTGTTTTATTCCCAGAAATATCAATCCCTTTCTCAGCCATAACCTTAACAACATCCTGGTTTAATTCACCAGGTTCCAACCCGGCGCTTTCAACAAAAACCTTATCGCCACCGTATTTCTTTGCAAAAGCTTCAGCCATTTGACTCCTGGCAGAATTATGTACACATACAAAAAGTATTTTTTTCACCATTATGATCCTCTGAGCATTTTTTATATGATCACAGCTGATAGTCGAATCTGCTCAGCCACTTGCCGCAGTGCCTCTTTATTTGAGCATACATCTTTTTATCCCAGTTGTAAAAAGCAGGGAACTTTCCGTTTGACCTTGAGTGAATCTTTCTGGTAAGCAGGTCCGGCTTTATAACATAATCATAAGTCTTTAAATCAAAATTTGTAGCAAATTTCAGCATATCTTCAAGGCTGGATGTATCTTCCCTATCAAAAATATCTTCAAAACGGTAAACCCTGAAGTTGCTTTTGCCTTCCATGGAGTTTATCACATGCTCGTTCAGTTTGTTGTAAAACCAGCAGTATTTTTCAAATTTACTCATACGTTTCCACTTTTTCCCCCAGCAGTCCTCTGAAAAATCCATTGCTGTAGGGCTGAATTTCAGAAGCTTTTCATCCAGCGGGCCGTATAAATAGTATTCAAAGGTATTGAGAGCTGATGTTATCCATTTTTTTGGATCCCTGATAATATGAATAAATTTGGCATTCTCAAAAACCTCATTTATAACATCCAGTATCCCGTAAATATGTCCGCTTGATTCCACATAAATCTCTCTCGGTGAGCTGTCTACAAAATCTTTACGCATAGCTAAGACATAATCAGCAGCTTGCTCTCTGTCAATTTCGCCTACCAAGTACTTTCGACTAAGCTTAAACATGCAGTGTTTTGGCGAAAGCTGCCCTACAGTCATATTGTAAAGTCCGAAATCCCGAATCTCTTTAATAAAATCTTTTGGTCTTGTAATCCATGGACTGCCCGGCTCATGGTAGGCAGCGGCATCTTTCACCATCAAGCTTATGTTTTTAGCCAGAAACTGTGTTCCTGTTCTGCCGGTGGAAGTTATAAAAACAGACGGCTTGGTAATCTTACTATACATTATATAACCTTTTGCAGTTTTTGCTTCAATTGAGAGTAATACAGTTTTTCAACCCTTTGTCCAAATGTAATATCGGAAAATTTTTCGGCACTTCTCATAGCATTTTTTTTCCATAAAGCTGTCTCTTTTGCAGAAAGTGCCCGTAAAACAGCCTCCGGCAGTTCAGAATCCTCAAAGAAAAAACTGCCGTTATATCTTTCCTCAACAACATTTTTCAAATTACTGTCATACTTGGCAATAACAGGCAACCCCGAGGCAAGGGCTTCAATATAGGTCAGTCCTTGTGTTTCCGATGTGGAGGCACTTACAAAAAAATCCGCCATTTTATAATATTTATCTATCTCAGTATATTTCACTTCACCTATGAAAATAATATTATCCGAAACCCTGAGTTTCTCACTCAAGTTCTCAAGGCTGGATTTCTCATCCCCGTCTCCGGCAATGACCAAAACCGTTTCAGGCTTTTTTTCAACTATTTCAGGCATTGCTTTAATCATGGCATTTATATTCTTTTCTTTTGCAAGTCTCCCAACAAAAAGCAAGACGTTTACACTTCGGCTAATACCCAGCTTATCCCTGAAACTGTTATAAATTTCCAAATCAGGATAAAAACGCTTAATATCGACACCTGTGGGAATTATAGTTAAATTGCTCCGGACCCCGTAATTTTTTAAAACACTGTAGGTCTTTTCAGATGGTGCTATCACACAGTCACTTTTGTTGCAGATTATACGGCTCAGTTTTTTGACAAGTTTTACCGCATATCTATCACCAACACCCTTAGTAACATAATGGGTATAGTCCTCATACATAGTGTGATAAGTGTGTATTAGAGGGAGATTCAGCTTACCTGCAACAATTCTCCCGAACGTTCCTATAGAAAACTCAGTATGCGTATGTATTAAATCAAACTTCTCCCTCTTTATCATACGTATAGTTTTATAAGAATAAAACATTGCCACACGATGCTCCTTCTGCATAGGAAAGGGTATACTTGATACTCTGATGACATCTGTTTCATTGCCTGTATTCGGTACCTTAACAGTTATAATCACAACTTTATGTCCTAGCCTTTCCAATTGCGATTTCAGGATACCGATGGAAGTAACAACACCGTTTACCTGTGGGTGATATGTATCTGTGAAAAAAGCAATTTTCATATAAACCTCTTTAAATTATTTTAGTATCTAACAACTTTTTGTAAAATCACTATCAAATAAATGTTATCTTTCTGTGAAAAACAAGCTGATTTAAACTATCATTTTGGAAAAATATTTATTAAAATTTTACAAAATCTTAACATCTTTTTTACATAGAAATGCAATATTGAAAAAGGAGTAAACTTAATGAATAACAAAAGCCTGACAATAGGAATAATAGACCTTGGTTCTAATTCCATCCGACTACAAATTGCAAATGTTCTGGAAAAAAGTTATCGCATAGTGCATGAATACAGGGAAATTGTACGCATTGGTGATGACCTTTTCAAATACGGTTTTCTTACAGAAGATTCTGTAAATAAAATATTTGCTTGTTTTACAGACATAAAAAAGATACTGGAAAGTTATAATGTCGGGATAATAAGGGCAGTGGCCACTGCTACACTCAGAGAGCTGAAAGAAGGTCAAGAAATTGTTCAGGAAATAAAATCCAGATTTGGTATAAACTTAGATATTATAAGTGGTGAAGAGGAGGCAAGACTATCTTATCTAGCAATTTCCGGCAGTTTTGAAATAGATAAATATAATGCAATAATTACAGACATAGGCGGAGGAAGTGCAGAATATACACTTGCATTAAGGGGAAAGATTGTGAATATAGCAAGTAAGAAGCTAGGTTGTTCGCGCTTAAAAAATATGTTTATACATCATGATCCACCTGAAATTGCGGAAGTCTATAAGTTAAAGCAGCATATCCAGGACAATATAGAAGATTATGAAAATTATAATATTGATTTGATAGTATCCACCGGCGGGACTGCCAACAATATTGCAAATATTTATTATTTTTCCTCTGGCAAAGATGAAAAAACAAAGATTAAATACGTACCCCGTAAATTCCTAAAGGATTTTATAAACAAAATCAGATATATGGATACTGAAAGTATAAAAAAGATAAAAGGTGTTGAGCCTAAAAGGGCTGACATTCTCCTGCCAGCAGCTGTAAATATTGAAGTTTTACTTTCAAAATCTTCATTTAACGGTTTTTATACATTTACAGGTGGACTGAGAACCGGTCTGATTATAGACACACTGAATTCGATGAATATTACCATGCCTTTTCAGGATTTGGGGGATGATATTTTCTACTCCCAGCTAATAGAAAT
>JASMTO010000042.1:0-20867 GCA_041694215.1 bacterium
CCGGCTATTCCCAGCAGATAACCGCCCAGAATAAGAGAAAAAATAACCGCCGTAGGGTGAAGTCCCAGCGAACCACCCACAAGTTTGGGGGTAATAAAGTTACTTTCCAGAAACTGCACCACAGTAAAACCTATAATCACATACAAAGGGTGCCACAGATCAAGGTACTGAAAGTAAGCCACAACAAGTGAAGTAACAAAGCCTGTGAAAAAACCCAGATAGGGAACTATACTTAGAATGCCTGAAATTACACCTATGGCAACAGCACCCTTAATCCCTGAAACCAGCAGGGCAATAGAATAAAGAACTGCCAAAATAAGGCTTACAGCTAACTGTCCTCTGAAATACCTACTTATAATAGAATTAAAATTTTCTACATGTGGCTTAATATCAAAAGATAACTTCTGCTCAGCCAGATTAAGTCCCTTTGTCATGAGTCTGTCAAAATCGCGTAAAAAGTAAAATATTAAAATAGGTACAAGCGAGTAGGAAACAACCTGCCCTATAAAACCGTAAACAGATGAGTACACAGATGCAACAGTTTGAAAAAACATAGAAGATATCTCGCCTGCTTTGCTTTTTAAGAAATTAACAGCTTCTTGATACGTTATTTCCAGCCCCTCTACATGTGTATATTTCTGAATTAGCTCCACAAGCTGGGAAAAATACTGGGGAAGTTTATCAAGAAGAAAACGCATTTCTCTATAAATCACAGGAAGTAAAAAGATCAAAATAATTGTTAAAATAGCGGCAGAAAACAGAAATATGAGCAAAATGGCAAAACTTCTGCTTATCTTGTACCGCTCCATTTTATCAACAAGGGGATCCAGCAGATAAGCAATAAAAAAAGATATGGCAAAAGGCGCCAGTATGCCTTGAATTTTAAAAATAAGAAAGATGAGAAGAATTACTCCTATAATAATAAGAGTGTTTTTCAGATCCAGCTGTATGTTAACAACTTTCATTGTTATATCTGGGATTTATTCCAATCAGCCAAAAATTTTTCCAAACCTATATCCGTCAATGGATGTTTTATAAGTTGTTTGACCACCGGATACGGAATTGTCGCAATATCTATGCCCATTGATACTGCTCTTTCCACGTGGGCGGTATGTCTTATGCTTGCTGCAATAACTTCAGTATCAAAACCATACTCAAAAATCATATCACAGCACTTTTTGGCAACATCCATCCCATCATGTCCGATATCATCTAATCTTCCCACAAAAGGGCTAATATAAGCAGCACCGGCTTTACATGCCAGCAAAGCCTGGTTTTGGGAAAAAACCAAAGTCACGTTCACATCAACCCCATTTGCATCCAGTGCCCCCGTGGCTTTTAACCCCTCTTCCGTACATGGGATTTTCACCACAACATTTTCATCTATTTTAGAAAGACGCAAACCTTCCTCAATCATCGCATTTGCCTCAGTGCTTATGACCTCTGCACTTACAGGTCCCTGTACAATGTCACAAATCTCTTTAATCCTGGTCTCAAAATCCGCACCTTCTTTTGCAATCAACGATGGGTTTGTGGTAACACCGTCAAGAAGCCCTAACTCGGCAATTTCTTTAATTTGTTCAAGATTTGCAGTATCCAAAAAAATATCCATCACTTACCTCTCTTCTTCATTTGTTCTATAAAAGTATCTCTGCACCCTGGTGAACAGAAATAATAAATTCTATTATAATATTTTACCTTGTAAGGTGAGTTTTTTTCCACAAAAGTATTACATATAGGATCCTTAACCAAATCTACCATCCCTGTTTCCTCGTCATCACTTTTACCAAACAATTTTTCTTTCTTTTTGCGAAAGAATGAAAAACCAAAATAAACAGCCAAGCCTAAAATTAGTAGTTTAAACAACATTATTATTCCTTTTTTTCTTCGGCTTATCAGGAACAATAAACACTGTCTTCACGCTACCATTCCCATAACTCTCTGTCCTTATACCTTTAGTGTCTTTTAACGCCATATGAATTTCTTTCCGTATTATTGTGACCAAAGATGCCATTTTTTGTGTCTTCCCCGTTTTCTTAACCTGTTCAGCCAACTTTTGTGCTTTCTCAACCAAATGTTTTACAACCCTGCTTCTATAATTTTCAACATCAACCACTATCTTTAGATCACTATCATCATCTATCCCCAACATTTTATCAAGCAGAAACTGCAACGCATTTAAGGTTTGTGCCATTTTCCCAATAATAAGGTTAGAATCTTCAGAAAAGATATTTAGAATATACTCATTATGATTGTCTATAACCTCTATCCTGTAATCATCAAAACCACTTCTTTCCAAAATTTCAGACAATATAAGTTTAGCTTTCCTTTTATAATACTCTTTGTCATTAAAATAAATCTTCACCAGATAATTTTTTTTACCAAAGCCTAAAAAGCCTTTATTGCCCTTCTCCAAAACGTCGTATTCTATGTACTCTTTAGGGACATCGTATTCCATTAAAAATTTGCTTACAGCATCCTCCACAGAAGGAGCTTCTATCTCAAAATATTTCATATCCACCTCACTACGCTAACTTTTTGTTAATAAAATATTGTTGGATTATTGTGAGCACATTGTTTGTCAGCCAGTAAATAACAAGCCCCGCAGGAAAATTAAGAAATATAAAGGTAAACACAAGCGGTAAAAACATAAATATTTTTTGCTGGGTAGGATCCCCGGTAGTTGGGGTCATCCGCTGCTGTAAGAACATAGTTACCCCCATTAATACAGGGGTTATAAAATAAGGATCTTTCTGAGACAAGTCAGCTATCCAAAATACAAAAGGCGAACCTTTTAATTCAATGGATACAAGAAGCGTTTTGTAAAGAGCGATAAAAATGGGTATCTGTATAACCATTGGCAGGCAACCTCCCATAGGGTTGGCACCATGTTTTTTATAAAGATCCATCATAGCAGCATTCATTTTCTGCGGTTCACCTTTAAACTTCTCCCTGATTTTAACCATTTCAGGTTGAAGTACCTGCATTTTCTTCATCGAAGTCATACTTTTCTGAGTTAAAGGATACGTTAATATTTTTATAATAAATGTAAGCACAATAATTGCAAGGCCATAGTTACCCACATAATCATACGTAAAGTTCAAAACTTGAAGCATAGGAATTGAAAGAAAAGAAAAAATTCCAAATTCTATACTTTTCTCAAGCTCATACTTATTGGAACTGAGTAAATCATATTCTTTAGGACCAACAAATATAGGGAACGTCGTAACATGTTTATCTAGAGGATTTACAATCACATCTTTTGATCCTTTGACAACAGCTTTTGAATTACCAATAGATTCGATAGATGATTTTGCAAGATCTCCATTCATAACAGAAAAGAGAAAATATTTCGATGTATAACCAAGCCAGTGAGGTTTATCCACATTAATAGGCTCTTTAACATCCTCAGGATCTTCTTTTGTCACCTTTTTTCCGTTGAAAATAAGTGGACCACTAAACATATACTTAGAATCTTCAAAACCCTTGCCGAGGCCAGGACCTATAATCACACCCAGTGATGTTTGAATCGTCTGGTCGCTGATGTTGGAAATCGTAACCTTCAAATCAAAAAAATAGCTGTCTTTTGTTATAGTATAAATTTTGCTAATCACTACATCTTTTGTTTCTCCCACAAACTGCACTTCGTATCTGTTATCGAACTCTTTTACAGTATGTTCATAGCCTGTGACAGATGCACTTAGTACATTTAAATAATCTCCATCTTCTGATTTAAAGATTAAATCGGGAAACTCTTTCTCTTTATACTGAAGAACTGTTGCAGTATAAATATTGCCAGTTTCCGAATTGAAAGTAATTTTAAGATTGTTTGTTGTAATATTGAATGTTTTTACCTGAGACTTCCCATCATCTTTTGAACTGTCCAACCTTTTAACATCAACACTTTCGGATGCCTGCTCAGTAGACGATTTTTGGTCTGATTCACTTCTGGTTGTTTCAGTTTGTGTCTGGTTATCCGTCTGTATAACAGGTGTAGGTGCATAAAAATACTGAAATATCAGCAGTACCAGAATGCTGAGACCAATTGCTAATACTGTTCTTTTATCCATAAAAATCCTTCCTCCAGATTAATCATTTAACAGGATCAAACCCACCTTTGTTAAACGGATTGCAGCGTAATATCCTCCAAAAAGACAACAATATCCCCTTAAAAATACCTTTCTTAATAATAGCTTCTTTGGCATAAGCTGAACAAGTAGGATAAAACCGACAATTTCTGCCTAATAGAGGAGAAAATAAAATTTGATATAGAGATATAAGACTAATCAAAGCAATTTTTACATATCTCACAAAAATCCCTTTCAAGCTCTTCATAGTTCACCTTAGCAGCAAAAGGCATAGCAACTACAACTACAAATAAATTGCCCGGCAAACAGCTTTTGTTAGTCCTGTATATTTCCCGCAAACGCCTCTTTAGTTTATTGCGAACTACTGCCTTTTTACTTATTTTTTTACTTACCACAATACCAATTTTTCGTGTATTACCGCTTGTGTAAAATATTAACAGGTATTTCCCTTTGCACTTTTTGCCTTTATCAAAAACTCTGCGAAAATCTAAGTTTTTTAATAACTTTTCATTTTTTGTAAAGTTGTAGCTCATTAAATAGCTAAACGTTTACGCCCTCTTGCTCGTCTTCTATTTAAAGCTTTCCTACCACCTTTAGTTTTCATACGTGCCCTAAACCCCTGCTTCCGCTTTTTTTTAATATTTGTAGGTTTTTTCATCGTGCGAATCTGCATAAAACCCTCCACCTTATATTTTAAAGTTTGAGATTATAGCTACCGTCCTCTTGTTTGTCAACAAAATGAGGATTAAAATTACTTTTACTTAATGAAGAGTTTTCTGGAGATAAAATGTTCACTATCGTTAACAGTTGACAATTTAAGCAAAAGTCTGTATACACTCACTAAAAGCTAAAACAGCTTGCCGGAGTGGTGGAATTGGTAGACGCGCCGGACTCAAAATCCGGTGGGGTAAAACCCGTGCGAGTTCGATTCTCGCCTCCGGCACTCTTTCTTTCTCTATCAAAATCTAATACACCCCTAAAAACCCCTATAGAAAAGGCTTTCAAGGATTTTTTGTGTCCATCACAATCCAACAAAACCTGTTTAAATCTAAACAACCAATGGGTAGGAAAGTGGGTAGAAATACCAGTAAAAACTTTCTACCCATTTTTATCTACCCACCTACCCATCCAATGTCCTCCAAAATTTTAAGCAAAACATTGACGCATTGCTTTTTTCTTAGTGCGGCAAAAAAAGATTAATGAGGAAATATGAGTTATCAAGGCATTAAACGGTTAAGCGATTCAAAGATAAGGTCGTTTAAACCCAGAAAAAAAGTTTACAGGGTAAGTGATGGAAACAGTCTATACCTGGAGATTGCTACAAGCGGTTCAAAACTATGGCGGTTTCGTTACAAGAAAAACAACAAGGAGACAATGATTAAGCTAGGCACGTACCCTTATGTTACATTGGCCGAAGCAAGAACCGAAGCAAATAACCTTAAGAAAAAGCTTGCCAGAAATGAATCATTAAAGAAAAATAGTCGGCTTTTTAAAGATTTATTCTTTGAGTGGATAAATAAAAAAAAGGCCGAATTGGCAAAAAAAACCTTAGAAAGAAAACAGGTTATTGCTGAAAGGGACTTATTACCCCATATTGGCAATCTAAACATTAGCGACATTGATGCACCTATCCTTATCGACTGTTTAACTAAAATTGAAAAAAGAAGCCTGGAAACAGCCAAAAAAGGAAAAGAAATCTGTAAAGGTGTATTCAATTACGCAATCGCATTGGGGTTAGTAAAATACAATCCCACAATGATTATAAACGCTGCGATGACACCTATGCCCGAGAAAAATTATCCCACTATAACAGACCCAAAAAAAGTCGGGGATCTGCTGAAAAAAATAGAAAACTATAAAGGCGACTTCAGAACAAGGTATGGGCTAAAACTGTTAATACACACCTTTTTACGCCCTGGTGAACTTAGATGAGGAAAATGGGATGAAATAAATTTTGAAACCAAACAGTGGATTGTACCAGCTGAAAGAATGAAAAGAGGGAGAGAACATATAGTGCCCTTATCAAATCAAGCCATTTCAATGTTGAATGATCTTTATTATATCACTGGAAGAACAGAGTTTATCTTTCTTTCCAGAAGATACAGAATGAATAAAAGTCATATTTCAGCTAATACTTTAATTCGAGGATTGAGGGTGATGAGATACAAAAAAGATGAAATAGTACCCCACGGTTTTAGACAAACCGCTAGCACGTTATTAAACGAAAACGGTTTTGACCCGCATATAGTTGAGAAACAGTTGTCACATGAAACGCAAAATAAGGTGGCACGCGCGTATAATAAAGCAGAGTATATAAATCAGCGAACAGAAATGATGCAATGGTAGTCAAATTACCTTGATAAGTTGTTAAATGAATAAAAAAGCCCCTGATTTCAGGGGCTTTTTTACTTAAGCACCTTTTTCCAGAATTTTTCTGATGTCACTTTCTCTCCATGCAGATACCCGTGGCCCAAGTTTCACTGGCTGCGGAAAACGCCCGCTTTTTACCCCTGCCCACCAAGTCGATTTTGCCAGAGGTATAATTTCCAGTACTTCCCAAATTCTTAGTAATTTCTCCTGCATATGATTCCTCCTTACATATTATTGAAGCCATCAAAAGCTTCATGAATTAAAAAGGAGGCGCGTCAATGTTTTGCTTAAAATTTTATATGGTATATTTATTTTTTCCTACAAGCCACTAAGAAATGGTTATACAATAAAGGCTGTTTTTATGTTTTCCAAGAAGTGAACAAATGAATCTATACAAAGAGACACAGAATCTACCGTTAAGTTATACTAAGTTATATATACATATAACTTAACCAAGTAGTTTGGCAAATTACCATTGTTTCCATGGCGGCGCTGAAGCGCCACTTCCAAAAAATACATATGCTTTTTGCGCTTATTACTTTCTTGCTGTAACTTGATATAACCTCTCCTGAATTAGGGGAGGAACCTTATAAATGAAAACCGGTCAGCTGTATCATTAATCAATATCTTAATTTTAATTGATGAATTTGTACAATATGCAAGTGAATTTATATAGGCAATAGCCTGGAGAGAATTTTTATGGATATCAAGCACCCTCACGACAGTTTCTTTAAACAGATAATGACAGACAGGAAAAACATCAGTGACTTTATCAGGAATTTTCTGCCTGAAAATATTTCAACTAAAATCAACTATGACACCTTAAAATTGCCAGACAGGGAAAAATCTACAAAGAATTATAAAAAGTACCATATGGATATTATCGTGGAAGCGGAGATTGACCATACTCCATCAGATATAATAATTCTGTTTGAACATAAGTCTTACAAAGATAAATTCACACTAATACAAATACTGTCCTATTGTGTTTCCGTATGGGAAAATAATCTTAAAAACAAAGAATCTCTAAAACCTATAATCCCTGTGGTATTTTATCATGGTACAGGCAAATACGATCTTCCGTTAAACTTCGGTGATTATTTTGATGTGCCGGAGGATTTGAAAAGATACATTGTAAGTTTCGATTATGAATTATTTGATACGTCTGCTTATGATGAGGACAGTATACAGAAAGACTGCCATGACAATTTACTGTTATCTGCATTTTTGTTATCAATGAAGAATATTTTTGCAGGCAGGCAGGGGTTAGAAAAAATATTTGCCGGAATATCCCGTCTTGAAAATACCGGCAGAGAGATTATAATAGGTTATATACTGAGAAGTGTAGACATAGAGTTGGAAGAACTTGATGAGATAGCCAAAAAGGGAGGTATGCAGGATATGCCCAGTTTAGCTGAAAGACTTGAAGAAAAAGGTGAAAAGAGAGGTATTCAAAAAGGATTCATTATAGAAGCCCAAGATATGGTAATAAACGGACTGGAAGCAAAATTTGGTGAAGTGCCTTCTGACATTTCTGATAAAATAAAAAGTATTGATGACAGGGAACGCCTCAGAAATCTTCACAGAATGCTTTTTAAAACAGACAACATCGGTGATTTCAGAGAATTGCTTCAACTATAGATATTTTTTCTAAGTGTTTTAGTTTTAGAGAGACAGCTTTTTTAGAATTTTGCAATGTGCTTAATTTACCTGACCCCATTTTTTATTTTATTTACCCAATCTCAACAAAAACAAAAAATCTACAATCTGGTCAATTTGTGCCACTTTTGTGCCACCTTTCTTTTCTTGTGCCATTTTTCCATAAAATAACTTAAGTTTCGCACTTTAAAAATATCAGTTTTTCAATAGAACTTTTTATAGTTTCTTGCATTTTTTCCAGCCTCTCCCAAAAAAGTGCAAATATTGACTCAGCATCCCCAATATAATCTTTAAAATAACTTAAAAATTTTACGACAAAAGCTAAAATATTCAAACTCTCTATCTCATAACGCAAATCCTCAAACAGACTATCCCTGTAGCGAAAATCCCCCTTAATTCGCTCCATGTAACTCAATATAACAAATCTGATCAGTGATAATGTCAGAAAACAAATATTCGACTCAAAATTACGACAATGATATTTACCAAAAAACAGCTTACTCTTAGCCTCTTTAAAAAGGACTTCTATAGACCATCTCTGTTGGTACTTATTGATTATTTCCTCCGAACCCATAGTGGTATCTGTCGATAGAAGAATAACAGGCTTCTTGGACTTACTTTTCTTAGCTGGCACACAAAACACAAGCTTCGTTTCTACTCCGCCATATGTGCAGATAACCGAACTTATTTCAATTTTTTCTTCTCCCACAGAGATAGTGCGTTTACTTAAAGAAGGGACTATTACATCCCAAAGCCTTTTGGTAGAATAAACCTTCCTGCCTATTGTCACACCTAATTTCGGAGTGGTTTTTAACATGCTGATAACGTTATAACCAATATCATTGAATATTTCAGATATTACACTCGGGAAACAATACCAACTGTCAAATAACACAAAACCTGCATCAATACCTTTATTCTTGGCACGATGAAGCATTTCTTTAGCCAAGTCTATTTTACTTTTATCTATCTCTTGACGCCGTTTCCAGAATACCCGGCGTTTATCTGGTGACTTACATAAATCATTTTTGAAAATTTTTTTGCTACCACCGCTTAAAGAAAAGTCCAAAGGAATAAAAGATGATCCATCATTCCAGCCCAAAACCACAGCTGAAAAGCCTTTTACGCTTTTACCTGATACATGATCATACAGCCAGGACAAATTCTCTATCTTCTTACCTCTGCGTGGGATTATTGTGTCATCTATTACCAGAATTCGGTTGCCCCATGTACTGAAATTTTTTAATTTATCCAGAACCTTTAAAGACAAGTGATACAAGAAGTTACGCCAATTGATTTCCTTTTTATTGCATAAGCGATAAAAAACGTCCTTGCCGCCAACTAAGAAAAGGCTCTCTCTGCTATGCTTTACAAAATTGTGAATACTTCTGCCCAAAAATAATAAAAACACTAAAGATGTTAATATGGAAAAAGAGTCGGTACCTTTGGCTTTAGTTACATTGCTTTTGCGGGCTATTGTTCTCAGATTTAAATCTTTCATAACACGCAATATTTCAAAATCTTTACATAATGCTGCTTGCACCTTTGCCTCATTTGGATTAATATTAGTCATGGAAAAAGCCTCCTTTGGTTGTTGTTTTTTGGTGAAGTCAATATACCATATATAGGAGGCTTTTTCCACTATTTTTGTATTAACAACAAATAGTTATATCTAATCAGTCAACTGCGAAATTTGAATTAATTATTTTTTCATTGTACCATTTTCTTGAAATTGTTTCTTGTATTGGACGAAGATGACCAGTTATACTTTCCGATCAAATGATTTATAAATTTCAAAAGGATCTTTTTTTTTCTCATCCTTTGCTAAAATCCACCATATATTTCTCCCATAATAAAGAAACACTCATCCTTCAATTGACGCATTAGCTACTAATCGTTTGATAAAGTTCTATTTTTACATTAAACCTCTTATTACCGGTAATGTCAAAGGAGGGATACCCATCCGGGAAGTTATTGAATAACAGAGTTCTCTAAAAAAAGGCCAAACATTTATAGGTACATTTCTTTCGCCAAAATACCTTAAATATTCTTCAGTAACTTCAATTTCTAACAAATAGGTAACATCATAAACTGCATTGATGTTCAACATTATTTTATTGCCAAATTTAGCTTTTAAGGAAAATTCTTTTTTATAAGTTATTGTGTCTTCGTTATTATTAATTGTCTTTATATTACCACTTACATTTATTTTGAGTTTCTGAAATACCTTATTATCAAATATGGCATCATTATTCTTACAATTTGCATTTCTCAGTTTAATATCAAGTAGATCTATGTGCTTTACAAGATTGTTATATTTTTTTATATCAAAGTTATCATTTGTTGTCATTTTGTTTCCCCTTATGCACTAGTCAAAATATCTTCCTGATAATCTTCATTAACAGATTTATTGTCATTAGATTCAATATTAATTTTCATATCATTTATCGGAACAACAGGAGCGTGAGCCTTTTTAATTTCGGAAAGCATTTGGAAATAAGTTAAGTTTTTACTTAGCAAGTAGGTACAATATTGATTAAAGGAAATGTCATTTTCTTTCGCACTTTTGGATAATTCTGCATGTAATTCCACCGGAACTCTTAACGTAAACTTTCCGGTAAAAGATATTTCTTCTTTCTCTGGTTCAGGAATTGTTTTGCCTTCCTTATACCATCTTTCTATCAGATCTTCTTTGTAACCCACCACATCCTGGTATGCCTCTTCCGGAGTTTCTCCATAACCATTGCAAGTATATCTGCCAAATTCTTTAATGTAAGCCTCAAACCCGCCACCATCATCTTCCAGCAGCTCCTCAATGATAACTTTATACCTTAAATTTAAATAATACTCCAAACTTTTCCTCATAATAATTCCTCCTTTTTTGCAAATTCTAACAATTCAGAAACTGAAATTAATCTTTTGAGATATATTTTCTTAACTTTTTTCCCTTTTTTAGCCGGTATTGATAATTCTCCATTCATGCATTCCCTGGGGTTCAATTTGAATTGTCTTAAAAGCTCATCTCTTTTAAACAGCTTATGCTTTATCACATAATGACTGCCTCTTTTGCTCTTCCAGTATTCTAACCCATAATTATTTACCAAATGATCTAAAACTTTAATTACTTTTTTCAGATCATCTTCTGGTATTGCTTTCCATTTATTAAGTATATCATAAAATTCGTCACATTTCATAAAATATGTCCTCATATATAGTGGCATTTATTTTATTTTTCAACCATAATATTTCTTTTAGAACTTGAGTCCTTTGAATAATGTCATTTTTTTAAATTTTTGCAATTTTACCACCAAATTTGTTAACTCATGCTTTCTTATACTCTGTTACCTGCAATAACAAAGGCAAAATAAGATAAAATATCGTTTATTTTGTCTTAAATTATCCAAAATTACCTATTTTGGACGCACCCATATGGTTAAACTCTGTTAAATCATTCTTAAAGATCCCTTCCTTATGTTATATGCCATGCAATGTATGGTCAGCTCCATTCTGACCTTGTCTATTTCTATGAAACAACTGTGCCTATAACCAAAAGAATGTGGACTACATATTTACCAGCCTAAAAGGCTGGTGCTAGAAGTTTAAGCGAACCAATCGACCGCTCAACTACATAACGTATCTTGCTTACTGCCTTGTTATGAAATTTCTGAAATACTGTAAGAGATTTATTCCGAACAGCCTTATACATTATCATGTCTACATAATCTCGGCATATTCTTATTCGGTTATATTCGCTGCTGTAACCTTTGTCTGCATATATCGCTGTACCTTTAGGCAAATTAAGCCAACTCAATAAAGGCTCTAAATTCTTTACCTCACTCGCTTTGGTACTCTTCACCATCTCTCCCAATATATATCCACGCCGGAACCAACATCGGAATTATTATCTCCTTCATGCCTATCTTCCGAAATATCATCTATTACCTTCAGAGGACGGCATGATGACTATACCAACGTAGCATCTATTATTGCTTCCTTTCTGCCTGTTTATTTCTGAAAACAACTCGTCCAATATATCCAATCCAGTAACCTGCTCCTGAATATACTGATGGTACTGTGATCAGGTATATCCCTATTTCGGTATTGACATTTAGATCCCCTGCTACTAATCAAACACCGCTACTAAACTTGCTAACTTTTTACCAGTAAATTCATTTGGCCGTTTGAAAAGGTGAATGCCTGAATCTTTATATATTTCTTGTCCACTTAAAAACATAGAACGATAGAAATTATTATTTCGAATATTCTCATTCTTTATTAGTGAATCAAAGTCTTTTATTCCAAGTTTTATAAAACGCGAGAAAAAAATGTACCATACTATTTCAAAAGTAGATCCAGCTTCTGATGCAACTCTTATCTCGTATTCAATCCCTTTTTTAAGATATGTTTTTAGTTCAGAGAAACAGTTATAATATTCAGCAAATAGCCTATCGCATATAGAAAGGACATTGCATAGTATTTTTTGAGATTCTCTTTTTGTAAAAAATAAGAGTTCAATCATTTTTTTATTTCTTGGCGTTTTCGTGAAGGATTGTTAGAGAAAGTTATTTTTAAATTTTTATCTTTATCAAATAATTCAGCAATGAATTTTTCTATAATACTGGTTCCAGGATTTCTTCTGTGGATATCAAGGACAATTAAAAGGGTATGTTCGAAAGTCTTAAAATCTATTTTGCTTTCATTCTTTAATGAATGTGGGAAATATTCTCTGTCATGTACACGATATAAACCATCAGGTAGTTTAAAAATTGTAGTTTTATTTTCATTAAGCACAAGGTTATAGTGCGATAACTCTTCAGATAGTATTTGTAATATCTTGTAGCCATCTTTTTCTGAATTGCATAAAATTCTATAGTCATCTTTAAACCTGACTGCAGCAAAAGGAATTTTTTCTTTTATTCTTTTGCTAACCTTTAAGTCAATTGCTGCTAAAACGATTTCAGCTATAAGGTCTGATAATGCAGATCCTACAGATATTCCATTTGTTCTTGCATCATTAGCATATTGAATCAGGCGGTCAATCTTATTTCCAAGTAAAGAAAATTCTTTATCTCTCAAAGCTTCTTCCCTTCCGTGTAAAGCCCAAGCTATCGTGTGCGTATAAATTGAAGAATAAAAGTTAGCGATATCAGTCTTTACAATATATTGATATTTGCCACCATCTATTATTAAGTCCTTTTCTGCCATTTGCAACCACTCATAAATCATTCTGCCTGCGCGAAGATCACCAATCCTCCCTTTCTTATTTTTTGTTACAGGTATTGGAAAGCTGTATGAATAAATTCTTTGTTCATCATTGAACAAGTGTTCTACAATATCCTCCCAATTCCGGCCTAAATAGTAAACTATATCATGGTAGTTCCACGGATGAATTATTCCGAATTTTCTTTCGTTTAGCAAACTTTTTGGGTAGGAAATAGTTTCGATTTTACGTCTTGTCAGATCCTGCATGTTTTTATTATACGGATTTTTTTGTAAATTAAAGTTAGATACTTGAAATGATGGGGGTAATATATAGTGTTCTGGGAAATAACCTTGATTTAACAGCCAGTGAGAAATTTCTTCAGTAGGAATTTCTTTCAATAAGTTTTTTGTATCAAAAAAATGTTTTTTAATGTGCATCATACCGCAGAAATAAAATTATTTGTCTGTTTTTCCATTTTGGCATTTATAGAAAATGAACTAATTGATTCGGTGTTAGGCGAAGATTTATATAAAACTTTTATACATTTAGAGACAGATTGAACTTCAGGGAAAATTTTACTATAACTTATTCCTAGTGATTCGAGTTGACTTAGTATTCGCTCTTTTTCTTTATAATTTATCACAATTTCAGATCCTTTGTAGTTATCCGGTATTTCAGCGTTTTGTTTTTTATTGCCTTTTATACCAAATAAAAAGAAGAAACCATCTTGCCTTATAATTCTTAAATTATCATGCATTGGCTTTACACAAACTACTGATTCAATATCTTTATAGTCAATTCTTTCTTCAAACTGAGATTTTTCCTGTCGTATATCATGGATTAAAAGCTTTATTTGTTTTTCTTTTGAAAAGTTGTCGCTTTGCTTGATTTTTCCTATATTAAAATCAGCAGGTCTTTTACTTAAATTAGAAACTACACTTACAGTATCACTGTCATAATATTTTATTTCTTTTTTTGGTACTTTAAAAAGAACAACCTTACCGTGACTTTTTTCGCTTCCACCAATTTGACATGCAAAAAAAAGTGCAATTAGAGGATTGCCAGTAAGGTCTAACAAACGTGTTGGCAATGAATAGTGCTGCTTTTTAACCAAGCGTTGAAAAGTTGTTTTTATGTTTTGAAAATCTTCAGGGCACCGCATGATAATTTCTTTAATCATTTGATCTTCATTTTGAAGCCAACCATTATCTCTATAAATTGATGGAATAAGCTGATGCTCTACATCAGTTAATCCTCTATAAAAAAAATTATATTCCGCAGAATTGTCTCCTTGTGAAGGTAAATATTCCTCAAGGATACCTAAAAAACTACGAACACTTCCAATTTTATCAGGAATTTTCCTGCTAATATTTTTCAACAGAGCTTCCTTGGATTTATTAGATATGATTTTAAACTATAAAAGTGATTTAAATCAAGTATATTTTATTTTTGGCGCCCCCATTTTTTCACAGTGTCATCCTGGAGTCTCGAAGTATTGTAACTATGATTCCAAATGTCAACATTTCTTGAAATAAACTATTGGAATATCTACTTTTTTATTATTTATTGTTACATTTAGGCGGAAGCGGAGATTGTTTATGATGCTTTTGTAAAGAGTACATAACTTACTTGACACTTTTTCCCTTCTTTAATGAGGAACTGGGCGTTGCTGAGAAATGTACATTTTGTCTGCCATGGATACAACAGGGGCATCAGCCGGCTTGCGCAACCACATGTTTGAGTCATACGAGGATATTCGGAGATATAAATGATCCGAACAGTGAAGTATCGAAGGTTTTGGCGGAGGCTAAGAGAAATAAAAGCAAGATATGGAAGCTTCGTGAAGACCTTGGTACCGAACCCAATATTTATTATGTGCAGTCTTAAGGAGGTTGGAAATGGTATTTCAGGAATCCTTTGAATGGTATATTGCTCTCTATCTGTTTTTGGGCGGAGTTGGTGCCGGAGCTATTTTATCAGCGGCATTTGCCGATTTATATGACAAAGAGAAATATGTGAATTATATAAAAAGTGCCTCCCTTATAGGCATGCCTGCGGTTGCAATAGGTTGTTTTTTCCTGCTTATTGATTTAGGACAGGGGCTTACAAAGCCGTGGCTGCTTATTTATCTTTTTGCCAATCCCACCTCTGCAATTACATGGGGTACAGCCATACTGACACTTTTTATAATCGTCTCCCTTGTTTATGCAGCTTACAATTTTAATATTATCAAATTCGGCGGCGGTAAGCTCACACTGGTCAGTCTGATAATTCTTGCAATAGGTACTGCAGGTTACACCGGTGTACTTTTGGGAGTATTAAGGGCGATACCCTTTTGGCATCAGACGTTAATCCCCGTACTGTTTATAATATCCGCCATCTCCACGGGAATATCGGCCACAGTGGTTGTTAAAGAGATTCTATTTAAAAAGAAGAAAGAGGATATAGCACCTATAGAGACAGGACACTTTTATCTTATGGTGCTGGAGTTCATGATGGTGATTGCTATGATTATCATAGCATTAAACGGTGTGCCGGAGATGGTATTTTCCATGAAGGTACTGCTTACGGGCAAATATGCAGTGCAGTTCTGGCTGATATTTATGATACTGGGGTTACTGTTTCCCACTTTATTGTACGGATTACAGGAAGTTAAAAAGTTACATATGAAAGGAAGCTTTCTGATAATAATCGAGCTGCTGGTTTTAGTCGGCGGTTATTATCTCAGATATCTTATACTGCATGCAGGTGTTTATACTGAGAAATTTGCACATTATATCGGTTAGGGAGGTAGTGAAATGAGAAAAATATATTTAATAGTATCATTTTTATTTGTTTTTAGCTTGGTTATGGGAGTATTTTGTGATAAATCATATGCAACAGATTACAGTATGGAGAAATGCCGTCAGATGATAGAGCTTGGCAATGAGGAACTTTCAGACAAAGATCTGAATGCAGCCAAAATGTATTACAGAAGAGCGGTTCAGCAGAATCCCTATTGTAACGATGCGTGGACAAAGTATGAGGAACTGATGAAAGTTATCAGCAAAGATGAGCCTGTGGACTGGAGCAAGCTTCAAATAAAGACTGAAGAAAAAGAAGAGGATGATCCTTTTGCTGATTTTTAGTAGAAAAATACTCTAAGCCATACGGAGAAATCCGTATGGCTTCTTTTTCCAAAACAGTTTTCCCTTAATTTGGAATCGTCCGTTCTTTAAGTTTTTACAGATTTAAAGTGTCCAGAAAAACTTCCATGATACCAATCTCAATAAAATTATTTTTTATCTGACAAGTCAAAATTATTAATTGCTCCTTGACACATCATGCATATTTTTATATATTTCGAAATGTAGAAATTAATAACCTTTTGGAGATTGATAATTACATGTTTTTAACAATAGTTTTTCTATCTTTTATTTTTTCTTTTCTTTTTGCGCTCGGGGGCGTTGGTTCGGCTATAATACTTGTGCCCATAATGTTTACACTGGGAGTCCCATTAAACACAGCCAAACCGACAGGTTTATTCATAAATACTATTAGTCTCGTCGGTGCCACCTATTCCAACATCAAAAACAAACGTCTGGATTTTAAACTTGGCATACCTATTATTGTGTCTTCGCTGCTCGTTGCACCGGCCGGTGCGTATTCCTCCAATTTTATAAAGCAGGAAATTGTTTTATATGTTTTTATCGCTTTCCTTTTATTCTCAGGTGTGATGCTGCTTTTTTTCAGGGCATCAAAATTTTCCGGCCAATTCAGAGAAGACAGGCCGTATATCCCCTTAATCTTAATCGGTGTTCTGGCAGGTTATTTGTCAGGACTTCTCGGTGTAGGCGGTGGTAGTCTTATATCCCCTTTGATGATAATGCTGGGTTTTAACCCCAAAAAAGTAGCAGTTATTACGGCGTTTGTAGTTCCATTCTCTTCTGTTACCGGTTTTATCGCTTATCTTTTTATGGGGCATGTTAATATTTTGTTGCTAATTGCCGTAGGTATTGCAGCTTATTCCGGAGGCTATCTGGGTACACATTTTATGCACTCGAAATTAAAACCCGGTACAGTCAAAGTATTTTTGGGAATAGTAGTTTTGGGACTGGCAATAAAATTGTTGTTACAGTTAATATAATACAAGGAGGAAATTATGTTTGAAAGACACAGAGAAATTGTAAATTCCATTGAAGGGCTGGAAAATGGAGAAAGAGAATTTTTATATTCAGCTCTTAATATGCACGGACATGTATGCGGCGGAATGCCAATGGGCTATGTTGCCGGTCTTGCAGCTTTGAAAAGCCTTGGTGCGCAGAGAGAGAAAAATATGGATATGATGGCACTGGTTGATATCGGTGAAAAGCATGCAGCAGGATGTTTTGCAGATGGCGTTCAGTTTGCAACCGGATGTACATTTGGTAAAGGCTTGGTAAAAAAACAAATGAAAGGAAAATGGTCTTTTACGCTGGTACACAAGCCTACTGAAAAAGCTGTCAGGGTAAATATTAAACCCTCTCTGCTTAAAAAAGCTTTTCAGGCTCCCTTTATTACTGAATACAGAATTAAAGGTGTAAAACCTTCAGATGTTCCCGCTGATGTGGCCGATCCTGCTTTTAAACGCCCATTCAGCCTGAAGTTAGAGGATATTGTGGAAGTAAAAGGCCCTTTTGATTATAAAGTGGAGAAAGGGAAAGCCACCTTTAACCTGGCGGAATGTGAAAGCTGCGGCGAAGCAGTGGCAGAAAATTTTCTCAGAGTTCAGGATGATAAAAAGGTTTGTCTGGACTGTTTCGCATTCGATATGTGAGATTATCCGATAGGGGCTAATAACAATTTGCAGTCAAGAGAGTAATATGCCTTAAAAAACATAGTCATCTTTTGGAAGTGGCGTATTAGTGTACCGGTTATTGGTTGACTTGTGTATTGGTTGAGTGGGCATTCAACATTTCACCCTGTTAAATGTTGCCAAAGGCAACCCATCGGAGATGGATTTAACAGGGTGAACCTTGAACTTATCAATGCCGTGCATTCTATGTCATTGAGATATTAAGATATTACTCAAATAAATGCAACTTGGTATAACTTAAAATGCAGTCGAAATAATTTCGTCTGTACAATTTTGATTTAGGAGACGTTCATGAAAAAAATTATTTTTTTTATATTTATTTTTCCTTCACTCCTTTTTGCTGCTGCCAACCCTGAGACATTTGTGATTGTATCGATAGATGCACTGCATCCTGACGCGGTAAAAAAAGAAAACTGTCCTAATATATGGAAAATTATTGAAAATTCATTTTATACCCCTGATGGAAAAAGTGTATCTCCGCCCAAAACCCTGCTTTCCCATGCAGCAATGTTTACCGGCATGTCTCCTGGTGAAAGCGGAATAACTGACAACACATGGCAAAAAGGTGAAAAGCAAATACAGCTGCCCACAATTTTTGATATGGCTAAAGAGGCCGGATACCGAACCGGATATTTTTATGCAAAGGAAAAACTTGGCTTTTTGAAGAACAAAGCTGTTGATTATGCTAAACTGTCAAAAATCGCCTCCATACATTATGCCCTGGAATTTCTTAAAGAAACAGAAGGGAAAGTTTTTACTTTTGTTCATGTCAGTGGACTTGATAAGGTGGGACCACGCTACGGCTGGCTGTCTAAAGAGTATCTGGAAGAATTTTATTACATAGATCAGGATCTGAAACCTATGATCGATTATTTGCACAAAAGGGATGATGTTATCTTTATTATCACCAGTGATCATGCAGGTCATGATAAAATACACGGATCAAACCATCCTGAAGACAAAAAGCTGCCATTAATTATTTATGACAGTGAAAAAAATTACGACTTTTATAAGAACCGGTTGCCCTATTTTGTAACAGATTTATTTAATATTATTGATAAAAAAATTGATTAGGAGGAAAACATTATGAGAAAACAAATGTTTCTGTTATCGATTTTGCTGATGACTTTTATTTTTTTTGCCGGATGCACTCAGGGAAACGAAAACAGCCAGACCGGAGAGAAAAAAAATGTCTCAGAAAGCAGCGATACCAAAGTAACTTTCATCGAGTTGGGATCTGTGGACTGCACACCTTGTAAAATGATGCAGCCCGTGATGAAAAGCATTGAGAAGAAATATGGAGACCAGGTAAATGTCATCTTTTATGATGTTTGGACAAAAGAGGAAGCCAAGTATGCAAAATTCTACAATATTAATGGAATACCAACTCAGGTTTTTCTTGATTCAGAAGGGAATGAATTTTACAGACATGTGGGGTTTTTTCCTGAAAAAGAGATTGACGCATTACTTCAGAAACGCGGCCTAAAACCGGTGAATTGATATGCAGGATATTTTGATAACCGTAAATTCGCTGCTTTCAGGCGGAATAATTATAGCTCTGGCTACAGCCTTTATCTGGGGGATTTTCAGTGTAATCTTAAGCCCCTGCCATCTCACCAGTATACCACTTGTTATAGGGTATATCACCTCCCACAATAAAAATCTGAAAAATAAAAAAGCTTTTGTCATTTCAATAATGTTTTCGGTAGGGATACTGGCATCTATTATACTGGTTGGTGCAATCACAATAAGTATGGGCAGACTTTTCGGAGACGTAGGCATTTTAAGCGATCTCGTTGTGATTGGTATTTTTTTGATTTTCGGTCTTTATTTACTGGACGTAAATGTATTTAAATTTATACCTTTAAATATCGACCTAAAGACACGTTTCAAAAATTCACCGGCTCTGATCCTCGGCATTATTTTCGGAGTAAGTTTAGGACCGTGTACTTTTGCCTATATTGCACCAATATTAGGATTTACTTTTAAAATTTCGACAGTTGACCTGTTCCGATCAATAGCACTGCTTACATTTTTTGCTGCAGGGCATTGCATTACAATAGCTTTGGCCGGAGTAAGTGGAAATGCTGTAAACAAATATCTTCAACGAACAAACTCAGGTAATGCTTTGAAATATTTTCAAAAATTTTTAGGTATTCTTTTTATCGGGATCGGTCTGTATTTTATTTTCAATATTTAAATTTAAGAATTTTCTCAAGAAGGTTGACATAAAAAAATTTGCACTATATTTGCACAGTTGGCCAATTATACAACTATGGTGGTACGATGGAAAATATATTAAAAGTAACCAAGGCACTTTCCGACAGTAACAGGATCCGTATAATTTATGCACTGTACTTGGAGAAAGAGCTGTGTTCATGCCAGATCTCAGAATTTCTCGGAATATGTACATCCACTGTTTCCAGGCATATGAGCCAGCTTCAAAAAGGGGATTTAATCAAAGTCAGAAAACAGGGAAAATGGACTTTTTACTCACTGTCAGACAACTTGCTTAATGGAAATTTCAGTTTTTTGCTAAACTGGATTATCGAAGAAATTGATAAAGATACTGATAATAATGATAATGTAATCTTAAGTAAAATTTTACTCAGGTATCCTGAAGATTTATGCAAACAATAAACAAAAAGGGGGGTTTCATGGCAGTTAAAGAAATAAACTCGGAAGAAGCAATACAGCTCTTAAACAAAGGAGC
>JASMTO010000043.1:0-29527 GCA_041694215.1 bacterium
TGCTTCTTTGGAAGGGAGTATAGACGTTGATGCTGCTTACTTATGTGGTCTTATGCATGATATAGGTAAGATAATACTTGTGGATTTTGTCAAAAGTAAAGTAACATCCATAGAGCTTGAAAAAAAGCAGGTTGGGCTGGATCATCAAAAAGTGGCTGAAGTTATTCTTAGGAAATGGGGAGTGGCTGAATATATTATCAAAGCAATCGGTATGCATCATGAACCCTCTTCGGAGAAACTTGCATCCGTTTTATATTTTGCCAATCTTATTGATCATTATCCTGAAGATATCAATGCGTTATGTGAGACGGTATCTCAAATACTAGAAATAAATTATTATGACCTGACATCAAAAATTAATGCTTTGATTAAGGATGAAAACTTTGGATCAATGTGATAAAAAATATTTTGACGTTTTTATCTCAAATAGCCTGAGAGAATTTTTTGCTAATTTAAAGAATCTGTTGATTTTTTTGGGGGTCGAGTCGTTTACTATATGGAGCTTGAGTGAAAACTTATCAGATCTCGAATACTGTGTAAACTATTCAATAGATATGCCACTGACACCTGATGACGTGGGATTTGATGATGAAAATACAGTGGTATACAACAGGGATTTGGAATTTTTTGATGAGAAATATTATGTTCACTTGGGACTACTTTACAGATATCATGGTATCAATATTGGATTTGTTCTCATTCACTCTGAAGTGAATAGTGCGTTAGAGCAGCGCATAATCGGTTTAAACTATTATTTCTCTAAAGTAGCTCATGAATTGTTTCTTAAAGATAAAAGAACCGATGTCTATTTAGAATACCAAAAGAAAATAGATTTTATAATGCAGGCAAGCGCTATTTTGAAAAACCTTGAGCCTGACTCTGTTCTCAATGCTTCCATGTATTCTTTTATGAATATTTTTTCAGCAGAGGCAGCTTGTACTTACTATGGCAGCGATTTTTACAATATTGGGGTGCAAGATATCGACGTTAAAGAAAACATTTATATAGGCAATAAATCTTTGTTCGATTTTATTGCAGGTGTTGAGGGTAACACTTTTATTGAAAATGATATTTTTTGTGAAAATTTTAATATACAAAATATCCTCGTTATTAAACAGGGACTTGAGGATATCACACTGATTTTCTTTAATCTGCATGAGGATGTTAGTGGCGATGATGAATTTGTTTTGCTGGCTTCTTCCATAGTAAGCATTGCTTTTGAAAACGCATTAAATCACCAGAAGACTGTGGTCTTTAAGCTGGAAGAAGCAGAGATGAAAAAAACTGTGGAAATTCTGGACAAGTTTGTCCCTTCGGAAATTTTCGTTGATGATAATCATAGATTATACGGAGCTAGTTATCCTGCCAAACGTGCCGGTGGGGATTTCATCTCAGCGTATAATACTGTTAGAAAATTGGCTTTTGTGCTTGCAGATGTCTGTGGGAAAGGATATTCGGCGGCTATTATTACTGTAGCATTAAGTGTTATAAGTGAGATGCACAGATCTCACCTGATAGAAAGCCCTGTTCTGGAAATTATTAGAAAAGTTAATAAGTTTTTTCTTGATCGCCAACTTGAACAAAGGTTTGTAACAGGTTTTGTGGGGGTTTATGAAAAAGAAACGGGATTGTTAAACTATATATCGTTGGGGCATGAGCCTGCAATCCTTTTGAAGCAAGGGAATAAACATGAATACATTGACTCACAATTTATGCCTATAGGTATCATGCAAGAGGATTACAACATGAACAGTATAAAGATTAATGAGGGAGATAAGCTATTTGTTTACAGTGACGGCCTTATCGAATACAGGAGTCTTGAGGAGATTGTTGAGATTTTAAAAAATAATTCGACATTAAGTCCGGATGACATGGTAAAGAAACTTTATTCTGATTTAGTGGATGATCATGAGAAGCAAAGGGATGATTTTACCTGCATAATGATTAATTTTTAAATTTTAGGAGGGGTTTTGGAAAATAAATCTAAGAATATACAACAAATGTTTGATAATATCGCCCATAGATATGATCTGCTGAATAGAATATTAAGCTTTCGCAGGGATGTGGCGTGGCGGAAGAAAGCGATTAAGCTTCTGGATATAAAACGTGAGCAGCGCGTTCTTGATGTGGCTTGTGGTACGGGGGATATGATTATACAATTGCGTAAACAGACTGGTGTTGAGGATATTGTGGGAGTAGATTTTAGTAAAAATATGCTTATGAAAGCTGTTGAAAAGGGCGTTGATGCCTGTTTGCTGGCAGGGGATGCTCACTTTTTGCCGTTTAAAGATAAAAGTTTTGATAGAATAATGATAGCTTTTGGTTTTAGGAATGTGACGGATAAAGAGCGTGGATTATTAGAGCTGTACAGGATTTTAAAAGATGGCGGGCGCCTCTGTATCCTGGAATTTTCACAACCAGAAGGCTATTTTTTTGGCAATTTGTACAAATTTTACTTTAGAAAGGTTTTGCCCTTTCTTGGAGGGGCTATTTCCGGCAACAGGCACGCCTATGAGTATTTGCCTAATTCTGTTTATAACTTCCCAAAAAAAGATGTATATAAAGCAATGATTCTGGATGCAGGTTTTAGTGAAGTGGATTTTAATCCGATGACATTCGGGATATGTGATGCCACGATTTGTTACAAGTAAACTGGAGGATATATGGCTTATAAAGATTTAAGAACTTTTATAAAAAAACTTGAAAATATGGGAGAATTGGTCAGGGTTAAAGAAGAGGTTGATCCTGTCCTTGAGGTTACTGAAATTACAGACAGGGTTTCCAAGAAAAAAGGTCCTGCCCTTTTGTTTGAAAATGTTAAAAACTCTGAATATCCAATACTTATTAATGCCTTTGGCTCAGAAAAACGAATGAATTTAGCCCTGGAAGTGGACGATCTTAATGATCTGGGCAAAAGGATTGTGAATCTAGTGGATAGAAACGTGCCTCAGAATTTTATAGATAAATTGAAATCACTGCCCATGCTTAAAGAGCTTAATCAGATTCTTCCAAAAATTGTTAAAACAGGGGTCTGCAAAGAAGTGATTGTCAAAGAAGATGATATCGATATTAAAAAATTCCCTGTTTTACAGTGCTGGCCTATGGATGGGGGTAAATTTATTACAATGCCAAATGTATTTACTAAAGATCCGGAAACGGGAGCAAGAAACTGTGGTATGTACCGGATGCACGTTTACGATTCTAAAACCACCGGAATGCATTGGCATCTGCATCACCATGGCGCTGATCATTTTAGAAAGGCAAAAAATATGGGTTTGGAACAAATTGAAGTGGCTGTTGTATTAGGGAGTGATCCTGCAGTAACATATGCGGCCACAGCCCCTGTGCCCGACGGTGTGGATGAGATGCTGCTGGCTGGATTTATCAGAAAAAGCCCAGTGGAGCTTGTGAAATGTGAAACAGTTGATCTGGAGGTTCCTGCTAACAGTGAAATCGTGATAGAAGGTTACGTGAACACCGATGAATTTCGGATTGAGGGGCCTTTTGGGGATCATACCGGGTATTATTCTTTGGCTGATTCTTACCCTGTATTTCACATTACATGTATTACTCACAGAAAAGATGCCATTTATCCGGCTACCATCGTTGGCAAGCCTCCTATGGAAGACTGTTACATGGGGATAGCCACAGGCAAGATATTTCTGCCACTGTTGAAAAAGCAGGTTCCTGAGATAGTGGATATGGCTCTACCGTTAGAAGGAGTTTTTCACAATATGATGTTTATTTCCATTGATAAAAAATACCCCCAGCATGCAAAGAAGATTATGAATTTTGTATGGGGCACCGGTCAGATGATGTTTACAAAAATGATTGTGGTTGTAGATGATGATGTGGATGTCCATAATACCTCAGAAGTTTTGTGGCGGATGGGCAACAATGTTGATTGGAAAAGGGATACAGTTATTATGGAAGGCCCACTGGATGCCTTGGATCACTCTTCACCTTTTGCCCATTGGGGAGCAAAAATTGGTATCGATGCCACGAAAAAATGGGCATCTGAAGGGCATACGAGGCAGTGGCCACCGGATATTGTTATGGATAGACAGATAAAAGCATTGGTGGATAAGAAATGGAAAAAATACGGTATTGGGCTTGATTGATGGATAAAAAAGATGTGGCAGAGAAATTATTGGCGTTCTTAGATAGTAAGTATCCAGGCGCAACCTGCACCCTTGAGCATAAAAATCCTTTTGAACTTATTGTAGCCACAGTACTCAGTGCACAATGTACAGATGAAAGGGTGAATAAAGTGACCTGCCAGCTTTTTGACAAATATCCCACGCCGGAAAAAATGGCTGAAGCCGATATTGAGGATATTATAAACATTGTCAAGCCCACCGGCTTTTATAAAAATAAAGCGCGCAATATCCTGGAGATCGCCAAGACTATCTCCAATAAATATAAAGGAGCAGTGCCTTTGGAGATGGATGAGCTTGTAAAACTGCCGGGAGTAGGTAGGAAAACAGCGAATGTTGTGATAGGTAATTTTGGAGATCCTGTGGGCATAGTAGTAGACACACATGTAAAAAGGATAGCCGGCAGGCTTGGATTAACCAGCTCTGATAAGCCTGATACTATTGAAAAAGATCTGATGGCTCTGATTCCTAAAAATAAGTGGAATGTTGTTTCTCACCAAATGATAGCTTTTGGCCGGGAAATATGCAGTGCAAGGAAGCCTAAATGTATGGAATGTGATTTGTCAGGATATTGTGAGCATTTTCAGCAGCAGCGGGGTGATAATTGAAAGAATTTGATATTTACCAAGCATTGAGAAGAGCATCTAAAAAATTTGGTAAAGCACCTGGTACGCTTGAGTATACAGGTGATTACAAAGCTGAAGAAACAACAATTACCCATTACTGTTTTGATGCCCGTGACTTTTCAGAAAATGGTGTTGATGACATTTCCCAGCTTTATAGTGATTTGTCCGAGGAGAAAATTAACTGGATACGAGTCCACGGGTTCAAAGATATTAAAAAGATTGAAAAAATTGGTGAGATTTTTGGTATAAATTCACTTATATTGGAAGATTCTCTTAATCCTTTTGAACGATCAAAGTTAGAAGATTTGGGGGAATATATTTTTATTACTGTCAAGGTTTTTGAAAGTAGCGATTCTATCAGGAATATTATTATGCACCAAATGAACATAATTTTGATGAAAAACTGTGTTATTACCCTCAACGAATCGAAGGAACCTTACCTTGATCTTATACTTGAAAGGATTAAAAGGAGTGAAGGGCGTATCAGACGAAAGGGACACGACTATTTTGTGAACGCTATCTTGGATTTGATTGTTGACAGCTATTTCATTGTTCTTGAAGGTATTTCCGATAAAATTGAAGATTTGGAAAAACAGTTCAGAAATAAAAATGTTAAAAACTTTGTGAACACTGTTTATGACTTGAGGCGTGTTTTAACCTATGTCAGAAGGGCTGTCTGGCCAATAAGGGACATTGTTGCCTACCTAGACAGTGACACATCAAAACTTGTTTCTGATGGCATGAAGTTCTATATAAAAGATGTTTATGACCATACTGTGCATATTATAGAAACAGTGGAATCATTGAGGGATGTAACTGCTAGCCTTCTGGATCTGCATATGACAGATTTAAGTAATCGTATGAATGAAGTAATGAAAACATTGACTATTATATCCACAATTTTTATTCCGATGACATTTATTGCCGGTGTCTACGGAATGAATTTCAAATATATGCCGGAGTTACAAATTCCATGGGCTTATCCTCTTGTATTGCTTACAATGGGCTTTATTGCTGGTGGCATGCTCTTATTTTTTAAAAGAAAGGACTGGTTTTAAGTGAGTATTCTGTTAACGTGCCTACTGGTTTTCTTTGCCCGTATTTGTGATGTTACAATAGGAACACTGCGTATTATTTTCGTTTCAAGGGGAATGAGGTATTTTGCCAGTTTTTTGGGCTTTTTTGAAATACTTCTGTGGATTATTGTCGTTGCAAAGGTTATGGGGAATGAAAGCAGCATGTTTGCCTACCTGGCTTACGCAGCAGGCTTTTCTGTGGGCAATTTCATCGGTATAACAATTGAAAACAAGATTGCTTTGGGGAGTATGATTGTCAGGGTTATTACTCGCAAAGAGGCTTTGATCCTTGTGAAAGCATTAAGGGATAGCGGTTATCTCGTTACCAATGTAAAAGCTGAGGGCAGGGATGGTAATGTGGACATCATTTTTAGTGTTGTTAAAAGGAAATATCTAGGTAATTTTTTAAATATTGTAAAAAGATATAACCCCAATGCATTCTATACTGTGGAAGATGTGAGACATATAAATGCCCCTTATTATGATAAAGGGCTTAAAAAATTTGGCAGAGCAATGGTTAAAAAGAAATAACCTGATTACTCATTAGCACCACAACACTTTTTATATTTTTTTCCACTTCCGCATGGGCAGGGATCGTTTCTGCCCACTTTTGGTTGTGTTCTCTTTATGGGTTGTCTTTTTGTCTCATCCTGACCTGAATTTTCGCTAAAAATATCTTTTCTTTCTTCTTTCAGCTTTTTTTGTTTTTCTTCAAGTTGAATGTCCTCGTCTTTTTTAATACGGACTTTCATTATGTATTCCACTGATTCAAAGCTTATTGCCTCCATCATCCCTACGAAAAGGTTATACGACTCTTTCTTGTATTCAATCAAAGGATCCTTTTGTCCGTACCCTCTGAGTCCCACACTGTCACGTAAGTAGTCCATACTAAGAAGGTGATCCTTCCATTTAGTATCTATGACATTCATCAAAAGAAATTTAGCAAATCCTGTAAAATGTTCTGCAAATTCTTCTTTTTTACTTTCAAGTTTTTCCCTGGCTTTTTGCAAAAGCACTTCTTTGTATTCATGGGCATTGTTTTGTTCTATTCCGGAGACATCCATATCCATGTCAAATATTTTTCTGATATCAGCTGCCAAGGCATCACTGTCAACAATTTCTGTATTAACGTTTCTCTCCAATATTGAGTCAACAACATTTTCAATATTTTCCAGTATTAGGGATTCTATATCTTTACCTTCAAGGACTTCTCTACGAAGGGCGTATATAATTTGCCTCTGCTGGTTCATAACATCGTCATATTCAAGCAGATGTTTCCTGATTTCAAAATGCATAGCTTCCACTTTTTTCTGTGCATTTTCGATAGCGCGGGTTATCATGGGATGTTCAATGGATTCACCTTCCTCCACACCCAGTTTGCTCATGATATAAGATATTTTTTCAGAACCAAAAATCCGCAAAAGATCATCTTCAAGGGAAAGAAAAAATCTAGAAGAGCCCGGGTCCCCCTGCCTCCCGGCACGGCCTCTCAGCTGGTTATCCACCCTTCGGGACTCGTGTCGTTCTGATCCCACTATATGAAGCCCTCCCAGGGATTTTACCTCTTCATCAATCTGTATGTCGGTTCCCCTTCCTGCCATATTTGTGGCTATGGTAACAGCACCTTTCTCTCCAGCTTTGGCCACAATGGCGGCTTCTCTCTCATGATTCTTAGCATTGAGCACTTCGTGGGGAACCTTTTGTTTTGATAAAAGCCTACTTAAAATTTCCGATTTTTCTATTGATACCGTTCCCACAAGGACCGGTCTGCCCTGTCTGTGCATTTCTGCTATTTCTTTACTGATCGCTTTGTATTTTTCGTCCAGTGTTCTGTATATTTGATCTGGATGATCTTTTCTTATCATAGGCTTATGTGTTGGCACCTGGATAACATCAAGATTATAAATCTGCATGAATTCCTGGGCTTCTGTGGCGGCGGTCCCGGTCATTCCGGCGAGTTTATCATACATACGGAAGTAATTCTGGAATGTTATAGAAGCAAGGGTTTGGTTTTCACTTTCTATTTTTACCCCTTCTTTTGCTTCAAGAGCCTGGTGTAATCCATCGGAGTATCGTCTGCCAGGCATAAGTCTTCCGGTGAATTCATCAACAATAATGACCTCACCATTTTGTACAACATAATCCACATCTTTTTTAAAGACTGCGTGAGCTTTTAAAGCATTGCTAACGAAATGTAGAGTGTCAATATTTCTGATATCATACAAGTTATCTATTCCCAGTTTTTCTTCTACAAAAGATATCCCCTTATCGGTAAGGGAAGCTGTCCTCTCTTTTTCCTGCACAGTGTAATGTTCATCCTTTTTCAGAAACTTCACTACAGAATCTATTTTATAATATTTGTCTGTACTTTCGTCCGTTGGTCCGCTTATTATCAAAGGTGTCCTGGCTTCATCAATAAGAATACTGTCAACTTCATCCACAATGGCAAAATTGAGGTCCCTTTGTACATAATCACTGAAATCATACTTCATATTGTCTCTTAGATAGTCAAAACCGAATTCATTGTTAGTTCCGTAAGTGATGTCACAGTCGTATGCCTCTTTTCTTTCACATGGGATAAGTTTTGTTGTGAACTTATCCGGATCATCCCATTCCACCCGAAAGGATGCATCTGGTTGGATTACCCCCACACTCAGTCCAAGAAAAAGATAAATAGGACCCATCCATGTGGCATCCCTTCTGGCCAGATAATCATTGACGGTAACGAGGTGGGCACCTTTTCCATCTATGGCATTTAAATACAGTGCAAGTGTTGCCACCAATGTTTTACCTTCTCCGGTTTTCATTTCAGCTATTTTACCTTTATGCAACACATAGCCACCAATGAGCTGCACATCAAAATGCCTGAGCCCTATTGTTCTCTTGCTTACCTCCCTGACAGTGGCAAAAGAATCTTCTATTAAGTCCTCAAGTGTTTTCCCATTGTTTATTTCATCACGGAATTTGTCTGTCATCTCTGATAGTTCGTTGTTGGATAAATTTGCAAATTTGGTTTCTTTTTCATTTATTTTGTCAATGAGAGGTCTTACTTTTTTTAAAAAACGTTCATTGTGAGTACCGAAAACCTTCTTTGCTATTTGCTTTATCATTTACTACTCCTTTTTGTTTCATTTCTTTCCTGCTGAGCGATGAGCCAATAAATTATCCCCAAAATCATTATCGATGCAAGGACAAAATATGTAGCAAGACTTTCTGTTTCATGTCTTAGCGTTAAAATTAATAAATCTCTTACAAAAGCTATAAGAGCAACGCCGATAAAAATGCTTATTTTAAATTTACCACCTTTTATAATTTGTATTTCTGTATGAAGAAGTTCCACAAGTACCCAAATAATCAAAAGGGATCCCAATGATTTAATAAGCATATGTTCCGCTTCTCCCGTAAGCAGTCTGAACGTATCAAGCCCAAAAAACAGTGTCGCTGCAACAGTGAGGAAAATAAGTATTGTCACAAGTATAATGTGCATGAAAAGCGAAAAACGTTCACTTATATCCACCACAAAATTTTTAAGGCTGAAAGTTTTAGTGTATTTTTTGATAATTTCTTCATAATATGATGAGGTAATGACATCTGAAGTGATGTCCATAAGCTTATGAAATGAAATCAATATACCCTTTCGTCTGAAATCATCGGGAACATTCTGGAAGATTCTTTCATGTATCCAGCTTCGTGCATAACTGAGTAGTCCGTTGACCATCTCCTGATTTATTGAATAGCGGGCGTTGAAATTGGAATACTTAATAAGAAAATTTATATAATCATTGCTTAGCTGCCCTTTAAACAGTTTTTCGTACAACCCTTCAAAAATTATTTTATACTCTGCAGTGATTTCATCACTATTGGATTCAGGCAGACGAAAATTGTTTTTTGCGTAATTACATATTTCAATGGCAAACTCGCTTTTATACTTTTGCATTAGGTCCCATACGAATGAAATCTCTGCCAACTCGTTGTCTTTGATGTCATAATTTTTGACAATGTTCCTATAATACTTCATTGTCGCTCTCCGAAATTTGTATTGGGGATAATAATTATTGTTTATTTTTGTAGGATATTAAGCTAAAATCACTTAAAAATAAAGTGGAATTATTGTTTTAAAATATAGGGGGAACAATGCCTGCGCGTATTGCCGAGTATGTAAGGAAAACTAAAGAAACCGATATTAGTGCTACGCTGAATTTAGATGGAGCCGGGAAATATTCGATTGATACAGGTGTGGGATTTCTGGATCACATGCTGGAGCTTTTTTCCAAACATAGTGGTATTGATATTGAGATAAAAGCTAAAGGGGATACACACGTGGATTTTCATCATTTGACTGAAGATGTGGGGATTGTTATGGGCAGTCTTTTGGATAAAGCTCTGGGGGATAAAAAAGGAATTATGCGTTATGGTTTTTTTCTGCTGCCAATGGATGAGGTTTTGGTGGAGAGCGCTATTGATTTAAGCGGACGTAGTTTTTTAAACTATGATGTGTCTTTTGTTAGTGAAAAAATAGGAAATTTTAATACAGAACTTATTGAAGAATTCTTTCGGGCTTTTACTTTTAACGGACGGTTTAATTTGCATATTATTTTGAGATATGGAACAAACAGCCACCATGTGGCCGAAGCTGCTTTTAAGTCGGTTGCCCGCTCACTAAAAATTGCCATTGAAACAAAAGGTGACTCTATTCCATCAACAAAAGGGGTTATTTAGGACATGATTGGAATTCTGGATTATGGAATGGGTAATTTGAGGAGTGTTGTCAATGCGTTTGCTAAGCTTGGGTTTGATGCAGCAATTATTGATGATGCTGATCAGGTGAGGGGTGTTGATAGATTAGTTCTTCCTGGTGTAGGAGCCTTTGGTACATGTCTGGAAAATCTGAAAAAGAACGGTATGTTTGAGGCTTCAGGGGAATTTATCAAAAGTGGAAAGCCTTTTCTGGGGATTTGTGTGGGGATGCAGATGTTATTTGAGAAAAGTTATGAGTATGGTGAGCATGAAGGTTTCGGTATTTTTCCCGGTAATGTTGTGAGATTTGACCCGGGGGAAAATAACTGTAAAATACCACATATGGGGTGGAATACTATAAAACTGTTGGCAAATCATTTTTTATTAAATGGGATAAGAAATGGTTCGTATATGTATTTTGTCCATTCATATTATGCGCCGGTAAATAAATATACTATGGCTGAGACAGAATATGCCGGTGTATATTTTTCTTCATTTGTTGTCAGAGAAAATGTTGCTGCAACACAATTTCACCCAGAAAAGAGTCAAAAGCTTGGCTTGCAGATATTAGAGAATTTTGGAGAGTGGAAATGTTAATAATTCCTGCTATTGATCTTTTGGGAGGAAAAGTTGTTAGGCTTAAAAAGGGTGATATGGATAAATTTACTGTGTATTCGGACAACCCCCTACAGATTGCTGAAAATTTTCAGCTTATGGGTGTGAGACGCTTGCACATAGTAGATCTTGATGGTGCAAAGCAGGGGGAAAGTGTAAACTTTGATATCATTAAAAATATAGCCACGTATACAGATATGGAAATTGAAGTGGGCGGCGGGATTAGAAATGCTGAACGAGCTTCTGAATACTTTGAGATTGGGGTAAATTATGTTATCCTTGGGACTTTAGCTGTTAAAAACCCTGAGCTTACCAAAGTGATAGCCTCAGA
This sequence comes from bacterium, assembly GCA_041694215.1. Classification (GTDB taxonomy): domain Bacteria; phylum Chrysiogenota; class Deferribacteres; order Deferribacterales; family Flexistipitaceae; genus Flexistipes. Next base: position 11,543 of record JASMTO010000043.1, read on the forward strand.
GTTTCCTGATAAAATCATTTTGGGGTTGGATGCAAGAAATGGTATTTTATCTTGTGATGGATGGTATGAGAACAGTGAACTAAGTGTAGAGGAACTGTTGGATGAGTACAGAGGATATCCCTTTAACAGTGTTATCTACACAGATATACTAAGAGACGGGATGTTGGAAGGAATCAATTATGATTCTACACAGAAAGTTGCTGAGCGCTCACCTTTTGCTGTCATAGCTTCAGGTGGCTTTAAAAGCAATGCTGATATATTGGAATTAAAAAAGTTGAAAAATGTTATTGGATGCATTGTTGGTAAAGCTTATTATGAAGGGTTGGTTGATATAAGAGCTCTAATAAATGAGGGATCTTGATGCATAATATTTGTTTTCTTTTGGCAACAGGGTTTTATACAGGCAAAGTTAAAAATGCGCCGGGAACGTTTGGTACGCTAGTAGCCGTAATTTTGATGCTGTTGACGTTTTCTTTTGGAATAACTGTTAAGTTTTTTATATTTATCATACTTTTTGTTGCAGGAATAATTGTTTCCGAATATTATGAAAAATATTATGGTTTAAATGATCCCTCTGAAGTTGTGATTGATGAATATGCCTCTTACTATATGGTGTTAATGTTTGTGCCTTTTGCTTTAATTGATGTTTTGCTTACATTTTTCCTTTTCAGGATATTTGATATAGCAAAGCCATATCCTATTAGAAAACTTGAAAATATTGGTGGAGGCGTTGGCATTATGCTGGATGATATTGTGGCTGCTTTGTATACATTGGGAATATATTATTTGGTTAGGATATTTGTATGATAAAAGCTGCGATTTTGGCTATCGGTGATGAAATACTAGAAGGGAGCATTGTTGATACGAATTCTGCCTATTTGGCATCAAAGGTTAGTAAATTAGGTATAAGGGTTGTAGCAGTTCAGGCTGTCCCGGACGAAATCGATGTTATTGTAGACAGATTTGAGCAATATATGAGGGAATGTGATATTATTCTTGTCACCGGAGGGCTTGGACCTACCTTTGATGATTTGACAGCTGAGGCTGCAGCAAACGTTATGAACTGCAGGACTGTATTTTATAAGGAAGTTTTTGAGGATATCAGGAAAAGACTTGAGTCAAGAGGGGTGCATGTTAAAGATGCCCATAAAAAGCAGGCGATGTTACCGGAAAAGTGTATGTTGTATCCTAATCCTGTAGGCACTGCTTACGGTTTTTCAATAGAAAAGTACAATGCTTTTTTATTTGCAATGCCTGGGGTTCCTTATGAAATGGAGGCTATTTTTGATACCCACATATTCCCCTTTATTAAAAGTCACTATAATCTTACTGAATTTTACTCTCTTGATTTGAGATTTAACGGGATACCTGAATCAGATGTTGATGATGTAATAACCAGGGTGGGCATCCCTGATGGTGTACACTGCATAATCAATGTATCCAAAGGGGATATCATTGTAAGATTAAGAAGCTGGGATAGGGAAAAAATAGATGGGTTTGCAGACATTTTGCGTAAGGAACTTCATACCAATTTTGTGGGCTATGGAAAAGCAGGGGTTGAGGTAAAGTTATTTAACGCCTTAAAAGAGCGCAGGTTTACATTTGCCACAGCTGAAAGCTGCACAGGGGGGCTAATTGCCAAAAAAATAACCGATTTACAGGGGAGCTCTGAAATATTTCTTGGTGCTGTGGTGGCTTACAGTAACAAAATAAAAGAACATATTCTGGGTGTTGACAAAAACATGCTGATTGAACATGGAGCGGTGAGTTCGGCTGTTGCTGAAAGTATGTCAGCAAATGTTGCTGAAATGATGGGTTCGGATGTTTCTGTTGCTACCACAGGCATTGCAGGACCTACTGGTGGGACAATAAATAAACCGGTGGGAACTGTTTATATTGCTGTAAATGTTTGCGGAAATATAACTGTAAAACATTACGTTTTCCATGGTGACAGAGACACTATCAGAGAACGAACTGCTAAAAATGCAATACGACTGGCATTTGAAGAGGTTATGAACGTTGTATGAGATGTTTTATCGCTGTTAAACCCTCTTTGGATATTTGTAAAAGTGTATATGATTTAGGCAAACAATTTGAGCATATTATGGACTCAAAAGCAGTAAAGCCTGAAAATATGCATGTTACTCTGTTTTTCCTCGGTGAACAAAATGAGCACAATGTGAATATTATCTCTGAAATGATAGAGAAGCTTGACTTTAAATCGTTTTACTTGAATTTTAGCAAGCTTGATTTTTTTGGTAGCGCTAAATATCCTAAAGTTCTTGTTGCAGATGGCTATTCAAAGGCGTTGGAGCGGATATATGGGGATTTGTTGGATATGCTTGAAGAAAAAGAAATTTGTTTTGACAAAAAACCTTTTAAAATTCATCTTACATTAAGACGAATCAAAAAACTGTATGATAAGGACACTTTTTTTAGGACACTGAAAAATATCAACGAAAATTTTGAGGAAATGCAAACGTTGATTAGTTCTGTGGAATTAATAAAAAGTCAGCTGAACCCCGGAGGAGCTGTATATAAAACTGTTTGTTGTAAAAAAGTTTAATTTTTGGAGGTGAATTATGGATAAAGATAAACAAAAAGCAATAGATCTTGCATTGGGTAAAATTGAGCGTGATTTTGGTAAAGGTGCTGTTATGCGCCTTGGTGACAAATCAGCTGAAAAATTACCCGTTATACCCACAGGCTCACTTTCTCTGGATATAGCCTTGGGAGTGGGAGGTGTGCCTAGGGGGAGGATAGTGGAAATTTATGGGGCGGAATCCAGCGGTAAAACAACGGTTGCGCTGCATATTATTGCAGAAGCTCAGAAAAAAGGCGGCGTTGCAGCTTTTATAGATGCAGAACATGCTATGGATCCCATTTATGCAAATGCCATAGGAGTGGATACGGATAACCTATTGGTTAGTCAACCGGACAGTGGGGAAGCAGCCCTTGAGATTGCTGAAACATTGGTGAGAAGTGGCGCAGTTGATGTGGTTGTTATTGATTCAGTGGCGGCTCTTACCCCAAGGGCTGAGATTGAAGGGGAAATGGGTGATGCACATATGGGTCTTCAGGCCAGGCTGATGAGCCAAGCGTTAAGAAAATTAACCAGCATTGTTAATAAATCCAAGACTACACTGGTGTTTATTAACCAGACAAGGCAGAAAATTGGTGTTATGTTTGGTAACCCTGAAACCACCACAGGTGGTAATGCACTTAAATTTTACTCAAGTATAAGAATTGAAGTGAGAAGAACCGCCTCCCTTAAAGAAAAAGAAGAAACGGTTGGCAACCATGTTCTTGCTAAGGTTGTTAAAAACAAAGTTGCCCCGCCTTTTAGGCAGGCAGAATTTGATATTATGTTTGGTAAAGGGATTTCACGTGAAGGTGTTCTTATCGATATGGGGGTGAAGGAAAATATTATTACAAAAGCTGGGGCATGGTTTAGCTATGGCGATCTTCGTCTGGGGCAGGGGAAAGAAAATGCTAGGGCTTATCTTATGGAAAATGAGGACGTGGCAAATGAAATTGAAAACAAAATAAAAGAAAATCATAACATTCCCGTTGTGGAAAAATCAGAGGAACAACCTGATGATTGATATTAACACTATTTTAACAACGGCAGTAAAAAAGCGAGCTTCGGACATCCATCTGAAAGCTGGCAGGCACCCTATCTTTAGGATTGATGGCAAACTCATTCAATCACCTGATTTCCCGAAACTAGTACCTGAAGATTTACTTAAGACAGCAGCTTCAATAATGAGTAATAATACGCGAACTAAGTTTAAAGAGAAACTTGAGGCTGACTTTTCATACAGTGTAAAAGACCTGGGACGTTTCCGTGTCAATGCATATCTGCAAAGAGGAAGTGTTGTCCTTGTTATGAGGGTGGTACCAAAAGTGATTCCAACGATAGATGAGCTGATGTTGCCGGCAGTGCTGAAAAGTATTGCATCCCAACCACGGGGTCTTATTCTCGTAACCGGAACAACAGGAAGCGGGAAATCAACAACACTTGCTTCCATGATAAAGTATATTAATGATGAGAGAAACGTGAATATTATTACGATTGAGGATCCTATAGAATTTCTTCACAGGGATAATAAGGCTATAATTTCCCAAAGGGAAATAGGTTCAGATACACTGAATTTTGCGGATGCTCTAAAATATTCTTTAAGGCAGGATCCTGATGTAATACTTGTTGGTGAAATGAGGGATCTGGAGACTATAGAAACCGCTCTTCTTGCTGCTGAAACGGGGCATCTTGTGATGTCAACACTGCATACTTTGGATGCTCCGGAAACAATAAACCGAATAATTTCTGTTTTCCCACCTTATCATCAGAGACAGGTAAGAATACAGCTGGCGTCAATACTTAAAGCTATTATTTCCATGAGACTTGTCCCTAAATCGGATGGCAAGGGGCGAGTCCCGGCGGTGGAAGTAATGGTCAATACCCCTACTGTTAAAGAATGCATAATTGATAAGGAAAAGACATCACAAATTGGCGATTTTATGGAATCCGGCAAAAGTATGTACGGTTCCCAAAGTTTTGATCAATCCCTTTATGAGCTATATTCAAAAGGGCTTGTTACCTATGATGAAGCGGTTAAGTGGGCAACAAGGCCGGATGATTTTACTTTACGGGTCAAAGGCATTAACAGCACTTCGGATGCGAAATGGCAGGGTAGTGATGGTGAGCAGGAAAACCTATAAGAGCCCTGAAAATTATGTATATCATATTCTGTCAAAAAAAGATTATTCTGAGGGAGAAATAAGGTACAAACTAAAAAATAAATTCGATATTGAAAAAGAACGAATTGATGGTATTATTTCCAAACTGAAAAAGTATGACCTTGTAAATGATGACCGTTACAAAAGACTTTTTACTGCCTCAAAATTGAGGCAGGGATATGGTCCTTTTTATATTTCGGCAAAACTAGCTGAAAAAATGATAAGTACATCCCCTGATGACGTTGAAAAAATAGCTGTTGCTGAAAATATAAATATAGAAGACATTGCAAAAAAAATTTGCAAAAACAGGAGAAAAAATCTAATTGTGAAAAAGACTGATAACGATAATCACTTTGCCGGATACAATATTTATAAAAAATGTTTTGACTTTTTGTGCAGGAGAGGTTTTGATATGGAACTTTCACGAAGAATAGCAAAGGAGGAGACAGAATATGAAAGTGATTTTTCTTAAAGATGTAAAAGGTACGGCCCTTGAGGGAGAGGTAAAAGATGTAAAAGACGGATATGCCAGAAATTATCTCATTCCCAAAGGGATTGCGGCTGTTGCCACAGATGCTAATTTAAAGAAGCTTGAGAATAGAAAGGACAAAATCAAAGAGAAAGAAGAACAAAAGCTTGCTGCAGCAAAAGAGAAAGCTGAAAAACTAAACGGTATGCAAGTGGAGTTGACTGTTAAGGCTGGAGAAAAAGGCAGGTTGTTTGGTGCGGTTACTTCACAGGATATAGCTGAGGCATTAAATGCGAAAGGTTTTGAAGTGGATAAAAAAGATATTGAATTAAATAATCCTATAAAAGAAACAGGGACACATTTAGTAACTGTCGGTTTGTATAAAGATGCGAAAGCAGAAATTAAAGTCCTAGTTACAGCTGAGGAGTAGATTGGGAAGCTTTATGTTAAATAATTCTGCTAATGTTCAGAGTCATTCCAATGGATTTACTGATGGAAATAGTACATCTGCAATCAAAAGGCCTCCTTATAGCATGGAAGCTGAACAGGCTGTACTGGCTTCTATACTTATCGATGACAAGGCTTTGGATAAAATAATTCACTTGCTTGGTGTGGGGGATTTTTATTATCCCCCACATAAGCTTATTTTCAAGGAATTGATTGATTTGGCTCACAACAATAAACCTTTGGATATAGTAACTTTGGTTTCATCCCTTAACGATAAAAATTTGACGGAAAAAGCCGGGGGTGTTGAGTATATCTCTGAGCTTGTCAATATTATCCCTAACTCGGCAAACATTGTACATTATGCGAATATTGTAAAAGACAAGTCTTTGTTAAGAGCACTTATTGATTTTAGTTCTGAAATAGCAGAAAAATCCTATTCCTACACGGGAGAAATAAGCAACCTTGTGGATGAGGCTGAAAAACATATTTTTAGCCTGGCTGAATTTAAATTGAAGAATGAAATACAACCCATCGGATCAATTGTCAAAGATACTTTTGAGATTTTAGAGAAGCTCTACGGAAGAAATGAGCAGATTACTGGAATACCCACAGGTTTTATTGATTTAGACAAAATCACAAATGGTTTGCAGAAATCGGACCTTATTATTATTGCAGGACGTCCTGGTATGGGCAAAACGGCATTTGCAATGAACCTGGCTTTAAATACTTGTAGCAAATATGACAAAGCAGCAGCTGTATTCTCGCTTGAGATGTCTGCAGGACAACTTGTCCAAAGATTGCTGGCGTCCGAAGCAAAAATAGAGTCCACAAAGCTTAGAAACGGCAGACTGAATAATGACGAATGGCAGAGACTGGCCAGCGTTGGTTCTGAACTGAACGATCTGAAACTTTTTTTAGATGATACACCTGCGATTTCATCCATGGAGCTTAGAGCAAAGTGCCGGAGATTGAAGCGTGAGTACAATCTTGACTTGGTAATAGTAGACTATCTGCAATTGATGTCCGGAAGCAGGGCTGAGAGTAGGGAGCAGCAAATTTCAGAAATCTCAAGGGCTCTTAAAGCCCTTGCCAAAGAGCTGAATATTCCCGTTGTGGCTTTGTCACAGCTTAATCGGGGTGTGGAAAACAGAACAGATAAAAGACCTGTTCCCTCTGATTTAAGAGAATCTGGGGCAATTGAACAGGATGCTGACATTATAATGTTTTTATACAGGGATGAGATTTACCATCCAGATACAAAATTTCCAGGAATTGCTGAGCTTATTGTTGCCAAACATAGAAACGGTCCCACTGGCACAATAAAGCTTGCTTTTTTGGAACAATTTACTAGATTTGATAATGCAGACCTTTCAAGTGTATGATTTTTTATACACATTGTGGTATATTGGTGACATGTATTTATCATAAATTGTTTTAAATGTTTTTAGCCAGGGTTATTATCCTTTGGAACAGAGAACTAATGGTGGCAATGGAAGCAGGTTAACATGTTTAGTGGAACAAATGGGTGTTTTTGGGATTTTGGAACAAAAATTGCTATAATCTCTTATGATTCATTAAAAAAGCTTAATGCTATTATACGCATTATTTAAATATGGAGTTACAATGTTTCAGACAACTTTAGATAGACAGGTTTCGTTTTCAGGGGTGGGGCTTCATTCTGGCAGCTATATCACGGTAACTGTAAAGCCTTCTTTTCCTGATACAGGAATTCAGTTTGTACGAACTGATATAGATGATTGCAAGCCTACAAGGGTTTCACCGTTTGCAGTTTATTCCACCCAGCTGGCTACTTCCATTAAATGTGGGAAAGCGTCTATAAGCACTATTGAGCACTTAACATCTGCTCTTTACGGGTTAGGTATAGATAATGCCATTGTGGAGGTGGATTCATCTGAGATACCGATTTTGGATGGGAGTGCTGCCCCTTTTGTTGACATCCTTTCTGATGCCGGAATTCGTCATTTACACAAAAAAAGAAAGTATTTAAAATTTAAAAAAAGGATTAGAGTCGAATGGGGAGGGCGCTGGATTGAATTGATCCCTTCAAGATTTTTTAAATGTACATGTCATATAGATTTTGATAATAAGATAATTGATGAGCAGAAAGCTTTCGTTAACATAACTCCCGATACGTATAGAAAAGAGATTGCTAAGGCTAGAACATTTGGCTTTAAAAATGAGGTTGAAAGTTTGTGGCAGATGGGGCTTGCTAGAGGCGGATCTTTGGAAAATGCAGTGGTTTTAGATGAAACTGGTGTTTTGAATGCTGAAGGTTTGCGTTATGAAGATGAGTTTGTAAGGCATAAAATACTCGATTTGATAGGAGATATCTCACTGATAGGTTATAGATTTTTTGGTCATGTGAGAGCATATAAATCAGGCCATCAGCTTAATAATATGTTTGCCAGAGCGTTACTGGAATCAACCGATTATTATTCTGTAATTGAGCTTGATGAAGAATACGAAAAGAAAGGCTATCAAAACTTGGTGTTAGAACCTCAGGGGACTGTTTAAAGGGAGTTTATCTCCCTTTAAACAAATATTTTGATGAATTAGAATATTATAGCAAGCTCTTTCCAAGAACCTTATCGAGATAATCCATTGTTATCTATCTAAGCGAGATCTTTACATAGCTATAAAAGTCATCCCGTAGCAGCAACAATATGTTGCTAAATTGAATGCTAGACGAAGTCAACCACTTGTTTCGGGATCTATGACTTTACTATAGGTAATGAAGCTCTGTTGCACTAACCTGTTTTGTTGGTAAATATATGTACATAGCTGCTAATCGGTCATTATCCGATGCTAGTGGAGCATATTAAACAACCTGGTTGCCTTTAAAGCAAATATATCTTCACTGCGTTCAGATGCTACTGAGTGACGAAAAAATCGCCTGTGCAAAGATCTTGATGTTGAGTTTGAAATGGTCATTAGTTTAGTAAGATTCTTGATTTGGCAAATTTTTATTGAGCTAAACTAATTAATCTACTATTGCTAAATTGATATAATTATAAAAATATTGCAAAAATGTTGAATATTACATTATTAAGATATATAATAGTAACATAATGAATGTAGTGAAAAGAGGTTGTTATGTCTAGAGTTGTATTTGATAATGGGACTCATAAGTGTATAGTTTTTGACAATATTCTTAATGAAGGTGAGATTACGAGGGAAGATGTCCAGTCGAATCAGTTTCTCATAATAAATAAAGATCAAGGACTTTTGTTTGATCCGGGCGGGGCAAAAGTTTTTCAGCCGCTGTACAAGGAAATTTCTAACTTTATTTCTCCAAGAAAAGTTCAAAAAATTGTTATTTCACATCAAGACCCGGATACCGGTGCTGGAATAAATTATTGGATGGTTTTTTCAAATGCGAAGGCCTACGTGCCTCAGCTGTGGGCAAGGTTTATCCCTCACTTTTGTCGGCAAAGCCTTGAAAAGGATTTTTTTATATCTATACCTGATAAAGGGATGAGAATTAACTTGAATGATTCGGAATTTATACTTCTCCCTGCTCATTTTCTTCATTCTGTTGGAAATGTACATATGTATGATATTACCTCAAAAATATTGTTTTCCGGTGATATGGGAGCCTCTATAGCCCCCTTTGCAGATACTTTTGAGTCTGTTAAAGATTTTAATGAGCATGTTAAATTTATGGAAGGATTCCATAAAAGGTATATGGTTTCCAATAAAGTATGTAAATTGTGGGCTAATATGGTTAGAGATCTGGATATTGAAATGATAATTCCTCAACATGGCCGGAAATATTTCGAAGGGAAAGAAATGGTTAATAGATTTATTGATTGGATAGACAATCTACAGTGTGGTATCGATTTGTTTGATCAAAATGCATATACTATGCCTTCTGTATATGACAATTCTTAGCTTAAGAATTTAAGTTTAATAAGTCGTTACCAATCTTTGCATTTTTAATGTCCAAACAACGATGGTGAGTGACTATAACGTGGCAAGTAGTGGGATTATTTATTAACAGTTTTTTGTTTATTACATCTGCAGAAGTTTTTTAATAACTTTATTTGACTAGGTTGTAGCATTCCATCCGGAAAATTAGACAATATTCATCACCGGGTGGACTTTATTAAAGTAATTATAGTTTGTATACATTAAATAAATATTTCTGTTGTTTTAGGTTCGTCGCTGTCTTTTGCCATCTGATAGATTCTTTCTTCAGTCCTTTTATGATCGTAGGCAAAGGCATTTTCGGGGCACACCTTAACGCAATTATTGCATAAGATACAGTTACTGTTTGCCTTCGGGTATGGGTTGTATTCCAATGCAAAAACAGGGCAAATTTCAATACATTTTCCGCATAGCGTGCATTTTGATTCATCGGCGATTTTGGGAGGGAGTATCTGTTTGGTTATTTCAAGATTCTTTTGCTCAGCTTCTTTTTTCATTTTATCTGTTTGATAATCAAGGACACTAAAATCTATTCCTTGCACAGGAGGATTACGGAGCTTATCTTGAATGATACATGTCAACGTGTGTACTTTTTCTAAATCGTCTTTATCAGGCTTATGTTGATTTAGCGGTTTAGGACTCTTCCACATGGAGGAGTGTTCTGCCAAAACCTTGCTGGCTCCTAATACGGGAATATTTTTACTGCTCAGTTCATTATACATATCATATAATGCAAGCCCACTGGAAACACCCCCCCAGCTTGCAATTATTACAGCAAACGTTTTGTTTGAATCATAGGTTTTCTGTGTGCGCAAACTCTTGATTATATCCATTATTTGGGGTAATGGATGATCCGCATAAACAGGAGTAAAAAACCATAGGCATTTTTCTTTTTCACTATTTACTGCATCTGCTATTGCTTCTGAATTAACGTTACGATACAGATCCAGCGTCAATACATTTTGATCCAATTTTGTAAGAGTTTCTGCAACTTTATCAACAATTTTTTTTGTCCCCCCTGATGGAGAAAGAAAAATTAATATATGTTTCATACGTTAACACCTCTTAATTTTGTTTACGAATGTTGAATTTTATTTTCCCGTTAACAATGTGGTCACTCGCATTATTTTCAATTAAAACCAAATTATCTGGGATTTCAAAATAACATGTTTCTCATTATAATCAAGAGTATGTTAGCGTTATCCCTTTTTGGTTGTAAAAGAGTTTTTCGTCATAATTTTGTTTTATGTATAGAAGTGCACTGACTTAAGAGTTACACTGACTAATTCGTTGTAATTTCTTTTAGGATTATATACTATTATGAATAGAGGGATTTAAATGGTACATAAATTTGATGAAGGTTTTTTTAGAACAATTTTTGATAATGTATACAATGGCATATATGTTGCGGACAGTGAGGGGAGGACTCTTCTTGTTAATAAAACGTTTGAAAAAATGTCAGGATTTACCAACGAAGAGCTTGTAGGAAAGACACTTTATGAATTGGTGCATCATTACAAATATTTTTCAGGTGCGGCAAGTTTGCTTGTCCTTGAACGAAAAAAACCTGCGACCATAACCTATAAAACAAAGACCGGTAAAAACTTATTAGTAAAAGGCAGGCCTATCCTTAATGACAAAGAGGAAATTAAATTAATTATTAATACTATATGGGATTTAACTGTTATTAAATACAATGATGTGCTGGACAAAGATACTGCCAGAGATTCTTATTTAAAAGAAGAAGGTTTTATTGCCACAAGCGAAAAAATGACGGAGGTAATAGACACTGTTCTCAAGCTCTCTAATACAAGCACCACAGTATTGCTAACCGGTGAAACAGGTGTTGGCAAAAGTGTGATAGCCGAAATGGTGCACAGGACAAGTAAAAGAAAAAACGATAAATTTTTAAAAATAAACTGCGGAGCTATTCCGGAAGGGCTAATAGAATCAGAACTCTTTGGATATGAGCCTGGAGCATTTACTGGGGCAGACAGAAAGGGTAAACCTGGAATTTTTGAGACGGCTGACAAGGGGACGGTGTTTCTCGATGAAATATCCGAACTTCCCCTTTCGGCTCAATCGAAATTATTGCTGTTTTTGCAGGATAAAGAGTTTTTTAAAATCGGCGGCAGGAAATCTATAAAAGCAGATACGAGAATAATAGCCGCAACAAATAAAAATTTATGGGAATTGGTGAAAAATGGCAAATTCAGAGAGGATCTGTATTACAGATTGAATGTGATCCCCATAAATGTTCCAGCATTAAGGGAAAGGAGGGAAGATATCCCTGTACTGGCAAAATATTTTCTCAACAAATTTAATGTGCACTACCATGCTTATAAATACTTTTCTGAAGAATTACTGGAAGTTTTCCAATCATTTAATTGGCCAGGCAATGTGAGGGAGCTGGAAAATGTAGTGGAAAGATTAATCCTTTTAGCCCCCAACCAGGAATTAACAACTGAAGACTTTTACCGAATTCAGCAAAACAGAAAAATAGTGCCTAAAAAGTCACTCCAGGACATGCTCGATAAATTTGAATATGAAATACTTGTGCAGGCTAAAAAAGAGCATGTAACCACGAGAAAAATTGCACAATCCCTTGGTATCAGTCAACCTAAGGTAGTAAGACTTCTAAAAAAACATTGCTTAAATTAAAACAATTTTATATGCTAAAAACAAAGATGATTCATATTTAAATCGGATGATTCTATTTTGAATCATTAATTTACATAGTTGCACTATCAAGTTATAAGGTAAACTTACCTTTGATTCAATATTGAATCAAAATCCTTTTAGACAGCCTTGTGATTAAGCTTTTTTGTTTTGGAACACTTTTTGCTTATAACATATACATAAGATATCACAGGAGGATGCATATGATCAGGAAATTAACAAAATTTTTTGTAAAGCTCGTACAAAGGTATCTACCTGACCCATTTTTGTTTGCGGTTGTTTTAACGTTTGTAGTTTTTTTGATGGGGATAATTATAAACAAACAATCTCCTCTAGATATGGTGAAATATTGGGGCGAAGGATTTTGGAATCTTTTAACTTTTTCTATGCAGATGGTTTTAATCTTAGTGACAGGATTTGTGCTGGCAAATAGTCCGTTTATTAAAAATATCTTAAAAAGTATAGCAAAAGCTATGAAAAATCCTGCTCAAGCTGTCATGGTTACCACCTTTGTTGCTTTAATTGCGGCATGGATTAACTGGGGCTTTGGTTTGGTAATTGGAGCTTTAATTGCTAAAGAAATGGCAAAAACCGTAAAAGGTACCGATTACAGGCTTTTGATAGCAAGTGGATATATTGGCTTCTTAGTATGGCATGCTGGTTTAGCGGGTTCTGTGCCTTTGACTATTGCCACTTCAGGTCATTTTTTGGAAGGACAAATGGGGATTATCCCCACTTCAGAAACGATTTTCTCCGCTTTTAACTTGGTGCCCCTGGTTATTCTAATAGTTACTTTACCTTTTTTAACAAGATTTATGTCTCCCCCTAAGGAAGAAACTTTTGAAATAGATCCGGAAATATTAAAAGTTGAGGAACAAGATACTGTTGACGAATCTAATGATACACCTGCTGACAAACTAGAAAACAGTGTGATTATATCAATGCTGATCGGTATAATGGGACTAGCTTATATTATATTTTATTTTTATACAAACGGCTTTAAGTTAAATTTGAATATCGTGAATTTTATCTTTCTGTTTTTAGGTATATTGCTCCACAAAACTCCAAGACGCTACCTTCATTCTCTCAATAATGCTGTAAAAGGCTCTGCGGGTATTATTTTGCAATTCCCCTTTTATTCCGGGATTATGGGCATGATGATAGCTTCAGGTTTGGCTGCAACAATATCCGGATGGTTTGTCAGCATCTCCAGTGAGACCACACTGCCGTTTTTCACTTTTTTAAGTGCTGGCCTGGTTAACTTTTTTGTTCCGTCCGGAGGGGGCCAATGGGCAGTGCAGGGACCTATTATGGTGCCAGCAAGTATAGAACTGGGGGTACCATTGGCCAAGACGGCGATGGCTGTCGCTTGGGGGGATGCATGGACAAATATGATACAGCCTTTTTGGGCGTTACCAGCACTAGGCATAGCAGGCTTAGGTGCAAGAGACATTATGGGATACTGCCTCGTTGCATTACTTTACAGTGGGATAGTAATTGGATTAGCATTTTTGATATTATAATAAATGATATGGAGGTAACAAATGTTTTTAGATGTTAACGGCCTAAAAATATATTACGATTGCAATGGGAAAATAGGTGCTGATACCCCTGCTGTTTATATTCATGGAGCAGGAAAAAGCCATCATTCATGGGTTAATCAGCTTGCATCAAAAATCAATGGCTATGTCCAGATAGCTCTTGATTTGCCGGGGCATGGTGACTCAGAAGGCACAGGATTTAAAAGCATTGATGACTATACAGATTTTGTAAAATCTTTTGTAGATGCATTAGGTATCGATGATTTTGTGATAGCCGGTAACTCAATGGGGGGCGCAATATCCCAAACATTCGCTTTAAAATACCAAAATTATTTAAAAGGTATGGTTCTTATAGGCACAGGCGCAAAACTGAGAGTGAAAAAGGAGATTTTGGAAGGTACATTAAAAGGGGAGTCTTATGCTGATAATGCCTACAGTGGCAAAACAGATCAGGAACTTATAAAAAAAGCTGAAAGTGATTTTTCCAAGACATCTCCCCAAGTAAGACATGATGATTTTTACGCGTGCGATAATTTTGATGTAATGGATCAAATTTCCCGTATTAACGTACCAACATTAATCATATGTGGAAAAGATGATGCGCTGACACCGGTTAAGTATTCTGAATTTTTGCACAGTAAAATAAAAAACTCTCAATTGAAAATTATCCCTGAAGCAGGTCACATGGTTATGTGGGAAAAGCCTAAAGAGGTAAATGAAGCTATATCTAATTTTGTAACTGATTTATAATAAGGAGGGTTAATATGGAAGATGTATATTTATATGAAGGACTGAGAACGCCTTTCGGTTCTTTTGGCGGTTCTCTTTCAGATGTGCCGGCTACTGATTTGGCTACGATTGTTATCAAGGAAATTATAGAAAAATACGATTTGCCAAGTGATGCTGTAGATGAAGTTATTCTGGGGCAGGTAATACAGGGTGCTGCCAGGCAGGCGCCTGCAAGACAGGCAATGCGTAACGCAGGCTTAAGCGATAAAACCCATGCCATGACGATAAACAAAGTGTGCGGTAGCGGCCTAAAATCCGTGATGCTTGCTGCTCAATCTATCATGCTAGATGATTCTGATCTGGTGTTAGCAGGTGGGATGGAAAGCATGTCAATGGCTCCTTATGCGCTGGAAAAAGGACGCTACGGCTATAGAATGGGTAACGGGATAATTATCGACACCATGATTGTTGATGCACTGGAGGACCCTTATTCCGGTAAACATATGGGTGAAATTACCGAAGAGAGTATTAAGAAAAATAACATTAGCCGTGAAGAGCAGGATGAATATGCCATACGGTCATATACCCTTTCCCAAAGGGCTATAGAAAAAGGGATTTTCAAAGAAGAAATCGTAGCGGTCACAAAAAAGTCAAAAAAAGGTGATACCATAGTTGACACCGATGAGGAGCCCGGACGGGGCAAAATCGAAAAAATTACAAGCTTGAAACCTGTTTTCAAAAAAGACGGTACTATCACGGCGGGGAATGCTTCCACAATAAATGATGGAGCAGCTGTGCTTCTTGTGGGGAATAAAAGAGCTGGAGAAAAATACGGATTGCAACCTAAAGCAAAAATCATCGCTTATTCCACGAATAGTATCCACCCTGATGATTTTGGTGAAGCGCCTATTGGTGCAATAGAAAAAATTTTGGCAAAATCGGGATTTAATAAAAGCGATATCGATTTATTTGAGATTAATGAAGCTTTTTCAGCCGTGCCTCTTATGGCAATTAAAAAACTTGGGTTGGAGTTTGATAAAGTAAATGTAAATGGTGGAGCTGTTTCATTGGGGCATCCTGTTGGTGCAAGTGGAGGCAGATTAGCTGCAACACTTTTGAGGGAGTTAAGAGCAAGGGATAAAAGATACGGTATTGCAACACTGTGTATAGGCGGCGGTGAAGCGGTTGCTGTTTTAATTGAAAGAATTTAACGATTAAGGAGAGGGTTGTAATGAACAAATTGTATAGTAATGCTAAAGAGGCTTTATCAGATGTTATTAGAGATGGAATGTTGATTGCCGCTGGCGGTTTTGGGCTTTGCGGTATACCTGAAAATTTAATTAACGCATTAAAAGAGAGTAATGTAAAGGATTTGACCGTTGTCAGCAATAATGCCGGTGTGGATAATTTCGGCCTCGGTCTTTTGCTTCAAACAAGGCAAATCAAAAAAATGATAGCTTCTTATGTTGGTGAAAACAAAATTTTTGAACAGCAATATTTAAATGGTGAATTGGAGCTTGAGCTTGTTCCGCAAGGGACACTTTCTGAAAAATTAAGAGCAGGCGGAGCAGGAATCCCGGGCTTTTATACCAGAACGGGTTACATGACCAAGCTCACAGAGGGTAAAGAGATAAAAAACTTTAACGGTGTGGATTATGTCCTTGAGGAAAGTATTGTCCCGGATCTTTCCATTGTTAAAGGATGGAAGGCCGATAAAGCCGGAAATGTGATCTTTCGATACACTGCAAACAATTACAATGAGCCGGCAGCAAAAGCAGGCCAAATGACAGTGGTGGAAGTTGAAGAAATAGTAGAAGTGGGTGAGCTTGATCCCCACTGTATACATTTGCCGGGAGTATATGTGGACAGACTTATCAAGGGTGAAAAATACGAAAAACCTATCGAACAAATAACCACATCGGACTCCGGAGTAATGGCAAAAGGCTTTAATGAGAAAAGGGAATGGATGGCAAAAAGGATTGTCAAAGAGCTGGAAGACGGGGCATATGTAAACCTCGGGATAGGTATGCCCACCCTTGTGGCCAATTATATTCCTGATGATATAGAAATTACCTTACATTCGGAAAACGGACTTATGGGGATTGGACCGTTTCCAAAAAGAGATGAAGTTGACCCTGACCTCATTAATGCAGGAAAACAAACTGTCACTTTCAAAAAAGGAGCATCATTTTTTGATTCCTCCGAATCGTTTGCAATGGTCAGAGGTGGGCATATAGACCTTTCCGTTCTGGGTGGTATGCAGGTGAGCAAATACGGTGATCTTGCCAACTGGATGATTCCGGGCAAGATGGTGAAAGGTCCCGGTGGAGGAATGGATCTGGTAAGCGGTGTTAAAAAGCTAATTATAATGATGGAGCATGTTGCGAAAGATGGCAGCCCCAAAATACTGGATGAATGCTCTCTTCCTTTAACAGGTAAAAATGTTGTAAACATGCTCGTGACGGATAAGGGTGTTTTTAAGATAGACAAAGTTAAAGGTCTGACACTTGTCGAAGTATCACCGTATTCAGACCTTGAGGACATTAAAAACTCCACAGGTTGTGATTTCCATGTATCTGATAACTTGATAGGAGGCTAAAAATGAAAAATAAAGCAGCGATAATAACCGGTGCCGCTAGCGGCATCGGTTTGGCTATATCAAAAAAATTTGCAAAGGATGGAGCTAATGTTGTCATGGCTGATATTAACGATAAAGACGGCATTGAAGAAGCGGAAAAAATAAACGCATACTTTATTAAAAGTGATTTAACGAAACAAGAAGATTGTAAGGCACTGATAGATAAAGCTTACAAGAAATACGGCCGTATAGATATTCTGGTGAATAATGCCGGTATTCAGCATGTAGCACCGATTGATGAATTTCCAGAAGAAAAATGGAATTTTATTATAAATCTTATGCTGACTGCACCTTTTCTTCTAACCAAATATGCATGGCCTTATTTAAAAGAAAACAAATGGGGCAGGGTGATAAATATAAACTCAGTTCATGGTCTAAGGGCGTCAGAATTTAAATCGGCATATATATCTGCAAAACACGGCCTTATGGGGCTTACTAAAACTGCAGCACTCGAAGGGGCTCCTTATGGTATAACGGTTAATTCCATATGTCCGGCATATGTCAGAACTCCCCTAGTAGAAAATCAGATAAGTGATCAGGCGAAAACACACAATATTTCCGAAAACGAGGTAATTGAAAAAATAATGCTAAAGAAAGCATTTGTTAAAAAATTAATAGAGCCTTCCGAAGTTGCAGAGATAGCCTCTTTTCTTTGTAAAGACGCTGCTTCTACAATAACAGGCACATCCATAACAGCCGACTGCGGGTGGACCGCAAGCTAATATATAAATCCTGCACCTACACTTCGTAGGTGTAGGTATCAAAGACTTCTTGCTTTTTATTAATAATAAAAA
>JASMTO010000044.1:0-22787 GCA_041694215.1 bacterium
TTAAATCCGCTTTCGTTTCGAAAATCAATGACGAAAGTGTAGTCGTTTTTGATAAACTTACCACTGAAAATGGCAAAACTAAAGAGGCTGCTGAAATTTTAAAGACGGTAAGTGCAGAAAGAAATGTACTTGTAATTTACGATGAGTATGACGAGTTGCTGATTAGGGCATTTCGTAATATACCTTACGTAAAAATGTTAAATGTACAGGGACTTAATGTGTTGGATATTGTTCATGCACAAAAAATTCTGCTCACTAAAAGATGCCTTGAGGGTATAATGGAGGTTCTGTCAAAATGATATCAATTTATGATGTTATAAAAACCGTTGATTACTGAGAAAGCAATGATTCTCATGGAAAAGGATAATCAGGTTGTTTTTTCAGTGCACCCCCAAGCGAATAAAAAGAAAATTAAAAATGCAGTTGAAGAGCTTTTTGATGTGAAAGTCAAAGATGTTAAAACAATGAATTTTAAGGGCAAGAAAAAACGATTTGGATTGAATGTTGGCAAAAGGGATGACTGGAAAAAGGCTGTAATTATACTGGAAGATGATCAAAAGCTTGAGTTTGTTTAAGAGAGGAATGATATGGGTATTAAAAAATATAAACCAACTTCACCGGGTGTTAGGTTTAGAACGAATGATGATTATTCAAATGTAACAGCGGAAAAACCTGAAAAATCATTATTAACGCGACTGCCTAACAAAGCTGGTAGGAATAATCAGGGAAGAATAACTGTAAGGCACAAAGGTGGCGGCAACAAACGTCTATATCGTGTTATAGATTTTAAACGGAATAAAGAAAATGTTCCTGGTAGCATAAAAACAATTGAATATGATCCTAATAGAAGTGCCCGGATAGCGTTAGTTGTTTATGCTGATGGTGAAAAACGCTACATACTGGCTCCTATTGGTCTAAAAGTAGGTGATACAGTATTGAGTGGAAAAGATGCTGATATTAAACCTGGAAATGCCTTGTTGCTAAAGGATATACCAGTTGGTACAGTGTTGCACAATGTTGAACTGAGACCGGGCAAAGGTGGCCAACTGGCCAGATCTGCAGGGACATATTCCCAGCTTTTGTCAAAGGAAAAAGGATATTGCCACGTGCGCCTTCCATCCGGAGAAATCCGATTAGTAAAGGCAGAGTGTAGAGCAACTGTGGGTCAGGTTAGCAATCCTGAACATGAAAATCTTTCGATGGGTAAAGCTGGTAGAAGTAGATGGCTTGGTATAAGACCAACAGTGCGTGGTGTAGCAATGAATCCTATTGATCACCCCCATGGAGGTGGTGAAGGGCGCACCAGCGGGGGGAGACATCCTGTTACACCGTGGGGCAAGCCTACGAAAGGGTATAAAACCAGGAAGAGGAATAAGCCTACTAACAAATATATTGTATCTAAGCGTAAGTAAAGGAGGACAAAGTGCCTAGATCCCTTAAAAAAGGACCGTTTATAGATGAGCATCTATTGAAGAAAGCAACTGTTGCCAAAGAAAAGGGCGATAAAAAAGTTATAAAAACATGGTCAAGAAGAAGTACAATTATACCTGATATGGTGGGTTTGACTTTTGCTGTGCACAATGGCAACAAGTTTATCCCTGTTTATGTAACGGAAAACATGGTCGGTCATAAGCTGGGTGAATTTGCATTGACACGTACTTTTCGCGGCCATAAAAAAGATGATAAAAAAGTAAAGAGATAGGTGGTTGGCCATGGATGTTCAAGCAAAAGGTAGGTATGTAAGAGTATCTCCTAGAAAAGCTCGTTTGGTAGCGGATTTGGTAAGAGGTAAAAATGCGGAGCAAGCTATTGATATCCTGAAATTTACTCCCAAAAAGGCTGCTAAGGATATAACAAAAGTGATAAAATCTGCCGTATCTAACGCTGAAGAAAACCATGGCGTTAGAGATGTTTCAGTACTCAAAATTAAAGAAATTAAAGTTGATGGCGGCCCGGTTTTAAAACGGTATATGCCCAGAGCTTACGGAAGGGCAACTATGATTAGAAAGAAAACCAGCCATATAACTGTTGTTTTGTCGGAATAGTGGAGGTGAAATAGTGGGGCAAAAAGTTCATCCTGTTGGCATTCGGATAGGTGTTAATAAAAACTGGAAGTCTGTTTGGTATGCAGGTAAAAGGGAATACAGAAAGAATTTAAAGGAAGATATTAAAATAAGGGATTTTCTAAAGAAAAGATTAAAGCAGGCTGGTATATCGTCTGTAGATATTGAAAGAATGGGCTCAAAATTAAAGATAACTCTCAACACAAGTAGACCTGGTATTGTAATTGGGAAAAAAGGTTCAGAGATCGAAAAACTTAAGAAAGAGCTGAGTAATTTTACGTCAGCAGATGTGCAGGTTGGCATTCGGGAAGTAAAAAAGCCGGAAACCGATGCTCAGTTGATTGCAGATAATATAGCACTGCAGCTTGTGAGAAGGGTTGCCTTCAGAAGAGCCATGAAAAAGGCTGTATTGCAAGCCATGAAATCTGGTGCGCAAGGGATAAAAGTTATGTCTTCTGGGCGTTTAGCCGGTGCTGATATGGCACGAACTGAGTGGTATATTAAAGGCAGAGTACCGTTGCAGACACTTAGAGCTGATATAGATTACGGTTTTTCTGAGGCTTTAACAACATATGGGATCATAGGTGTCAAAGTGTGGTTATTTAAAGGTGAAATAATTGAAGAAAAGAATAAAAGTACTGCAGAGGTAGATTAATCATGTTAATGCCTAAAAAATTAAAATACCGAAAACAGTTTAAAGGGCGAATAAAGGGTAAAGCCACGAAAGGTAACTCTATTGAGTTTGGGGAATATGGTCTTCAAGCCACCCAAAAGGGTAAAATTACCAGCAGACAAATTGAGGCTGCCAGGATTGCTATTAACAGGTATTTAAGGCGAGGTGGGAAAGTGTTTATCCGGATATTTCCTCATAAGCCTATTACCCAGAGGCCGGCTGAAACAAGAATGGGTAAAGGAAAGGGTGCTGTTGAATATTATGTAGCTCCTGTAAAGGAAGGCGCCATTCTATATGAAGTTAGGGGTGTTTCTGAAGAAAGGGCTAAAGAGGCATTACGGCTCGCATCCCACAAATTACCAGTAAAATGCAAATTTGTAAGAAAATCACAGGTTGAAGGGGGCGAAGTATGAAGCCTTCAGAAATTAGACAAATGAGCATTTCCGAGATTGAGAATAAGGAAAATGAACTGCGCGAAGATTTGTTTAGGTTAAAGTTTAAACTTGCAACTGGTGAACTTGAAGATACTTCAAGGATAAAAATGACACGTAAAGATATAGCTAGGCTAAAAACTATCTTGAGTGAGAAGAAAAAAGCAGAGGTTTAATATGCAGGATAGAGGCGAAAGAAAAGTAAGAAAAGGTGTCGTGGTTAGCGACAAAATGGATAAGTCTGTAACTGTCAAGGTTGAAGGGCTTAAAATGCACAAAAAATACCACAAATATGTCAAGCAAAGTAAGAAATTTAGGGTTCACGATCCGGAAAATGTTTGCCAGGTTGGTGATATCGTGGAAATTATGGAAACCAGACCTCTGAGCAAAACAAAGAGATGGAGATTTGTGAAACTTATTGAACGTCCAATCGGAGCAGCAGAATAGTAGAATAGGTTAGGGGTAAGGATATGATTCAGATACAGACAAGGTTAAAAGTAGCTGATAATTCAGGCGCTAAAGAAATTCAGTGTATAAAAGTACTGGGTGGATCTAAAAAGAGATACGGAAAAATTGGCGATGTAATAGTAGCCAGTGTAAAGGATGCAATCCCGGACAGCAACGTGAAAAAAGGTTCTGTTATTAAAGCTGTAATTGTCAGGACAAAGAAAGAAATGAGGCGCAGTGATGGTACTTATATAAAGTTTGATGACAATGCAGCAGTTCTTATTAATAAAAATAACGAACCTCTGGGTACCCGAGTTTTCGGTCCGGTGGCCAGAGATTTACGTTCAAGAGGGTTTGTGAAAATAGTATCCATGGCCCCTGAGGTACTTTAGGAGGATAATTATGCATGCTGTTAAGTATAAACTAAAGAAAGAGGATCCGGTCGTTGTTACCACAGGTAAAGATAAAGGTAAAAAATCAAAAGTCCTAAAAGTGGACAAGAAAAATGGGAAGGTGTTTCTTGAAGATATTAATGTTGTAAAAAGACATACTAAGCCGAACCCAATGGATCCTGACGGTGGAATACACGAAAAAGAGATGCCAATAGATATCTCTAATGCAATGTACTATTGTAAAAGCTGTGACAAAGGGGTTAGACTCGGTGTTAAAGTACTAGAGTCTGGGCAAAAACAGCGATATTGCAAATCCTGTGGTGAGATAGTAGATAAAGATTAGCGGAGAGGTAAGTAATGTCAGTCTTAAAAGAAAAATATAAAAATGAAGTAGCTCCTTTCTTAAGGGAAAAATTTGGCTATAAGAATGTAATGGAGATACCTAGGATTGAAAAAGTTGTTTTAAATATGGGTGTAGGCGAAGCAATTGGTAATTCAAAAGTTCTTGAGTATGCTGTTAATGACATGATGCTTATAGGCGGTCAGAGGCCTGTTGTGACAAAAGCAAAAAAATCCATAGCTGGTTTCAAGCTTAGGGAAGGTATGCCTATAGGCTGCAAAGTAACCCTGCGTGGAGAGAGGGCTTATGAGTTTTTGAACAGGCTTATGAATGTAGCGCTTGCCAGGGTTAGGGATTTTTCTGGGGTAAATCCCAGATCTTTTGATGGGAGAGGCAATTTTGCACTAGGGATAAAAGAGCAAATTGTATTTCCAGAAATCAATTATGATAAAATTGATAAAATCAGAGGTTTTGATGTTATAATAACCACAACTGCAAAAACTGATGAGGAAGCCAGGGAACTTCTTAGATCCTTGGGAATGCCTTTTGCAGAAGCTTAGGAGGAAAATGTGGCAAAAACTTCAAAGTATTATTCAGCACTGAGAAAGAAAAAGTTTAAGGTACGAGAATATAGCAGGTGTCCTATATGTGGCAGAGCAAGATCATATATGAGAAGGTTCGATATGTGTAGGCTCTGTTTTAGACAATTGGCAAATGAGGGAATGATTCCCGGCGTTAAAAAAGCAAGCTGGTAGACAGCTTGGATATCGATTACCAAAAGGTATAAGGAGAGTGTATTATGGTAATGTCTGATCCTGTATCGGATATGTTAACACGTATTAGAAATGCAAATATGGTCAATCACCCGGAGGTAAAAATACCTCACTCAAAATTAAAAGCGTCCATTTTGGAAATTATGAAAAATGAGGGGTATATAAAAAATTACCGCGTGATTACTGAAGATAACAAAAACACCATCAATGTGCTTTTAAAATACTCTGAGTTAGGTGAGCCTGTAATCAAAGGGTTAAAAAAAGTGAGCAGACCAGGTAGAAGAATATACGTAAAATCCAAAAATTTATCTCCGGTGCTAGGTGGCTTAGGCACAGGTATTGTATCAACATCTCATGGTCTGAGAACTGTTAAGCAATGTATATCTGAAAAAATTGGTGGCGAATATTTATGTCAAATTTGGTGATGGGGTAATGATATGTCAAGAATAGGTAAAAAACCGGTTACAATACCAAATACAGTGAAGGTAAATAAATCAGGTAATGTTGTTACTGTTGAAGGGCCGAAAGGTAAACTTTCAGAGGAAATTCACCCATTGGTCAACGTGGAAATTAATGAGAACATCGTGACTGTGGGTATAAATGATGAAAGTAAAAAAAGCAGATCGCTGTATGGTTTAAGCAGAACCCTGATTAACAATATGGTAAAAGGAGTAACTGATGGTTTCCAGAAAACCTTGGTTATAGAGGGTGTCGGTTACAGGGTGGCACAGAAAGGCAAAGGGCTTGATTTCTCTTTAGGTTATTCCCATCCTATTTATGTTGACCCGCCGGCTGGAATAGAGTTTGCTGTTGAGGGAAACCAAAAAGTGATTATTAAAGGGCTTAATAAACAGCAGGTGGGGCAAGTGGCTGCTGACATTAGAAAGCTGAGAAAACCTGAGCCTTACAAAGGTAAAGGCATAAGATATGAAAATGAAAGAATCATTAGAAAAGCTGGTAAGTCAGGCAAATAGTGAGGTGTACGGTGTCTAAATTAAGTAGGAATGATGTTAGAAAAAAAAGACATTTCAGAATAAGAAAAAAGATTTCAGGAACTGCTGAGAAACCAAGGTTGTGTGTTTACAAAAGTAACAAGTACATGTATGCACAACTGATAAATGATCAGGAAGGGGTCACCATAGCTTCAGCATCGAGCCTTGAGAAAGATTTTCGAGGGAATTCAAACGAGAAATCCGCCAAAGAAGTAGGCAGACGTATTGCTGAGAGGGCTGTTGAGAAAGGGTTTGAAGAGGTTGTATTTGACAGAAATGGATATATTTTTCACGGGAATATAAAGGCCCTTGCTGAGTCTGCAAGAGAAGCCGGTCTCAAATTTTAAATAAGGAGGAGACGTTGAGCACAAATGATAACCAGTTAGTTGATAAAGTAGTTAATATAGGCAGGGTGACTAAAGTTGTTAAAGGTGGTAGAATATTTAGGTTTACTGCTATAGTTGTTGTTGGAGATTATAATGGCCGTGTAGGTATAGGCCATGGAAAGGCTAGGGAAGTGCCTGATGCTATAAAAAAAGCTTCAGAGAATGCAAAAAAGAATTTAATAGAGGTTCCTGTTGTTAAGGGTACAATCCCTCATGAAACGATTGGTAAATACAGTGCGGCTGAACTCGTTATGAAACCGGCTGCACCAGGTACGGGAATTATTGCCGGTAGCGTTACCAGATCTCTTTTTGAGTTAGCAGGTGTACAAAATATACTTGCGAAATCCACAAGAAGCAGAAATCCTCACAATCTTCTTTATGCTGCTCTTAACGGCCTTAAAAGTATTAGAACCCTTGAAGAAGTTGCAGCTGCTAGGGGCAAAACAGTACAGGAAATTATCTAAAGAGGTGGATACATGCAATTACACGATTTGAAACCAGCAAAAAATGCAAGTAAGGATAGAAAAAGGCGCGGTAGAGGCAGTGCAAGCGGTTTAGGTACAACATCTGGTAAAGGCCATAAAGGTCAAAAGGCACGATCCGGTGGTGGTGTGAGACCCGGTTTTGAAGGTGGGCAGATGCCTCTTACTCGTAGATTGCCTAAAAGAGGGTTTAACAACGCAAAATTCTCCAAAGTTTATGAAATTGTAAATTTAGAAGCACTAAATAACAGTTTTAATGAAGGTGAAACGGTAAACAAAGAATCTTTAATTGAGAAAAATTTAATTAAAGGCAATAGCGACGGAGTGAAAATACTTGGAAATGGAGAAATAGCTAAAAAACTTTACTTTGATGTGGATAAAATTTCCAGCTCTGCACTGGAAAAAATAAAACAGTCAGGTGGAGAAATAATCGGCGAACAATAGCATAAATATATCCTCAGCTGTCTTGTTTATAATGTGGGAAACTGAAAACAGGGGTCGTTAATGTTTAAAAAAATTGAAAATATTTTTTCAGTGCCTGAGCTTAGAAAACGTATATTTATTACTTTGGCGCTTCTTATTGTTTATAGAATAGGTACGCATATCCCTACTCCAGGTATAAATTCAGATGCATTGTCCCAGTTTTTCCAGCAACAGTCTGGGAATATTTTGGGCATGTTTGATATGTTTACAGGTGGTGCATTGAGCCGTTTGACGGTTTTTGGTTTAGGGATTATGCCATACATCTCTGCGTCCATTATTATGCAACTCCTTACAGTAGTTGTACCTCATTTAGCTGAATTGAAAAAGCAAGGCTCTGAAGGTCAGGAAAAAATAACTAAGTACACCAGATATGGTACAGTTGTTATAAGTGCGATTCAGGGACTTGGCATTGCAATTGGACTTGAGGCAATGACATCCCCCACCGGCTCGGCTGTCGTTATGTTCCCTGGATGGGGTTTTAGACTGGTAACTGCTCTCACACTGACGACAGGAACTGTTTTCCTTATGTGGCTAGGAGAAAGAATAACAGAGAAAGGTATTGGTAATGGGATTTCACTAATTATTTTTGCAGGCATTGTAGCCCGTTTTCCGGCAGCCCTTATTAACACATATAGAATAGTAAGAACTGGTGAGTTGCAGGTTATTACACTGGCTATTGTTTTGGCTATTATACTTGCTGTCATCGCAGCTATTGTGTATATTGAAATTTCCAGCAGGCGTCTTCCTATTCAGTATGTACGTAAAGCCGGGGCGGCAAGCAGGGGAGGGAATGTTTCTAATTCTTATCTTCCTTTAAAACTTAATCCAGCTAATGTTATCCCCATTATTTTTGCAGCATCAATAATGTCGTTTCCCAGTACGTTGTCGACATTTTCCCAAAATTCAATTTTTGCCCAAATAGGTTATTGGTTTTCACCCGCATCAGTTGTATATTATATTCTTTATGTTGTTTTAATTGTGTTTTTTACCTATTTTTACACATCAATTATTTTTAACCCTGATGATGTTGCTGATAACATTCAAAAGGGTGGTGGGGTAATTCCTGGCAAAAGGCCGGGCAAGGCTACTGCTGATTTTATCGATTATGTACTTTCCAGGCTTACTTTTGTTGGTGCAATTTATTTATCAGTTGTGGCTATTTTGCCTCAGCTCATTATTTCATTTTTTAATGTTCCCTTCTATTTTGGAGGAACAAGTCTGCTAATTGTTGTTGGCGTTGGATTGGATTTGATACAGAAAATTGAATCACATTTAATAACACACAATTACGATGGATTTTTAAAAAGAGGTAGAATTAAAGGGAGAGGATATTCATGAGAAATATTGTGTTTTTAGGCCCCCCTGGAGCAGGCAAAGGGACCCAATCTGAACAAATTTCAAAAGATTTAGGAATAGTACAGGTTTCAACCGGTGACATCCTTAGGGCAGCAGTAAAAGAAGGCACTGAGCTAGGCAAAATGGCTAAGGAATATATGGATGAAGGTAAACTTGTCCCGGATGAAGTGATTATTGGTTTGGTGCGGGACAGGCTGCAGGCGAAGGATTGTTCAAATGGATTTATACTTGATGGTTTTCCAAGAACCATCCCTCAGGCTGAAGCTCTGGATAAAATGCTTGAAAGTGATTTGAATATTTCTTTATCCCATGTTATATCACTTGAGGTAAATGACAATACGATTGTTGAGAGACTTACTGGTCGAAGAGTTTGTGAGAACTGTAAGAAAAACTATCATATTAGATTTGATCCTCCTAAAAACGATAATGTGTGCGATATCTGTGGGGGTAAGCTAATACATAGGGATGATGATAAAGAAGAGACGATAAAAAAACGTTTGCAGGTATATCATGAACAGGCGGAGAAATTAAAAAAATACTATTCAGAAAAGGGAATATTAGTAACTGTTGATGGTGAGAAGTCTCCAGAAGAGGTTTACAAAGAGCTTGTAAGGATTTTAAGCTAAATCATGGTTATTATTAAATCCTCAAAAGAGATCAATTTAATGCGTCAGCCCTGTAGTGTAGTTAAAGAGGTTCTTGAAAAGTTATACTCCATTATTAAACCAGGTATTACAACAAAAAGTATTGACAAATTCGTTTATGATATTATAATTTCCCGCTCAGCAATACCGTCGTTTAAAAATTACAGGGGTTTTCCCGGTTCTGCATGCGTATCAGTAAATGAGGTTGTTGTACACGGGATACCGGATGATAGACAGTTGGTTGAAGGTGATATTGTAAGCGTTGATGTGGGTGCTTATAAAAATGGCTTTCATGGAGATGCTGCAAGAACGTACTTGGTGGGCGCGGTATCTGAGGAAGCCAAGCAACTGGTGGAAGTTACTGAAAAGAGCTTTTACAAAGGAATAGAAAAAGCTACTGTAAAAAACCGACTGCATGATATATCCCATGCAATACAGGCATATGTAGAGGGCTTTAATTACGGAGTAATACGTGACTTTTTTGGACATGGAGTGGGAAGGGATCTACACGAAGATCCTGCAATCCCAAATTTTGGTAAACCTAACCGCGGCATAAGGCTTAGGGCTGGCATGGTTTTGGCAATAGAACCCATGGTATCTATGGGTAATTATGAGGTTGAGATTCTTGAGGACGGTTGGACTGTTGTTACTAAAGATAGGAGCTTGGCTGCTCACTATGAAAACACAATAGCCATCACAAACAATGGTCCTGAGATCTTAACTATGTAAGGGTAAATAATGGGGAAAAAAGACAGTATTGAGTTTGAAGGAACGGTATTAGAAGCGTTACCAAACGCAATGTTTAGAGTTGAACTGGAAAATAACCATGAAGTACTGGCACACTTATCAGGTAAAATGCGTATGCATTTTATCAGGATACTACCGGGTGATAAAGTTACCGTTGAGATATCCCCATATGATTTATCAAGAGGCAGAATAACTTACAGGCACAAATAAGTAAGGAGTTACTAATGAAAGTGAAAGCGAGTGTAAAACCTATTTGCAGAAAATGCAAAGTAATAAAGCGCAAAGGGATTGTCAGGGTAATTTGCGAGAATCCCAGGCATAAGCAAAGACAGGGTTAAGGAGGGCTTTAGTGGCACGTATAGCTGGTGTTGACGTACCTAACAATAAAAAGGTGGAAGTGGGACTAACATATATCTATGGTATTGGCCCCAGTACAGCTGCGAAAATTATTGAAGAATCCGGTGTTGATCGTTCAAAAAGAATTAACGATCTGAGTGAACATGAAATTTCTGCCATTAGAAAGTACATAGATGATAAACTGATGGTTGAAGGTGATTTGCGTAAAGAGAAGGCGATGAACATCAAACGCCTCATGGAGATTAACTGCTATCGAGGCTACAGACATAAAAATAATATGCCCTGCAGAGGCCAAAAAACAAGAAGTAATGCCCGTACAAGGCGTGGAATGGCTGGTAGGGGTAGTATAAAGAGAAAATAACTTTGTATTAATCTATTGGAGGAATTATGGCAAGACCCAAAAAGAGAAAAGAAAAGCGAAATGTTCCTAAAGGTGTAGCACATATACAGTCTACTTTTAATAATACTATTATTACGTTCACTGATATAAACGGCAATGTAGTGTGTTGGTCTGCATGTGGTGGCGAAGGATTTAAAAATTCCCGTAAATCAACACCTTATGCTGCACAGCTTGCTGCTGAATCAGCAGCGAAGAAAGCTCTTGATAATGGGATGAGGGAAGTCGAAATCAATGTAAAGGGCCCTGGAGCTGGTCGTGAAAATGCGATTAGAGCTATTCAGTCTGCAGGAATCAAAATCACCGTAATCAGGGATACGACACCTGTACCTCATAATGGATGCAGACCTAGAAAGAAAAGAAGAGTATAATTGGAGGTTAGCTTTGGCTAGATATACAGAAGCGGTATGCAAATTGTGTAGAAGAGAAGGGCAGAAATTGTACCTGAAAGGTGAAAGGTGTTTTAAAGACAAATGCGGCTTTGAAAAAAAAGGATATCCTCCGGGTCAACATGGGCAAATGCGAAAAAAAATAAGTGATTATGGCTTGCAGCTTAGAGAAAAGCAGAAAGTAAAAAGGATATATGGTGTACTTGAAGCACAGTTCAGAGTGTATTTTGCAAAGGCTGTCCAAAAGGAAGGAATTACCGGCGAAAACCTTTTGGAGATTCTCGAAAGGAGACTGGATAATGTTGTATTCAGATCAGGTTTTGCAAGCAGCAGAAATGAGGCAAGGCAATTTGTGAATCACAATCACTTTGTAGTAAATGGCAAAAAAGTGAACATTCCATCGTTCCAGGTTAGACCCGGCGATGTGGTTGAAGTCAAGGAAAAAAGTAGAAAAAATGTTAGAATAAATGAATCTTTGGAAACAGCCGAGGGAAGAGGCATCCCGGAATGGGTAACAGTGGATAAATCTGCTTATAAAGCCACTGTTAACAGAAATCCTAATAGAGAAGATATTGCCTATGATATACAGGAGCATCTGATTGTCGAACTTTACTCAAAGTGATAATTAGGTTGGCATTGGAGGATTATTTAATGATCGTTATGAATTTTAGGAGCCTTATAAAACCTAAAAAGATAGTTCAGGAAAAAGTAACGAAGACTTATGGTCGTTACTCTATAGAGCCCTATGAAAAAGGTTTTGGCATCACAGTTGGAAATGCACTGAGAAGGGTATTGCTGTCCTCTATTGAGGGTAGCGCAGTTGTTGGTATTAAAATTGATGGTGTAACACATGAGTATGCAACTATGCCCGGAGTACTAGAGGATATTGTTGATGTTATACTTAATGTTAAATCCCTTGATCTCAAACTCCATACCCATGATCAGCGCAAAGTACGAATTGAAAAGAAAGGTGAAGGTAACATTACTGCAGCTGATATTATAGGTGATCCAAATGTTGAAGTCCTTGATAAAAGCCAGCATATTGCAACTGTTACTGATCCCAATGTTGAATTTAAGATGGAACTCTACGTGGAAAGAGGTGTTGGGTATGTCCCTGCTGAAGAATTAAAAGAAAAATTTGATGAAGTGGATATAATACCTGTTGATGCTGTTTTTACACCGATAAGAAAGGTCAATTTTTGGGTTGACAATGCTAGGGTTGGACACAGTACGGATTACGACAAGTTATTTATTGAGCTTGAAACAGATGGATCAGTAAATCCTGAAGATGCAATAGGTTTTGCAGCAAAAATAATAAAAGATCATATGGACCTTTTTATTAACTTTGACGAGCCAGAGTATGAGGATGAAGAAGAAGAGGTTGATGTAAAAAATGAACAAATACTCGAATTGTTAGATAAAAGTATTGAAGAGCTTGAGCTTTCTGTAAGAGCATATAATTGCTTAAAGAATGCAGAAATTAAGACATTGGCTGAATTGTGTTCAAAAACGGATGCTGAAATGCTGAAAACAAAAAATTTTGGGCGAAAATCACTTGAAGAAATTAAAAAAGTTTTAAGTGAGCTAGGCCTAAGCTTAGGAATGGATTTGGAAAGTATCGGCTATACTGAGAAAAATGAATCTGAGGGAGATGATTAAATGCGTCATAGAAAGTCAGGGAAAAGATTGGGTAAAAATACTTCACATAGGTATTCTATGCTGAGAAATATGGCGTCTTCTCTTGTTGAACATGGAAGGATAGAAACCACTGTGGAAAGGGCAAAGGTTCTTAGGCAATATATTGAGCCCCTGATCACACTTGGCAAAAAAGGTGATCTACCGGCTAGAAGACTTGCCTTACGGCGTTTACCCAATAAAGCGGCAGTTCATAAAATTTTTGACGAGATTGCTCCCCAATTTCAGAATAGACCTGGTGGGTATACACGTATTCTCAAGACAGGTTTTAGACCAGGAGATAACGCTAATACTGCGATAATAGAATTTGTTGAGGAGCTTAGTGCGTTGGCAGGCAAAGAGCAAACTTCTGCAGGTCAATCGGAATAGCCATATAATATATTGACATTATGAATAATGAGAACAGAGGGGGAGTTAATCCCCCTTTTTTTTTGCAATGTACGTCAGTTAACTATGTTAAAAATCACCAAACTATTTTAACGGATATTTCTGCGAGCATATCATTTCATCGTTTGTGTCTGATAAAGGGAAGTGTGGGTTGCGGTAAAACGACTTTTCTGAAATTGATAGCCGGGATATATCCAACATATTCAGGGGTGCTGTCACTGACACGTAATAATCGTGAGTGTTCAAGATATTTTGTTCATGCAAATCCTGAGTTTAATTTTGTGACAGGTAATGTTACTGACGAGCTGCAAATTGCTGAACTAGATCCTGGTGCATTTGCAGAATATGCTGGCAGAGATGTGAGTGAACTATCAGGCGGTGAGCTGAAAAAATTGTCGATTCTTATTGCTCTGCAAAGTGATAGAGAGGTCATTCTTATAGATGAACCTTTTGAGATGCTTGATGATGCAGAAATGGAAACGGTTTATCAACTTTTAAAATCGGTCTCATGGCAAAAGGGGCTCATTGTGGCAACACATGAAAATAAACTGGACTATATTGCTGAGGATGTGATATTTTTATAGTTCAATGTATCTGAATGTAAAAAAACTGTCAAAGATAATAAACAAAAAACATCTTTTCACAGGAATTTCGTTTTCTGTAAATGATAATGAGATTGTGTGCATTTACGGGAAAAATGGCTCTGGCAAAACGGTGCTGCTTAAATGCTTGTTGGGTTTGGCCGATGTGGATGGTGGTTTCTTATCGTTCCAATTAACCGGTGATCAACTCGGCGTTTGTTTTCAGTTTCCTGAGCACTTGATTTATCGCAGGACTGTCTATGAGGAAGTAGTAAGTCTTGTGGGGGATGAAGACAAGGCTTTAAACGTTATGGAGAAAGCAAATATTAAAGACAGAAAAGATAATTCCCCGTTAACGCTCAGTGAAGGGCAAAAAAGACTAATGTTCTTATTTGCGTTGATGCAAAAGAATAAGTTGCTTATATTTGATGAACCTCTTACATCCCTTGATAAAAAAAGTAAGAAAATGATAATAGATGAAATGTTGAGGTTTAAAAGAGATAAAGGTGCAATTATATATACGGCAAACCGTATGGAAGATATTTATTTTGCGGATAAACTTGTATGCTTATAACTGTTAGGGAGTTGCAGAATGACGTTGTATGATCAATTTATTCAATTTGGACGAAAATGTGTTTGGGAAGGTTTACTGGATTCATTTTTTGGGAATATGTCTGTTATAAAAGGGGATATGATATATATTACTGCCACAGGAACGATAATGGATATGCTAAGCAAGAAAGATATTGTTGAGGTAAGTTTGCACTATGAATCTGAATATGACTCTTACGCATCCTCCGAATTACCAGTTCACAGAATGATTTATCATAGATCACATTTTAAGAGCGTTTTACATACCCACAGTCTGTATACGG
This sequence comes from bacterium, assembly GCA_041694215.1. Taxonomy (GTDB): domain Bacteria; phylum Chrysiogenota; class Deferribacteres; order Deferribacterales; family Flexistipitaceae; genus Flexistipes. The sequence goes on from JASMTO010000044.1 coordinate 14,891, forward strand.
TACTGTTTGCAGAAATGTATGAAAAATTTCATTTTGATGAGTCGGAAATTTTGCCATTCCTTGAAAATATTAAGATTGTTGAAGGCAAAAGTGGCTCTACAGCATTGGCAGAAAAGGTTGGAGCAGCTTCTGAATATTCATCTCTTGTGGTGGTAAAGAATCATGGGGTCTTTTCCTGTGGTTCGGATTTGAAGGAAGCGTATATCAAGCTATCTGCACTTGAGCATGTCTGTAAAAAAGGAATTTTGAAAAAAATAGTAATGAAAGATAAGTGATATGAGTGTCTTGAATGTCAATAATATATCAAAAAGTTATGCAGGCAGGTCAATACTTGATAATGTAAGTTTTACTGTGGACATGGGCGTGAAAGTTGCACTTCTTGGACAAAATGGTAGCGGTAAATCCACCCTTTTAAATATCATTTCGGGACAAATCTCTGCTGATACCGGTGAGGTAATTATTGCCGGGGGTTGCAATGTGAGCAGTTTAAGTCAGGAAGATACATGGGTGGGGAATATTTTTGATTTTATGTTGGAGGAATATTCTGATCTTATTGAAATGGAAAGGAAAATGCAACAACACTTGTCGCCTGAAGCATTGGATAAATTAATGATAGATTATGAAAAAGAAGGTGGATATGAGTACAGGGCAAATATAAAAATGGTTTTGAAAGGCTTAGGCTTTGAAGAAGATTGTTGGGATGCAGAATATAAGAATCTTTCCGGTGGTCAAAAGGTGAGGCTTAAACTTGCTAAAGTACTTGCCGGTAGAGGGAATATATTACTTCTGGATGAGCCAACCAATCATCTTGATATTAAAATGATCAGCTGGCTGGAAAATTTTATCAGTAATACTTCAAAAACTGTCCTTTTTGTTAGTCATGACAGAAGATTTGTAAGAAATGTGGCAAATGAGATTTTGTATTTATCCGGCAAACACATTAAACATCTTAAGCTTAATTATGATGCGTTTAAACAATATCTGGATACAGAGATAAAAAAATCGGAAAAAAAGCGTAATCTTATTAATAATAAAAGGGCAGAATTGGAAGAATTTGTCAGAAAATACAAAGCGGGTGTAAAATCCAATCAGGTGACAATGAGAAAAAAAATGCTGGAAGATATCAACAAAGAGGAGGAGGAATTATTTACCTGTGAAAAACGTTCCACAAGTGTTTTCAGATTTGAAAAAAATTTTTCAGAAAATGATGAAGTACTAAAAGTATCTGATTTAACCATTGGCTATGGTACCAATATTTTGAAAAGTGGTGTAAACTTCTCCATTTATAAAGGGGAGAAAGTGGCTCTTTTGGGTCTTAACGGCACAGGTAAATCAACACTCCTTAAAATAATCATGGGAGAGCATTCTCAGATTTCAGGCACGTTAAAGGTTGGTAATAAAATAAGAATAGGATATCTTGATCAAAATTTTTCAGGGTTAAACAATGAAAACACCGTTATGGAAGAATTGTTGGGGATTAGTACCACGTTAAATTACAACGATATACTTAGTGTTTCCACACGGTTTGGTTTTAAAGCTTACGATATGGAGAAAAAAATTGATGTTCTAAGTGGTGGCGAAAAAACGAGAGTATGCCTGATAAAGCTAATTTTTAAAGGGGCTAACTTTCTCATCATGGATGAGCCCACAAACCACCTGGATATTGATGCTGTGGATGAGCTTAAATCAGCTTTACAGGAATTTAACGGGGCATCCTTTATTGTATCCCATGACAGATTTTTTCTTGATGGTATAATAGATAAAACTGTTATTTTTAATAATGAAGGTGTTTTTGTTGATAATAGCAGTATTGATGATATCATAGATAGGTACGCTTTGATTTACGATGAAGTTAACAATAAAAAAAGCAGCCAAAGAAAAGATTCTACTAATACTTATAATAAGAGAGTAAATAAGTTTAAAGTTAGCAAACAAGAGGAAATTATCTTTGATATTGAAAGTGAACTTGAAGAGTTATACAGCGAACGTAGTAAAAATTTAACCGATTGGGAGAAACTGGATGAAATAAATAAACGAATAGATTCTCTTGAAGAAGAATTAATTTATAAGTATGATGAGCTGGAAAAACTGCAAAAGGGGGAAGTATGAATCTGTTTGAAGAATCCAAAAAATATATACCGGGCGGTGTTAACAGCCCTGTCAGAGCTTTCGGCTCTGTGGGTGGAGAGCCTGTTTTTATCAAAAGAGCCAAAGGATCTAAAATTTATGATGTTAATGATAACGAATATCTTGATTACATCTGTTCCTGGGGACCATTAATTCTTGGGCATGCTGATGAGGATGTAATCAATGCTGTTATAAATACAGCTAAGAATGGTACGAGCTTTGGTGCTCCCACTGAGCTGGAGGTAAAACTTGCAAAAAAGATCGTGGAAAATGTTCCTTCCATCGATATGGTTCGTATGGTGAACTCGGGTACTGAGGCTGTCATGTCGGCAATACGGGTGGCGAGAGCTTACATGAAAAAGGATAAAATTATTAAATTTGAGGGGTGTTATCACGGGCATTCGGACGGTTTGCTGGTGAAAGCCGGCAGCGCTGCATTGACGTTTGGCCAACCCAGCAGCCCGGGTGTTCCTGCTGATTATGCAAAAAATACATTGGTGGCTGAGTATAATAATATCGATTCTGTTAAAAAACTGGTAAAAGAAAATAAAGGGGAAGTGGCCGGGATTATTGTGGAGCCTGTGGCCGGCAATATGGGTGTTGTATTACCAAAAGATGGGTTTTTGAACGATTTGGAAGCATTGTGTAAAAATGAAGACATCTTACTCATATTTGATGAAGTTATTACTGGATTTAGGCTTGCTCCAGGAGGAGCAGGGGAATATTTTGGGGTGCATCCCGATTTGGTGACCCTGGGTAAGATTATTGGTGGTGGTTTGCCTGTGGGTGCTTATGGAGGTAAAAAAGAAATCATGCAATTAGTATCCCCTGTTGGTCCTGTAACGCAGGCCGGGACATTAAGTGGAAATCCACTGGCTATGGCTGCCGGTCTGGCGACGCTGGAGAAAGTTTGTGCCCCAGGATTTCATAAAAAACTGGGAGAAAAGTCGGAAAAGCTTTGGCAGGGGATGCGTGAGAACTGCAGGAAACTGAACAAGAATTATGCATTTAATACTATAGCATCAATGGGATGCTTGTTCTTTACAGAAGGTGAGGTCACAAGTTTTAAAGATGCCACATCCAGTGATACGGATAAGTTTGCAAAGTTCTTTCATGGCATGCTGAGACAGGGGATAACTATAGCTCCCAGCCAGTTTGAAGCTACTTTTGTATCCGACAAACATTCAGATGAAGATATTGAGTACACTATCAAAGCGCATTACAATGCACTTAAAAACATTTAGAAAATAAATATGAAACTTGTCCTTATTGTACTGAATAAAACCGACCTTTTGGAAGAGGTTATTGAATATTTCGTGGAGAAAGATGTGAAGGGCGGTACAGTAATGGATTCGGTAGGTATGGGTAAGATTCTCACATATGATATTCCTATATTTGCTGCTTTTAAAGAACTCATGGTTGGCAGTAAAGCATCCAACAAGGTTGTTTTTACCACTGTGGAGGATGAGCTTTTGGAAGATTTCATGAGCGGGTTGGATAAAATTATAAGTTTTGATGAACCCGGAACAGGTGTGGCTTTTACAATAGATATAACTCGAGCTTACGGACTTGCTTCCAGATAATGCTAAAACGTGGATATTAAAGTGAAATTTGATAAAAATTCTAGGCAGTGGCTGAATGCAAGCACCATAGGTATTTCTCTAGTACTTGCCATTGTTATTGGCACCCTTATGGGGGTTTATCTCGATAAGTATTTTGGTACAAAACCCTGGCTGACACTTATTTTTATGATTTTGGGAATAATTGCAGGTTTTAAAAATGTTTTTTATTTCTTAAAGAAAACAGATATATATGATAAAAACGGTAAAGACGATGAGAATTAAAAAAATCGTAACAATCTCATTGATTTTTTTTGTGATTTTGTATACAGTATTCAAGATCTTTTACAATGAGACATTTGCGTTAAGCCTTGCCGTGGGCTGGGCTGTTTCGTTTGGCAACTTTATAGGACTTGCTTTTAATCTGCGGAGTGCCCTGAATGGTGGATATGCAAGGGCGCTTATATTTAATTCTCAGTTTAGGCTTTTGCTGACAGGCCTGCTGCTTTTTGTTTTTTTTAAAAATTTTGAAGTGAGCTACATAGGCTTGTTAGCAGGCCTACTGATAAACGCAATATCTATACCGGTAGGTGGTATAATAGAGTTTAGGAGGGACACTGATGGAACACCCACTTAATATTTTTTCCTTTTTACCGCACGAGATTACTGCCAAGTATCTTCACGTTTTTATGACTTTTGTAGTAATTCTTATTTCAATAATAATAGGGCTTGTTGCGTCCAAAAAAAACAATATGATACCCGATAGAAGTCAGAATGCTATAGAATTGGCAGTTAAGGGTGTTTATGATATGTGTATGAATGTTATGGGCAAAGAGGGGACGCCTTATTTTCCTTTGATTTTTGCTATAGGTTTATATGTGCTGTTTTCAAATATATTGGGTTTAATTCCGGGTTTTAGCTCTCCCACAGCCAATCTTAACACTACGCTTGCCCCGGCATTAATTGTATTCGTTACTTATAATTTTATTGGTATTAAACGACACGGAGTAGGCTATATCAAGCATTTTATGGGACCAATTTTGTGGCTGTCTCCTCTTATGATAGTAATTGAAATTATAGGTCATATTTCAAGACCTGTCTCACTTTCTGTGAGGCTTTTTGGTAATATGTTTGGCAAAGAAGTGCTGCTCATGGTGCTCTTTATGCTTGTGCCATTTTTGGTGCCTCTGCCTATATATTTTCTTGGCATCTTTGTAGCTGTTTTGCAGACATATGTTTTTATGATGTTAGCAATGATTTATATTAGTGGTGCTCTTGAAGAAGCACATTAAGCAACATAAACCGTAGGAGGTAGTAGAATGTCTAAAGTATTACGTATTCTGATTAACGTGGCGATGATCATGGGAGCATCCTCGTTAAGTGCTTTTGCTGCTGATGGTGGTGGATCATCTGCTGAGTGGGCAATTTATCTTGGCGCAGGGCTGGGGATTGGAATTGCTGCATTTGGCACTGGTATTGCTCAAGGTAATGCCACAGCTAAAGCTGTAGAAGGTATATCCAGAAACCCTGGTGCATCAGGAAAGATCATTACACCTATGATCATCGGTCTTGCTATGATCGAGTCTTTAGCAATTTATGCGCTTGTAGTCAGTTTGATACTTCTTTTTGTTGTATAACAATCTTTAGGGGAGACTTCTCCCCTTCCTTTTTAGTGGAGGGTACTATGTGGCAGAAACTGAAAAATTTCACAAGAAAAGATCCTGTTTTATTTGTTGCCATTATTATTGTAATTATCTTAGGATTTGCTTTTGCTAATGTACAGGTTTTGCACTATACGTCGGAGCCTGAATTTTGTCAAAAATGTCACCCCGCAGAAAAAGTTGGTGTGCTTGGGGAATATTATACGTGGGATAGAAGTCTTCACGCTACAGCTGAAGTGGAGTGTTTGGACTGCCATGGTGAGCCGGGTTTTATTGGGTATATGAAGGCTAAATTAGGTGGTGTGAAAGATTTGTACGGTGAGTTTTTTAAATCGGAAGAGCATAAAATGGAAATTCTTATGAAAGGAGCAACGGATAAAGAATTTGCAGCCGAATTAGTTCCGAATGAAACATGTATGCACTGTCATACAGACAGTGTTAACAAAAAGCATTGGGAAAATAGGTTGATGAATGTGGGGGTAGATTTTCGACATATCGATTCGGTACACAACCCAGGCTTTAGGGAATCTTTTGGGAGACCTGATATTTTAGAAGAAGGTGTGGATGTTGGTGTGGAGCCAAATCACAAATTCCATATAGAAGAAGTTGGTTTGAATTGTGTTGATTGCCATTTGGGCGTTGCTCACAAGGGTGAACTTCATAATTTACCTGAAATGGAAACATGCTTTGAATGTCACGAAACTGAGCGTGAAAAGAATGCTAATATTTCTGCACCAGATACTATGGAATGTGAAAAATGTCATAAACTGCAGGTGGACATCCAGGCAGGTACATTTGCCAAAGAACAGGGTGTTGATAATCTAAAATGGTATATGGAAAGTCTTGCCTGCACTGATTGTCATACTGATCCTTATGCGAGACCTAATACAGATACTTGTGTGCAATGCCATGATTCATCATATGGTGATTTGTTGGTTATGTTCCAGGATACTTTTGAAAGCCGTTTGAGTAACATTGCGAAAGATTATAAAGCACTTTTTAAAGAAAGGCTTGAAATGTCGGAAGGGAAAAGAGCTCTTTTTCTCGATCTAAAAAGGTTAGTAAGAGCGATGCAAATGGACGGATCCTCCGGAATGCATAACCCCGACTATTTTTCCATGATGATGGATAAAGCGGAAGCACTTATTGAAGAAATCCACAATTATACTGAAAAAACTGCAGAAGGTGGATTTAAAAGCCTTATTGAGCGTAAGGAAGAAGGTGAAATGATTGGTGAGGAAGAAAAGGTTGAAAAGGTGGAGAAAGAAGTAAAAACAGTTTCCAATCCGCCTGAGCTTGTTGCAATTGCACCGGATACAATTAATCTGGCTGAAAGGCATAATATTGAAACAACGCAAAAACCTGTTATCTTCGATCATAAAATGCACTATCAGAATTTTGAATGCACAGAATGCCACGATGAACCTGAAGCTGGTACCCTTAATGTTGAGATTTCAAAACTCTCCGGTGTGAACAATTCGTTTCACCAGGAATTGTGTTACCCATGCCATAAAAAAGAGAGAGTTCCGAGGGGAACCAGTTGTAACACTTGCCATAAATAATATTTAAGCGACCCTGCGGGGTCGTTTTTTTATTGTAAAATGTATATTTAGCTATTAGAATTATTTAAAAAGAAAAAGGATGGCGGGTGTTTCCTTTAAGTGATTCTATAAAATCTTCCAAAAGACCATATGTCAATATCATGTTAATTATTGTCAATGTAGTTGTTTTTTTCTATCAACTTTCTTTAGGAGGGGAAATACGTTACTTTTTCCTTGAATACGGATTAGTTCCTTTAAAAGTTTTTGCACCTAGTGATCTGGTTTATATGCATGAAAAAATTATCCCTTTTTTTACTTCTATGTTTTTGCATGGGGGCTGGTTTCACTTGATAAGCAATATGTATTTTTTATTTATTTTCGGTGATAATGTGGAAGATGACCTTGGGCATGTTAGGTATTTTTTTATGTATGTTCTTTTTGGATTAGCTGCTGCAATTACACAGGTGGTAATGTTTTCAACTTCAGGGATACCTACCATTGGAGCAAGCGGTGCAGTTGCAGGCGTTATGGGGTATTACTTTTTAAGATATCCTCATGCAACTGTATACACACTGGTATTTATTGTCTTTTTTGTTACAATTGTTGAAATCCCTGCAATTCTTTTTTTGGGGTTATGGTTTTTTATACAATTTTTAAATGGATCTATGCAGACTGCTGCTGGTGTTGTGGGTGGTGTGGCTTGGTGGGCTCATATCGGAGGTTTTTTAGCCGGTTTTATAGTATGTCTCATTAGAAAAAGCAAATATTTGAGGGGGTAATTATGTGTTTGGGGTTGCCTGGTAGGGTTATAGAAAAAGATGAATTTTCAGCTGTTGTGGATATAGGGGGGTCAAGAAGAGAAGTATCGTTGATGATGATGCCGGAAGATGTTCAGATAGGTGAATATGTGATGGTGCATGTGGGTTTTGCCATTGCCAAGATGGAGCCGGAAGAAGCCAGAAAAACCCTTGAAACCATTTTGGAGATAGCGGATGAAGTTGATTACTGA
>JASMTO010000045.1:0-6071 GCA_041694215.1 bacterium
CAACATATAACGTTCAACGTTCAATGTTCAACGTTAGACGTAAAACGTAAGACGTAACACGTAAAACGTACTATCACCTATACCCATAACCTATTATCTAAAATCTATCAACATGCTTTCCCCTTGCTCCTTGCTCCTTAGTACTTAGCACTGACATACCACTCCTCCGCTCTTCCATTTAATTGAGAAAGTCTGAGGCTTCCTGTGCTATTTCACTCCGCTCACATTTATCCAGGATGATTGTTGCAGCAAGCTTTGAGTTATTTTTTTTAAAACGTTCAGACGTGTATACAAGGCCGTTATCTCTTTCATCCAGATATGGATTATCTATTTGGGACGGGTCCCCTGTCAATACAATTTTTGTATTTTGCCCAGCTCTGGTAATAATGGTTTTTACTTCGTGGGGTGTGAGATTTTGAGCTTCATCGATTATCAGGAAGGAATCGTGGAAAGTTCTGCCTCTGATAAAGTTTATTGCTTCCACCTCTACAAAATTTGTACTTTTCAGGTAATCCAGTGTCAATTCATTCATATGTTTTTTCAGAAGTGCGTTATCCTTACTGACAGGTTGTTTATTCTCACTTATATTGTCGAGAATAAGCTCCATATTATCATAAATGGGCTTAAGCCACGGCTCCAGCTTTTCGTTGAGATTACCAGGCAGATATCCCAGATCTCTGCCCATAGGAACATGAGACCGTGTTACCACCATTTTTTTGTATTTCTGGGTTAATACCTGTGATAATCCGGAAGCAATTGATAACAGCGTCTTTCCTGTCCCGGCGAATCCGATTGCAAATACAAGTTTGATATCATCCCGCATAAGGGCATCATAAAGAAATTTTTGTTTATAATTAAGAGGTGAAATATAGAAATTTGCCGGTTGATTTTTCAGAAGTTCCAGTTTTTTCGATGATTCCTCATTAACTATACGGCACAGAGCTGTTTTTTTACTGTTCATAAGGGAAGCTACTATTGCATAGTCGGGCAAATTCTCTGAGTTTTGGTCAAACTGGACTTCGATTTCATCTATATCGATAAAATTTTTTTCATATATTTTATCGATATTTTCATCTAAAGAAACGTACATTATGTCGTTATTGTTTAAGCATTGAAAGGATTTCTCGTGGTAGTAATCCTCAGCTTTTATTCCTATAACTTCGGCTTTAATTCTGAGGTTGACATCTTTTGATACTAAAATTGTTGTTCGGGATGATTTGCTTTTTAAGTTTAATGCTGTTTTAAGGATAAAGTTATCATTAATATTTTTTCCTAATTCTAAGGGTGTATCTTTATTCTCTATATGGAATCTGACGAAAAGCTTCCCTCCGCTTTTAAGTTTAACACCTCCCAGCAGATCTCCTGTAGATCTGTAATTTTCAAGTTGCCTAATAAATTCTCTTGCATTGTAGCTTCTTGAATCAAAACCGGTTTTGAGCTTATCCAGTTCTTCCAGTACTATTGCAGGAAGATAAATATTATTATCTTCAAATGAGTCTAAACAATAGGGGGAGTGAAGAATTACGCTTGTATCAAGTACAAAATTTTTTTTCTTTGATTTTGTCATATCCCACCTTCGAATTATTAAATTTACTTTGATAATATTAAACAAAAAATTCAAAAAAATGTTAGGAAGTTGTCAAATAATCTTTAAGTATTTTAATTACATGAAATATGCAGTGTCTTTAAAATTCATTGAGAAAACTATAGTTTTTTCATTTTACAAAAATTTTACAAGCACATTACATATCTATAACATGAGGGGACTATTTGTTTATTAATCGCAACCGCATAAGTGGTTGGATAAACGTTTAAAAAAATAGGAGGTTTTTACATGAAACGTTTGTTGAAAAGTATGTTGATAGCTGTGGCGATGGTTATTTTAGCCAGTAGTTTTGCCTCAGCAAGGGATCAGATCAGAATTGTGGGTTCAAGTACAGTTTATCCTTTTGCGAGTTATGTTGCAGAAGAGTTCGGGGCAACAACAAAGTACCCTACTCCTGTTATCGAATCAACAGGTTCAGGTGGCGGTCACAAATTAACTTGGGTTGGAGATGGTATTGATACACCTGATATTACCAATTCCTCAAGGCGTATTAAGGTTTCTGAGTTTAAAAGAGCCATGGACAACGGTGTTGACGGAATTATTGAAGTTGTTATAGGTTATGATGGGATTGTTTTGGCAAACAGTGTTAAGGCTAAAAAACTTAAGTTAAGCAGAAAGGATATACTCATGGCTGTTGCAGCGGAAGTCCCGAAAAACGGTAAGTTGGTGGCAAATCCTTATAAATACTGGGACGAGATTAACCCTAATTTACCGCACACTAAAATTTTGATATACGGTCCTCCAACTTCTTCAGGTACAAGAGATGCTTTTGAAGAGCTTGTCATGGAGGTTGCTTCAGAAGAAATTCCAGCTTATGGCGGTGATTACACCAAAATTCGTCAGGATGGGGTGTATGTGCCTGCTGGTGAAAACGATAACCTTATAGTCCAAAGACTTACAAAAGATCCGGAAGCAGTTGGTATATTTGGGTATTCATTTCTTGAGGAAAATCGGGACAGTATACAGGGTGCAGTAATTGAAGGATATGAGCCTACGCCTGAAAATATTTCGAGTGGAAAATACCCTGTATCCAGAAGCTTGTATTTCTATGTAAAAAAAGCTCATATTGGAAAAGTCCCTGGTTTAGAGGAATATGTTAATCTTTTTCTCAGCGAAAAAATGATTGGTGATTATGGTTACCTGAAAAATATAGGCTTAATACCGCTTCCTAAGGAAAAAAGGGAAGAAATCAGGAAAAACTGGGAAAATAGAAAAGAACTTACATTATCAGACTTGCAATAATTTTGGAAAAATAATATACAAAAGAGCCGGTTTTACCGGCTCTTTATAATTTTCAGGGAGTCAAGACTTGAGTTTGGGGAATCTGATTTTTATTATCTTTGGCGGGATTGTTCCACTGGCATATATAGCTTATATTATAGCTTCTAAAAAAGCATCTGTTTGGGAAAATCAGAATACGCCCATTCACTCCCGCCCTTATATGTATGGATGGTTTGTCGTGGTGGTTATGGCCATTCCATCTATGATGGTGGCTGTAGTGGCTGGTTTTCTACATGTTACCGGTGTTTACTCTGTGAGTCCTTTTGTTCTTGTTGCCGCATGTGTTGTATTGGTTGCATTAGGTTTTGCATTTGGTTTAAAGAAAATTTCACCGGATTTCAGGGCACGTAATAAAGTGGAAAATGTTATTAAATGGTTTTTAATTACTGCCTCTCTTGTTTCTATACTGACTACTGTGGGTATTGTTCTTTCCATTTTATTTGAGGCACTGAGATTCTTTGATGCTGTTGGTTTCTGGAATTTTATTACAGGAACTAAGTGGAATCCTGATACGGCATTCTTAAGTGGTGCCGGCAGAGGAGGGGAACAGGCAGCTGATCCCGAGTTTGGAGCTGTCCCTATTTTTGCTGGGACATTTATGATAACTTTTATTGCAATGTGCGTCGCTGTGCCTATTGGTCTTTTTTCAGCCGTTTACCTTGCGGAGTATGCCACACCAAAATTTAGAAAAATTATAAAACCACTTCTTGAGGTTCTGGCGGGTATTCCGACCGTTGTGTACGGATTTTTTGCTGCAATTACTGTAAGTCCATTGGTTGTGAAAGTTGCAACGTTTTTAAGGTTGGAGGCTGATTACACTAATGCCCTTTCACCGGGTATAGTGATGGGTATTATGATTATTCCATTAATGTCTTCACTTTCTGATGATGTAATAAATGCTGTCCCAAGTAGTCTTAGAGAAGGCTCATTGGCTCTTGGCACAACGGTAGCGGAAACAACGAAAAAAGTTATTTTGCCAGCTGCACTACCAGGGATTGTGTCAGCATTTCTCCTCTCTGTTTCCAGAGCAATCGGGGAAACTATGATTGTTGTGATGGCTGCAGGTTTGAGACCCAATCTGACTGCTAATCCTCTGGAAGGGATGACCACAGTTACAGTGAGGATCGTTGATGCTCTTACAGGAGATCAGTCGTTTGACAGTTTGGAGACTCTGTCTGCGTTTGGTCTCGGCTTTGTTTTACTAATACTTACGTTGTTTTTGAATGTTATCTCAATTATCATTGTCAGAAAATTCAGAGAAAAATATGAATAAGGTGTTTGATAATGTCATCGCTTATTGAGTCCTCTCAAGCAAATAAAAGAAGGTACAGAGCAGAAAAGCGCTTCAAATTTTACGGCTTAGTAGCGTTACTGATATCACTGGGATTCTTGTTTTTCTTTTTTGCTGATATTATAAGAAATGGCTATACCGCTTTTAGGCAAACAGAAATAAAAGCGGAAGTCACATATACAAAAGAAACAATAGAAATTCCTCCATTGGCGGTAAATGAAGAAGTAAGGGATTTTGTCAGCCGTGGTTTTATGAGAATGATACCTTCTCAGGTGGAAAATAATCCTGATTTGCTGGGCAAGACAATCAGTCAGTGGATTGTGGCTAATGATGATGTGGACCAGTACGTTAAAGGGCAGCCAAATAGTCTAAGCAGCAGCGACATGAAAAAAATAGATACATTGAAAAATGAGGGGAAAATAAAACTAGTTTTTAATAAATACTTCTTTATCAACGGTGATTCAAAACTTCCTGAAATTTCAGGTATTTTTTCAGCAGCTGTTGGGACACTTTATGTAATAATCTTGACAATTCTTTTCAGTGTACCTATTGGAGTAATGTCTGCAATTTATCTTGAGGAATATGCTCCCGATAATATGTTTACCCGCACTATTGAAGTCAATATAAATAATTTGGCGGCTATCCCTTCTATTTTATTTGGTTTGTTGGGGCTGGCAGTTTTTATCAATTTTTTTGGTGTGCCACGATCTTCGGCATTGGCAGGAGGTTTGACACTATCTCTTATGACCCTTCCTGTCATAATTATCAGTACAAGAGCTTCACTTCAGGCTGTACCTGATTCAATAAGACATGCTGCGCTGGCTGTTGGTGCATCAAAATGGCAGATGATCTGGCATCATATACTACCAGTTTCTATACCTGGGATTTTGACAGGTACCATCTTAGGTGTTGCCAGGGCAATGGGAGAGACAGCTCCTTTGCTACTTGTGGGTATGATGGCTTACATTCCAGAGGCTCCTGATTCGTTTACTGATGCTGCAACAGTTCTTCCTGCTCAGATTTACGCTTGGGCTTCATCTTCTCAGAGAGCTTATGTTGAGAGAACATCTGCTGCAATTATTGTTCTCCTCGCAATCCTATTAACATTAAACGCGGCTGCTATTTGGTTAAGAAATAGAAATGAAAAGAAGTGGTAGGCAAATGATACGATTTTTACTGGAGGGAAAATGTCCGCCGATATAATGATAAAAGTTGAAAACATGAGTTTTTATTATGGTGATTTTAAGGCGTTGAACAATATAAACCTGGATTTCCTGAAAAATCATGTAACTGCTCTTATAGGCCCGTCTGGCTGCGGTAAAAGTACATTTCTGAGATGTTTGAACAGGATGAACGATCTGATTCCGGATACAAGAATAGAAGGCAGAATCTTATTTGGCGATGTTGATATTTATGATCCTAAAATAGATGTGGTGGAGTTGAGAAAACGAATTGGTATGGTATTTCAGAAACCCAATCCTTTTCCCAAAAGTATTTATGAAAACGTAGCTTATGCTCCCAAAATTCACGGTATTGCCAACAAGGGGCCGCAGATGGATGATCTTGTGGAAGAATCACTGCGCAAGGCGGGGCTGTGGGATGAGGTGAAGGACAGACTCACTGAAGTAGCTACCAATTTATCAGGTGGTCAGCAGCAGAGGTTGTGCATTGCAAGAGCTATAGCTATGCAGCCGGATATACTTTTGATGGATGAGCCGGCTTCTGCACTTGATCCTATTGCCACGCAGAAAATAGAGGATCTGATTTTCGAGCTGAAGGAGCGGTATACGATAATAATTGTTACACACAGTATGCAGCAGGCTGCCAGAGTATCCGATTACACAGCATTTTTCTATATGGGTGATTTGATTGAAGTTGGAGTCACTCAGGAAA
>JASMTO010000046.1:0-3056 GCA_041694215.1 bacterium
CAACTACCTCTAGGTAGTTGGAAGTAGTTGAGGTAGTTAAGGTTGTTGAAGTAGTTTAGGTAGTTGGAGCCCTGTTAAATTCGTCCTTCGGACTGACTGCTTGCGGCAGTATTTAGCAGGGTAAAGTAGTTGGAGGCCTGTCCCGTGAAATGCGTAAGCCTATTTCACTGGGGTAGTTAAGGTTGTAGATGTTATTGGACGGTAATAGAAGTTAGAACTTTGAACCTTGAACGTTCTACGTTTTGGCAGTTATAAAATACATTGAAAAAGAAATAGTTAAATAGTACAAAGGCTGAAAGCACTGAGAGAAAAAATTTGGTTAGAGAGGGATTTTATGCCTAAAAACAGATTGATTTTAGATGTATTGGAAGGAAAACCGCGTGAAAGAACCCCTGTGTGGTTAATGCGTCAGGCTGGTCGCTATATGCCTGAATATAGAAAAATACGAGAAAATGTTTCTTTCTTACAGCTTTGCAAGACCCCTGAATTAGCTTGTGAGGTTACCTTGCAACCGCTTGAAGCTTTTGGACTTGATGCGGCAATCCTATTTTCAGATATATTAATACCTATTGAACCTATGGGGGTTGAACTTGCCTTTACCCCTGCACCGGTGATTGCAAATCCTGTTAGAAATGAAAGCGATATAAACAAATTAAAAACAGTAAATCCGTATGAACAGCTTTCATTCGTACTGGAAACTGTCAAACTTATAAAAGAGAATATCAATGTTCCTCTAATAGGTTTTTCAGGTGCACCTTTTACCCTGGCTTGTTATATGGTTGAGGGTAGTGGATCCAAAAACTTTTTGGAGATTAAAATGCTGATGCACAAAAATCGGGATGCTTTCAACACACTGATGGAAAAGATTACCGAGAGTACGTATACATATCTGCAGGCGCAGATTGATAATGGTTGTGATTTGGTGCAGATTTTTGATACATGGGCGGGCATTCTTTCCCCTTTTGACTATAAAACATTTATCTTACCACATGTTGACAGATTAATAGATAAATTAAAATCAGCCCATGTCATATATTTTGCAAAAGATAGTGCCACATTCTATTCTGATATAAAAAAACTCAACTGTTCAGCTCTTGGTGTGGATTGGAAAATATCCCTTAGCAAAGCAGCAGAATTTTTGGACAATAAGTTTGTGTTGCAAGGAAATCTTGATCCTGCATTACTCTTTGCCGGACAAAAAACTATTGCCAGTGAGGTGGGTAGAATACTGGATGAGGCAGAGTCTGTTAAAGGGCATATTTTTAACTTAGGGCACGGGATTTTACCCAGGACACCTGTAGAAAATGTAAAATTCCTGGTGGACTATGTAAAAGAGAGAAGCAGCAAATGAAGGATCTGCTATTTGCAATGTATATGGGTGGGCCGGATGGTCTGGAAGCAATCCGCCCCTTTTTGTTTAACCTGTTTACTGATAGGGATATTATAGATTTTAAAATAGGTGAACGCCCGCAGCGTTTACTGGCAAATATTATTGCCAGATCCAGAAGTAAAAAAATTATGCATCATTATCAGAAAATGGGGGGTAAATCTCCCCAACTGGATTATATGCGTTCGCTGTTAGGAAAGGTTGAGCATAGATACAATAACGATTTCTCCAGAAAACTGGATACGAAAATAGGCATGTGTTATTACCACCCTTTTATTGAAGATACGTTTGCTGAAATTAATCCGCAGGAGTATGAAAATATTTACGTTACCACTATGTATCCGCAATATTCTTATACTACAAGTGGAGTATGTTTCAAACGTTTTTATAACTGCCTGCGAATGAGGCCATTTAAGCATTTTGAAACTATAGCTTTTTGGCATCTAAACAGGAGTTATAATAACTGCTTAATTTCGAGGATAACAAATGCTGCTGATATGTTAGGAGTCAAGTTAAACGATATACACCTATTTTTTTCTGCCCATTCACTTCCTGAGTATACCCAGTCTGAAGGTGATTATTATGTCCAGCATATAAAAGAGCAGGTGGATTACCTTATAAAAGCTGTGTCACCGGCGGGATATTCCCTTGCTTTCCAGAGTCGTACCGGCCCAATGAAGTGGCTTGGACCTGAAACTAGGGATGAACTACACAATATTGCTGAAAGGGGTGTGGACAATATAGTCGTGGTACCGATATCTTTTGTGTCCGATCATATAGAAACACTTATCGAGCTTGATGAGCAGTATATCCCGGAATTAAAATTGAAAGGTGTTAATATTATTCGCAGTGAAAGTCTTAATGACAGTGATGATTTTGCCGAAGCTTTTGTGGATGTTATTAAAAGTGGTGGTTAGATGGAAAAAATCAAAACATTTCTTAGTATGATAAAGATTGAACATTCACTTTTTGCCTTACCCTTTGCTTTTACAGGGGCGGTGCTGGCTGCTGAAGGTTTGCCTTCGACTGATAAAATCTTCTGGATAATTGTTGCAATGGTTGGAGCTAGAACATTTGCCATGGGGTTAAACCGCATTGCAGATGCAGAAATTGATGCTAAAAATCCCAGAACGGCTTCAAGGGAAATCCCAACAGGGAAAATATCCAAATCCGCTGCAGTTTCTTATATTATTATTGCATTAATTATTTATGAGTTTGCCACTTTTATGTTGAATACTCTTAGCTTTATTTTGTCACCTATTCCCATTATTGTGTTTATAATTTATTCATATTCCAAACGATTTACTTCCTTTTGCCATATTATTCTTGGAATCGCCTTAGGTCTTGCGCCTGTTGGTGCTTGGGTTGCCGTTGACGGAACGCTAAATTTAGGGATTACGTTGGTGGGTATTGCTGTAGTTTTCTGGGTGGCAGGTTTTGATATTATATACGCACTTCAGGACATTGACTTTGACAAAGAACATAATCTTTTTTCCATCCCTGCTTTTTTTGGTATCAGGAATTCATTAATGCTTTCAAGGATCTTTCACTTAATTACCTTTATAATTTTTATATATATAAAGTTTTATTTTGCACTCGATTTGGTATACTTGAGTGGGGTCATTATTTCGGGGCTGTTCATGTTGTATGAACATTTTCTTGTTAAGGC
>JASMTO010000047.1:0-55119 GCA_041694215.1 bacterium
ATTATATATGTTTCCATACAAATACTCAATGGTTCTATTTTTGTAAGGTAAATTTGTTACAAAGTTGTTAAAATTATGTAAATTAAATATTAAAAATCTATCATTTATTTTTTTTTTATTTATTGAACTCTTGTAAAAATCATATATCATCGTAGGTAGCAAAATATAAAAGAGAGGTAGTATATGAAAGTTTTTAAAATTTTCTTTGCAGGGTTGTTATGTCTATTTTTTGCATCAGCTGTAATGGCACAGAAGAATGATGATGTTGCTGCTGTTGTGGGAAACAAAAAAATCTACATAAGTGAAGTTAATGCCATTCTGCAAAATGTAATGAGGCAAAACGGTATTTCTGAAGGGCAAATAGATATAAATTCTCCTCAGCTGGACAAAGTGCGGAAATCTATTGTGGAAAATCTGGTCAATAGAGAGCTTTTACTGCTAGCATCATCTGAAAATAAACCTGAGAATCTGGATGAGCTTGTTAAAACTGAGATTACAGATATCAAATCCCAATTTGAAACAGAAGAGCAGTACCAACAAGCTCTACAGCAAAATCAAATGGATGAGAAAAAGCTTATTGAGCAGCTAAAGAAAAATATATTACTGGATAAATATGTAAACAATATTCAGCAGGGTATCACAGTTAGTGAGAGTGAAAAGAAGACATATTACGAAAACAATAAAAGCAATTTCCATCAGAAAGAGCAGGTAAAGGTATCGCATATAATAATACTGACAGGTGAAAACGCAAACTATGATAATCCGGAAGAAAAAATCAACGAAATCTATGAGAAGATAAAAAAGGGAGTATCTTTTAGAGAACTGGCCAAAGAATACTCAGAAGATGGAAGCGCGCAAAACGGAGGTAATTTAGGTTATATAAAGAGAGGGGCAACAGTTGCTTCCTTTGAGGACGTTGCCTTTTCCACAAAAGTTGGCGAAGTTAGCAAGCCCTTTAAATCCAAATTTGGATATCATATTCTTAAAGTTGAAGATAAAAAAGAAGAAAAACAATTGTCATTTGATGAAGTTGAAAATGAGGTGGAACAGATATTAGTGGATGAAAAAGCAAAAAACAAGCTTAATGAAAAACTGCAGGAATTAAAGCAAAAATATGACGTACAGATAAACATATAGCATAAATGTTACCACCTACACTTACGAAGTGTAGGTGGGGGCTATTTGACTTTTTCCCAGGCAATATTTGAGATGTTTCGTTCGGCTGTGTCGAATTCTATACCAATTAGATAAATGGGTTTGTTCTCACTTAAATATTTTTCATGGTAGTTTTTGGACTTGATTTGGGATAAAGCGTCCCTTCCATCTGTTTTAAATTCTATTACATATATCGCATTGGGCAGATTCAGCGTTAAATCTATCCGACCCTTGTTGGTAACATCTTCAGCTATGATTTTGATACCGAGAGCCTTTAAATATGCATAAAACACACTTACATAATAACCTTCGTATTCATGCATCCTGTTATTCGTAAATAAGTTATACGGAATAGAGGCAAAAAGTGCTTTAATATTCTGTTCTAATTTATCAAAATCAAAGCTAACCAATGCACTATAAATATTTTCCTGCTCCAACTCGCTTTGGTAATTTTTTGTTATATAGTTTGCAATATGACTGAATAGAGATATCTGAACCTCTCTGTTAGGCAGTGCCAACCTATATTTTAGTCCCTTTGCACCTTCAAAATATTCGCTTATTGTCAGGTACCCCGTCTGCCACATCAAGGTCTCAAGCCTTATATTATCCACATCAAAGCTGTCTAAAAGTGTACTGTCTGCCACTATATTTTCAAGGTTGGGTAGGAAATATTGATTCTTTTCTATTAATTTTAGTAAAAATGTGGGCGTGGCTGTGGAAAACCAGTAATTGTCATATACAAAACCTTTTTGTATAAAAAGCAGTATATCAAATGGATTGTAAACACTATCTCCCAGCCAGCTGTAGCCATTATACCACTCCCGGATCTTATCAAAATCCTGACCCCTTAGATGCTCAGCAAATGACGTCTCTAAATCATTTTGAGTATAGCCGCATATCGTGGCATAATTTTTATCAACTGTAATATCATTCAAATTATTTAA
Source organism: bacterium (assembly GCA_041694215.1). Lineage (GTDB taxonomy): Bacteria > Chrysiogenota > Deferribacteres > Deferribacterales > Flexistipitaceae > Flexistipes. Next base: position 2,100 of record JASMTO010000047.1, read on the forward strand.
TCCGCTGAATAGCGATACCTTACTAAACTTACTTACCCCTGTTAAAAATGCAAACCTGATATATTCATCAGCCCCCTTGATTACACTGTAGAAATTCTTCAGCTCTTCCCGCATCTCTTTCGCTATTTCTGTATTTTCAATATTGTCAAGTATAGGCTTGTCATACTCATCAATTAAAATGACAACCTGCTTGCCATAATGCTCGTATGCTTTGATTATCAGGTCTTCAAAACAAAACGAGGGATATTTCGTCTCGGAGCATGATATGCCCAGATTTTTTTCGTTTAATTTAAGTATCTTAAACATTGAGTCCGTAAGGGTCTCTTTGTAAGTGAACTTACCGTCGTTAAAGCTTATGCGGATTACAGGATGCTTGTCAAAATCGTATTTGTCATAAATATAAAGACCTTTAAAGAGCTCTTTGTTGCCATAAAATATCTCTTTTAGCGTATCAAGAAATAGCGATTTGCCGAATCGTCTGGGGCGGCTGAGGAAGTAATATTTGCCTTCACTGATCAGCTTTAAAGCATGAAAGGTTTTATCAACGTATACGTAGCCGCCGTCAATAATATCCCGTAAAGTAGATATGCCAATAGGTAATTTTTTCATAATGAAAATATATTCTATAACATCCGTAAATTCAATAGCAGAGTTAGCTTCTCTCCGCCTACACTTCGTAAGTGTAGGCGGTAAAACGATGTTTTTTTTATAATGGATTAAGGGCAAAAAAAAACATTTTTTAGCTTGACTTAACCATTGTGATAGATTAATTACTAGCAGATAACACTGTTTTTTAATATCGAACATTTTGGAGGTTTGGATTATGAGATCGTTTATAACAATTTTAGCTGTACCTGTTGTTTTTGCTGCACTTAGCATATCCGTTTTTGCTGCTGATACTATTAAGCTGGGGGTTGCTGGTGCGCATTCAGGTGACTTGGCATCCTACGGTATTCCCACACTGAGGGCAACACGATTCGTTGTGGATGAATATAACAAGAATGGTGGTATTGATGGAAAGAAAATCGAGCTACTTGCAGAGGATGATGAATGTAAGCCGGAAAAGGCTGTCAATGCTGCAACTAAGCTAATGTCACAGAATGTTGATGCTGTTATTGGTCATATATGTAGTGGTGCCACAAAAGCTGCACTTTCCATCTATCTTTCCCAGATGATTCCTATCATTTCCCCTTCTGCAACCAACCCAGATCTTACACAGAGTGGAGATTATCCTATCTTTTTCAGGACAATTGCTCCTGATGATGCTCAGGCTAGACTTGAGGTGGATTTTGCCGTTAACGAGCTGGGGCTTAAGAATATTGCGGTGATTCACGATAAAGGTGATTATGGTAAAGGCTTAGCTGAATATGCCAGAGATTTTTTAGAAGAGATAGATAGCGTTAATGTGGTTCTTTTTGAAGGTGTTACACCCGGAGCTCTCGATTATTCAGCCATCGTTCAGAAAATTAAAAACTCTAACGCTGATGGTGTAATTTTTGGTGGTTATCATCCTGAAGCTTCAAAAATTGTGTCTCAAATGAGAAAGAAGAAAATGGACATACCTTTTATCTCTGATGACGGTGTAAAGGACGATACATTTATAAAAGTTGCCGGTAAATATGCTGAAGGTGTCTATGCAACCGGTCCCAAAGATGTTTCCAGTAATCCGATGGCAAAAGAAGCGGAGAGGAAACATATGGAAAAATATGGTGAGCAGTCCGGTGCATTTTATCTTAACGGTTATGCTGCAGCTCAAGCTATATTGAAAGCTATAGACAATGCTGATTCCACTGATCCAGAAAAAATTATGGAAGCGTTGAGAACCAATTATGTGGAAACTACTCTTGGTAAAATTAAATTTGATGAAAAAGGTGATGCAATTGGTGTCGGCTTTTCTGTTTATCAGGTACAGAACGGTGAGTACGTAGAGTTGGATTACTAAAAATTCAATAATTTCTGCCGGGCTTTTTAGCCCGGTTTTATTTTAAGCAACTGAATACAAGGGGATTTCATAATGGAATATTTTTTTCAGCTATTTTTTGCAGGCCTTACCAAGGGCAGTATTTATGCATTGATAGCTCTCGGATATACTATGGTTTACGGTATTATTCAACTTATTAACTTTGCCCATGGAGAAATTTACATGATTGGGGCTTTTACCGCCCTTATTGTGGCAGGGGTTTTATCTGTTTTTAATTTACCGGTTGCCGCCATCTTTGTCATTGTTACTCTTGTAGCCATACTTTATTCTTCTGCGTACGGTTATACCATTGAAAAAATCGCATATAAACCTTTGAGGAATGCACCAAGGCTTTCCGCTCTGATAAGTGCAATCGGTATGTCGATATTTCTGCAAAATTATGTTTTGTTGGCACAGACATCTGATTTTCTGCCGTTTCCTTCTCTGATAAAAGAATTTGAATTTTTACGTCCCTATAATCATATTCTATCTTCATCCGGGCTTGTAATAATAGTATCAACTTTTATTGCTATGGTATTGCTGTCTTTATACATTAAATTTACCCGCATGGGTAAAGCGATGAGAGCTACCGCTCAGGATAAAAAAATGGCTCTTTTACTTGGCATTAATGTTGACAGAGTAATCTCAACCACTTTTGTTGTTGGGTCTGCTCTTGCTGCCCTCGGTGGCGTTTTGATCGCCAATCACATTGGCCAGATAAATTTCTTTATCGGCTTTATTGCAGGTATTAAAGCTTTTACAGCTGCTGTTCTTGGAGGTATAGGCAGCATACCGGGTGCTGTATTAGGGGCATTGATACTCGGGTGGACAGAAAGTTTTTCCACAGGATACATTTCAAGTGATTATCAGGATGTTTTTGCTTTTATTCTTCTGGTGGTAATTCTTATTTTTAAACCTAGTGGAATATTGGGTAAAAAGACGGATCAGAAGGTGTAGAAATGTTTTCTGAAATAAAAAAGTCACTGCTGGTCTCTGTTTGGTTTATGTTTCTGACTTTTCCCATTATGGTGGTTAAAGTAAACACAATCGAAAATACTATTATTTGGAGATGGGAAAACCTTGTATTAGTTGGCTTTGGATCGTTTTTTCTTTCTTTTTTATGGCGCTTTATGCACAATAAAAAAGCTACTAAAAGAAGGCAGGATTATAAAGATGCATTATCAAAAATCTTTTACGACAATCTGATAGAAAATAAAAAGGTTTTTGTCCCTATAATTATAGCTTTAATAATATTTATTTTGCTGTTTCCAAAGTTATTTTCGACATATCAGGTTACAATTATGACGACAGCTCTTATTTATATAGTGTTGGGATTGGGACTTAATGTTGTTGTTGGTTTTGCTGGTTTGCTTGATTTGGGATATGTGGCGTTTTATGCAGTTGGTGCCTATACGTATGCTCTTCTTAATTTTAATTATGATATAAGCTTTTGGGTTGCATTACCTCTTGCTGGTGCACTCGGGGCATTGGCAGGTATTTTACTAGGTTTTCCTGTACTAAGGCTTAGAGGTGACTATCTTGCCATCGTTACACTCGGGTTTGGTGAAATAATACGTTTGGTTTTGGAGAACTGGGGTGAGGTTACCCATGGTCCCAGCGGTATAGCAGGCATAGAAAGACCCAACTTTGGCTTTGATTTAAGTATAGTGGGCAGTATTAATGCAATATACTATTTTGTATTTTTATTCGTACTTGTTACAATATTTTTTACAAATCGCCTCCAGAATTCCCGAATAGGAAGAGCATGGGTTGCCTTGAGAGAGGATGAAATAGCGTGCCAGGCAATGGGTGTGGATAAAACAAAAACAAAACTTTCTGCTTTTGCATTCGGAGCTACATGGGCTGGATTTATGGGTGCAGTTTTTGCAGCCAAGACCACGTTTATCAACCCGGCTAGCTTTACTTTCCTGGAATCAGCCATAATTCTCTCCATTGTTGTTTTAGGGGGTATGGGCAGTATTCCGGGAGTTATTCTAGGAGCACTTATTTTGATACTTCTGCCCGAATATCTCAGGGCTTTTTCTGAGTACAGAATGTTAATTTTCGGTGGCGCAATGGTTCTTATGATGGTTTTCAGACCTCAGGGTCTGATTAAAAGTAAACGAAGACGTTACAATTTTGAGTCCATGTCCAAAAAGCAGTTAAAGGAGAGGCAAAATGCAGCCTCTTCTTGAAATAAACGGGTTAACGATGGATTTTGGTGGATTGAGAGCGGTTGATAATATTGATTTTAATATTTATTCAAAAGAAATCGTTGCCCTCATAGGTCCCAACGGTGCAGGCAAAACTACGTTCTTTAACTGCGTGACCGGTATGTACAAACCCACCAGTGGGGACATTTATGTATATGCAGACGGAGATAATAGAAAACGTGTAAATGGTCTTAAACCTAACAAAGTTACCGAATTGGGGCTTGCAAGAACATTTCAGAATATCAGGCTTTTTAAAGGGATGACGGTTCTTGAAAATGTTATGATAGGTAGGCACTGCAGAACCCATGCAAATATTTTTGCTGCCCTAATGAGAACAAAACGTATAGTCCGGGAAGAGTATGAGTCAGCCTCATATAGTTATCACATTCTTGAAAGAGTTGGCCTGCATGCGTTTGCTAATGAGATTGCTGAAAATTTGCCATACGGGGCTCAAAGAAAACTCGAAATTGCCCGGGCACTTGCTACGGAACCTAATATTTTACTCCTGGATGAGCCTGCTGCCGGACTCAATCCACAGGAGACGGAGAACTTGATTGATATCATAAAGATGCTGCGTGATGAAGAAAATATTTCTGTTTTGCTTATAGAGCATGATATGGGTATGGTAATGAAAATTTCTGAAAGGATTACAGTAATGGATTATGGCAAAAAGATTGCTGAAGGTACTCCTGATGAAATAAAAGAAAACCCGGATGTAATAAAAGCTTATCTTGGAGAAGATGTCGATGCTTAGGCTTAACAATGTCAATGCATTTTACGGAAATATACAGGCTTTGCATGATGTGAGTCTTGAAGTAGAAGAGGGGGAAATTGTAGCACTTCTCGGTGCAAACGGTGCCGGGAAAACCACCACACTCATGGCAATCAGTGGGATAGTGCCTCCACAGACCGGTGAAATTTTTTATAACAAAACGCCCCTTCATTTGATGCAACCTGATGAAATTGTAAAATTGGGAATTTGTCAGGTACCTGAAGGTAGGCATATTTTCCCTCATCTCTCGGTAAGTGAAAATATTGATCTGGGAGCTTTTCTTAGACGCGACAAAGAGCAAATAAAAAAGGATATTGAATATGTGTATTATTTATTCCCACAGCTGGCTGAGCGGAAACATCAGTTAGGTGAAACCCTTAGCGGTGGAGAGCAGCAAATGCTGGCAATATCACGGGCACTTATGGCAAGGCCAAGGGTACTTTTACTGGATGAGCCCTCATTGGGTCTAGCACCTATTATTGTGAGACAGATTTTTGATATTATCAAACAAATTAACAATGAAAGTAAAACGACAATATTGTTGGTGGAGCAGAATGCTAACCTTGCCCTGAAAATTGCACACAGAGGCTACGTTATGGAAACTGGTAAAATTAGGTTGTTTGGGGATGCAAAAGATCTACTCAATAATGATGACATAAAAAAAGCATATCTTGGCGGTGTCTAATTTAGTTTGCAGTCCGTTACTTCTCCTTTACTGTTTGTCTTGATTTGCAGTACGAAAACCTTATGATTTTGTTTATCAAATATATTTTTGTTAAACATAAACTTCAGATCGAAAATTTCAAAGTTGTATTCCCTTCTAGCTTTTACAATTACCGGATAATCCACAAGCCAGAGATATGTTTTTAACAATTTACTGTTAAAATTGCAAAGTGATTCTTTTTTATCAAATTTTTTATAACGTGTAAATGCTGCCAGATCTATTTTTTCGTATATTTTGACATCCTTTACTGCATATTTCTCATTGTCCTCAACTATCACTTTCCAATAAAGAGGTGTTAAAGCGGTTGTGGTTACTATTACTTTATTATCCGTAAATTTTGATGCATTAAATTTTACAAAAGATTTAATGCCAACGTTAGCAAGGGGATAAAAAAAGAGAAAAGTGACGGTAATTATTGCCGTTTTACGACCTTTTAGTATAAGAGTAAAAACTAGTAACATTATAAGTGTTAATGTATAAATGGGATCAATGATGAAGACCGTTGACAGGGCAAATCTGTGTCTGCTGAAAGGAGCAAGCAGCTGGGTTCCGTAGCTGGTAATATAATCCAGATATATGTGGGTATACATAATTGAAACACCGATGATTGTAGAAAACATAAAATTTTTTTTAACAGTGTTTTTTAATATAAAAGCAGCCAAAATTCCCAGTAACAATCCGCCCCATATTGAATGAGTAAAGCCTCTGTGATAGAGTAAATATTCAGCGTTGGTGCTGAAAAAATATGCTGCACTATCGATATCAGGTGCTAACGCTAAACCGCCGAAAATCAATGCAGTTTTTGTTGTTAACTTGCATTTGAAAACCTTTGCCAGCACGAGCCCACTTACAGAATGTGTCACCGGATCCATTTTAGCCTTCCTTATCAATTTTAATAGTACATGAAAATTGATAAAATCCAACATTTTTAATCGTATTCTTAATAATGAATCAGCAAAAAAATGTTATAAATTGAAAAATTGCCATTGACTGTTCATTTTTTTGAAATTAGTATTATATTGAAGTACAAAATATCAGGGAGGTGAATTATGATCACTTACAATAACTCGAAAATTAAAGTACCTCAGCCACAAAATGAGCCTGTTCTTTCGTATGAACCAGGTTCAGAAGAAAAAAAATTGTTGAAATTGGCACTTAATGAACTGAAAAACCAAAAAATTGAAATACCTCTAATTATTGGGGGCAAAGAAGTAAAAACAGGAAATATGGGAAAGGTTGTTTGCCCTCATGATCACCAGCATGTATTGGCAGAATACCATAAAGCTGGGGCGAAAGAAGTGGAAATGGCTATTGAGGCATCCCAAAAAGCGTGGAGAGAATGGCAGGAATATTCTTGGGAAGATCGTGTGGCTATATTTCTAAAAGCTGCAGAGCTGCTTTCCACTAAATACAGATATTTGGTTAATGCAGCCACAATGTTATCAATTAGTAAAACTGCCCATCAAGCTGAGATAGATTCTGCCTGTGAGCTTATAGATTTCTGGAGATTTAACTGTTATTTTGTGCAGCAAATTTATGCAGAGCAGCCACTGATTAACCCGAAAGGAATATGGAATTATACCCAGACGCGTCCGTTAGAAGGTTTCGTATTTGCCGTTACACCGTTCAATTTCACAGCAATTGCAGGTAACCTTCCCACCTCACCGGCTATCATGGGCAATGTTACTATTTGGAAGCCGGCATCAACAGCGGTTTATGCTCCTTACTTTCTTATGAAAATTTTTAAAGAGGCAGGTCTTCCTGATGGTGTAATCAACTTTGTGCCTGGTTCCGGATCGACTGTTGGGAATGTATGTTTCAACGACCCTAGATTTGCTGGTGTACACTTTACCGGTAGCACTGCTGTCTTTCAATCCATGTGGAAACAGGTGGGTGCTAATATTTCCAAATATAATAGCTATCCAAGAATTGTTGGTGAGACCGGTGGTAAAGATTTTATTTTTGCCCACAAATCAGCTGATGTGAGAAAACTCGCTATTGCTATGATACGTGGTGCTTATGAATACCAGGGGCAAAAGTGCTCTGCAGCATCAAGATCATACATACCCAAATCTCTGTGGAGTGATGTAAGAGAAATTCTCGAAACGGAAATCGCCAAAATAAAAATGGGCGATGTGGAAGATTTTACCAATTTCATGAATGCCGTAATAGATAAAAATGCTTTTAGCGATATTACCGGCTATATTGATTATGCAAAACAGTCAAAAGATGCCGAAGTCATAATAGGCGGGAATTATGATGACAGCAAAGGATATTTTATTGAGCCAACCGTTATTCTTACAACAGATCCAAAATTTAAAACTATGGAAGAAGAAATTTTTGGACCAGTAATGACTGTATATGTTTATGATGATGACAAATATGAAGAGACACTTGATATTTGCAATCAAACATCTCCTTATGGACTTACCGGTGCGGTATTTGCAACGGAGAGGGGAGCAATTCGGACTGCTATGAAAAAGCTGGAACATGCAGCCGGTAACTTTTACGTGAATGATAAACCCACAGGCTCAATAGTGGGGCAACAGCCTTTTGGAGGCGCCAGAGCGTCAGGGACCAATGATAAAGCCGGCAGCTATCAGAATCTTATAAGATGGGTTTCCACAAGAGCTGTTAAAGAAAATTTTAATGCTCCTGAGTCATTTGAATATCCTTTTATGAAAGAAAAATAAATTTTTAGAGGAGAGAGTTTTACTCTCCTCTCTTTTGCCAGGAGGAAATATGTCTGTATTAAATTTTTTAATTTCAAAATCAATTATGCATGTCCCTGGGCCTATTGTGAGTATTTTTGCAAAAAGTTATATTGCAGGTCAGGATTTGTCTGATGCAGTAAAAGTTACCAAGGATCTGAATCATAAGGGAATAATGACAACAATAGATATTTTGGGCGAGTTTATAAAAACAAAAGATCAGGCAAAATATTTCAAAAATAGGTGTATTGAGATTCTGGATACAATAAATAAAGAGGATTTGGATGCTAACTTGTCTATAAAGCCTACGCAAATGGGTCTTAACTTGGATGAAGATTTTGCGTATGAAAATATTCGTGAAATTGTTAAATATGCTGATTCACTAAATAACTTTGTCCGCATTGATATGGAAGATACCCCTAATACTGATAAGACACTTAAACTTCACGCAAAACTGAAACAGGAGTTCGGTAAAAGTGTAGGAACTGTATTACAGGCCTATCTGAGAAGGACACCAACAGACATTGATAATCTCGATCCCAAAGATTTAAACATAAGGCTTTGTAAAGGTATTTATAACGAACCGAGGGAGCTGGCTTACAAAGATCCTTATATTATAAATCAAAATTTTATATACTGTCTTGAAAAATTGTTTTCAAAGGGAGCTTATGTTGGCATTGCCACCCATGATGAAAAACTGATTTTCGAATCCCTCAGATTGATTGAAAAATATAACTTGAAAAAACAAGATTATGAATTTCAGATGCTTCTTGGTGTGGATGAGCAACTTAGAGAGATTATTGTTAATGGCGGGCATAGGCTTAGAGTGTATGTACCTTTTGGCAAAGATTGGCTTCCATATTCCAAAAGAAGACTGAAAGAGAACCCCAGTATTGCTACACACGCCTTGAGACAACTGTTTGGGATACATGGGAATAAATGATGAATTAGTGTTAAGTGTTAAGTGTTAAGTTTACCCTGTTAAATGCCGCAGGCACCAGCAAAGCTGATATTTAACAGGGTTTCCACTATTAAACACTGCCGAAGGAAGTCTGTCTGTAATACGGATCTAACAGGGTGTTAAGTGCCAAGTTGATGCTTATCTTTTATCAATCAAGATAAATCTTATAAATTTTTTTGTTCTGTGTTAGAATAAAATTAATTATACTGCATATTACTTAATATATTTGTGTTGTTTTAGCTGATATAAGTGGAGGGTATGTTATGAAAAAGCTTGGGGAATTGTTGCAGGAAAATGGTTTAGTTACCGCTGAGCAGGTAAACAAGGCTCTGAAAAAACAATCCCAAACGAATGATAAGCTTGGCAAAATTCTTGTCAAAATGGGGTTTATTTCAGAAAATCAATTGTTAACGTTTTTGGCTAAGCAGTACAATGTATATACGTTTACTGAAAATGAACTGACCATAAGTAAAGAAGTACAAAAACGTTTTAGTTATGATATTATATACAATTACGGTGTAATACCTTTTAAAATTTCCGATAAAGGAATTTATGTGGGCTTTTCTAACCTTTCTATCCTTAATGATATAGATGAAATATCATTTAAAGTGGGGGAAAAAATCATACCTGTTCTTTTTCCGGACTCTATGTATGAAAAAATTATAGGTGATCTTAAGGCTAACATGTATGGAAAAAAAGATTATACATTTGTTTCATTTGAAAAAACAGTTGGTAAAAAACTAAAAGAAGGTATAAGCTTGGAGGAATTCGTTTCTGCTGTATTTACTTTTGAGCCTGATTTTAGTAAAATTTTTATGTCAGAAGGATCTGAGCCGGCAATAAGAAAAGTAGGAAGATTTTATAAGCTTAATGTTCAACCACTTACAAGAAGTCATATTTTAAGTTTCATAAAGATGCTTACTGATGAAACGTTGAGGAAGAAATTGATTAGTATAAATTATCTCAGATTTCATAAAATTATTAATGGTAAAAATTTTATAGTTAATATTTTAAAGCAAAAAGGACATTATTCAATAATTTTATCTCTCACAACAACAGCAATACCTAAATTTGATTCACTCGGTTTCAAAAATGATGTTGCCAAATATATTCTTTATCCCTCTGCAGGATTTTATTTATTTATTGCACCTTTTGGTCATGGCAAGTCTACAATAATGGCCTCTGTTGTAAATTATTTTAATACTACAAAAACACTAAATATTCTTTTTATAAAGAAGAAAAGTGTTTACCAAATAACCCCAGACAAAAGTTTTGTTACTCAAATAGAGGCCGGTCATGATGCCGCTGATACAGAGGAATTATTTCAGATTATTTATGATATTGAGCCGGACATAGTCTTCCTCAGTGATATTGAGAACTTAAGCGTGTTGGATATGGCGTTAAAACTTGTTGAGTCCGGCAGAACCGTTTATGCCTGTTACGAAGCCGGGAGTATTTCTGGTGCATTCGAACGTTTGTTTTTATATCAAAGTGAGCTTAGCAATAATTATTACGCCAATAAACTTGCAAACACGTTAAAACTTGTGGTTAATTTCAGGTTGATTCCTGTTGAAAATATCGACAGAAAAATGCTTGTTTACGAGTATGTTTTTAATTCTTTTAAACTTCAAAAGGCGCTATTGGAATCAAATTATAGGTTTATTGACTCCCAATTAAGAGGTACTGCGGATTATATGCCCTTTGAAAGGAAGCTAGCCGATCTTTATAAAAGCAAAACGATAGATCTTGGGACTGCGGAGACATATGCTTTAAACTTTGATTTATTCAGAAATTATGCAGGTATCAAAGAAAGCTGATTTTTTAAGTTTTATGGAGTATTAATGGCTTTAAAAAAATATTTTGAGAAAGACCACTTTTTACCCAAATATATCCAAAACTTTTCTTACAGGGATTCCCAGGTAGAACTGGCTGAATATATAAAAGAGAAGCTTGAATCATATGAATCTTCTGTTATTGAGGCTCCCACAGGCTCTGGTAAAACTTTGGCATATTTGCTCCCTGTCTTTGATCTGGGACACAAAACGATAATTTCAACAAAGACAAAGCAGCTTATGAACCAGATTTTATATAGGGATATTAACATATTTGAGGAAATTTTCAGCGATAAAAGATTAAAGATAGCATCCCTTAAAGGAAGGAAAAATTATTTTTGTTACTACAGATATTTTAAGTTAATAGCACCGAATCCGGATATGTATTCTGATGTAATTGACTGGTATAATGTAAACAAAAATATTAGTGAAATACCTTACGGTTTTTTTAACTTTTCAGTAATTGAAAAGATGACGGCAGATAGCTTACAGTGTATAATGGGAAAATGTCCATATTACAATAAATGCCCGTTTTACCTTCAGAGGGAAAAAGCTTCTGAAGCTGACATTGTTATTACCAATCATTTTATGTTACTTAGTGATGTTGCAATGAGAAATAAGCATGATATGGCTTATAATTTTGATTTTGCAGAGCATATTATTTTTGATGAGGCACATTCTCTGCCTGATATTTTTCCAGGTTTTATAGGTGATGATGTTAATTTTGCAGCGCTGATGGCATTTTTAAAGGAAAACAGGCATATGATGGACGAACCTGTCTACAGTTATTTCCAAAATAAGTTTGCATATATAAAATCTAATGTACAATCAAAACAGGAAATCAGCAATAAGATAAAAGACGAACTTGATATCTTTTTTGCTGAACTAAAAAAAGTCGCAGAGACATCGTTTGATGATGAAAGTTATGATGTTTATAAAAAATACAGAGACAAATTTCATAATATTTTTAATACCAAGGGAGTAAAATTAATAGAACCTACTGTATCATCATTTGTATTAAAAAGTATGCCTCTTGATATTTCTGAAACTTTTAGTCAGTCATTAAAAAAAGTATGTATGAGTGCACTGTTTATCAGTGCCACTATTTCCGTTAACGGCTCCTTTAACTATTTTTGTAACGAATTGGGGCTTAACGATGTTTCCGGGAAAAATACCAATAGTGAATTTAATTTTTTAAGTAATGGTGAATGTTATATATCCAAAAATCAGCTTACCAAATCCCAGAAAATGGAAATTTATGAAAAAATCAGTTTAAATGCAAAAAGTGGATGTCTTTTTATTTTTAATAGTATTGATATGATGAATAATGTGTATAAGTATCTTAACAAAAGGATTGGTAACAAGAAAGAGCTGCTACTACAGACAGAAATTGATTTGTCGACAATAAAAGTGAATTCTGATACCGTTGTTTTGGGGTGTGCTGTTGTTAGAGAAGGTGTGGATTTTTCCGGTAATTTTTTACAGTATGTGGTCTTGGATAAGCTTCCTTTTGAAAATATCTCTGACGTTTATTTGCGGCAACGGCAACAAGCGTTTGAGGAAAAATATGGTAATGCTTTTATGAATTTTTACTTGCCCAGGGCTGTAATCTATTTTAAACAGGCTATAGGAAGACTTATTAGGCATGAAAATGATACAGGCACCTGGATTATCCTGGATAACAGGATATTGACAAAAGCCTATGGTCGATATTTTATGGATGTATTAAAGGATGTGAAAATTTACGATACGCTGGAAAACTTACCAGTACTTTCGGGAGGTTATAATGGGCTATATTAAACTTGACTATAATTTTGTTATGAATAGGTATGTGCCAAACGGTTTGAGTGAAGATGAGATTGAGCAGTATAAAGAAATGGCTAAAAAAGGAATGTCGGATTTGATATCCCTATGTGAATCGCGAGAAGTGGGGTTTCCGCATTTGCCCGATTACGACTTATCCGAGATTAAAGAGATTATCAAATCAACCAAAGGCCAGTACAATGACCTTATCATTGTTGGTATAGGTGGTTCTTCTCTTGGTATTGAGGCAATTGTTAATGCGCTGCTTCCTTATGGTTATAACGCATTATCCTTTGGTGAAAGAGGGTGTTTACCGAGGATATGGTTTGCCGATAACGTTGATCCGCATAAACTTTACTGGACGTTAAAAAAATGTGAAGCAGAGGATACAATTGTTTGCATTATTACCAAATCTGGTAGCACAGTGGAAACTGTTGCTAATTTTTCCATTATTTACAAATGGCTTAATGAAAACCTAAAAAATCCGGCGGATCATATATATGCCATAACTGATCCGGAAAAAGGTCCTCTAAGGGAATTTGCTGAGATGCATAAAATTAAAACATTCAGCATTCCCTCTAATGTGGGTGGGCGTTTTTCTGTACTAAGCCCCGTTGGTATTATTCCATCAGCTCTACTTGGTTTGGATATAGATAGGATGCTTAAGGGGGCAAAGGATATAGTTGATTCAGAAAAAGAAAAAATTCTATATTTATCAGCTATATATTTGGCATACATGAATAAAGGATATAATATAAATGTACTTATGCCATATACTTCCCGTCTTAAATCTTTTTCAGAATGGTTTGCGCAGCTGTGGGGTGAAAGTTTAGGTAAAAAGTATAATTTTACTGGTAAGGCCGTACACACTGGTACTACGCCTGTGTGTGCTGTGGGGACGATTGACCAGCATTCACAGCTACAATTGTACAAGGAAGGTCCGAATGACAAAATTATAACATTTATAGAGCTTAGCACACATGATTTTGATGTTGAAATTTTTGCTGATTTTCACAGTGAATTTTCCTATTTAACAGGCCATTCTCTTGGTGATTTGATGAATCTTGAGCTTCATGCCACAGAATTATCACTAAAAAATGATGGTAAACCCTCTATAAAGCTTGTTATGGATGGTATTGATGAGTATGCTGTGGGTAAGCTTTTTATGCTGATGCAGTATGTGGTTTCTGTAACAGGGCTTTCCCTCGGGATAAATCCTTTTGATCAACCCGGTGTTGAAGAAGGAAAACACTTTGCATATGGAATGCTTGGCAGAAAGGGGTATGGTGCTAAAAAGAAAGAATTTGAGGAAAATTATTTAAAATCTGATGAATACATCGTTTGAAGAAAAAGTTCTATGTGAGATATCTGGACTGTCAGGCAAAATTCTAATATTGGCTTTTTCTGGGGGACGGGACTCCAGCGCACTGTTTCATTTTCTTAACAGATATAAAGAACAAATACCTTTTAAACTCTTTGCCTGCCATATCAACCATAAGTTACGACCTGATGCTGACAACGACGAGAGATTTGTTAGAGAAAGATGTGAGTCTTCCGGAATAAAAATTTTTGTTGAGAAAAAGGATATATGTAAAGAAGCCAAAGAAAAGGGGACAAGTTTAGAGCAGGAAGCCAGAAATTTCAGACTGACCGTATTTAAAAAATTAAAAAAATATCTTGATGCCGATTACATAATTACTGCTCATCATCAGGATGATTTACTGGAAAATTTTTTTTTGAAAAGTTTTCAAGGCAGCTCGTTATACAACCTGAAGGGGTTTAATCATTCGAATAACCTTTTTTTCAGACCTATGTTAAAAGTAAATTCTTTAGAAATTAATGAATATGTAAATAAATACAAGCTGGATTTTGTAACAGATTATACTAATTTTGATACAAATTTTCCAAGGAATTGGATCAGGCATAAAGTGATTCCAGTTATTAGTAATTATAATAAAGGATATTTATATAATGTAATTAAATTACAAGATGATTCGGAAGAATTGTTTCATTATTTATCAAGACGCATTGGAAATATAAATATTGAAGAAAGCGATAGAATGTTCAAAGTATGCTTAAGTGAGTTTTTGCTTTTGGATCCATTTGAACAGAAATTTTTAATTAGTTCGATAATCTCGAAATTTTGCAGGCCTGAAAAAAGATTGATTGAGAATATATTGGAAATCGGTTATAAAAGAGATTCCAAACGAATAAATTTACCGAACGATTTCCTTTTTGAGAAATCCTGTAAAAATATTCGTTTTTATCATAAGTCACTTATTAGGGGATATAAATATATAAAGAAGCCTTTTGAAAAGGTTGTAATTTTGTCAAATTTAGGTAAGATTGTTACTTTTGATAAGCAGTTGGAAAATTGTTATTTAACCATTAGAAACAGACAAAATGGAGATAGAATTGGGCAGAAAAAATTAAAAGATTTGTTTATTAATAATCATATAGATTTATTTCTCAGGGATACTGCCATTATTGTGGAAAAAGACGGTGAAATAATATTTGTAGAAGGTGTTGTAAATAATGAGGATATAGGAGTGAAGAGGGTTAAATGGGAAAAATAGAATTAAAACCTTTCCTTTTTGAAAAGGAAATAAAAGCAAAGGTAAGAGAAATAGGCGGGTTAATTACCAGAGACTTTGAAGGAGAAGACGTTCTGCTTGTGGGGGTTTTAAAGGGAGCATGGATTTTTCTTTCCGATTTGGTAAGAGAAATCAATCTTAATGTAGAGATCAGCTTTATCTCTGTATCCAGCTATGTTGGTAAAAAAACGGTCAGCAGCGGTGTGGTAAGGCTTCTGTGCGATATTGATAAACCTTTGGAAGGGAAAAATGTTATACTTGTTGAGGATATAGTTGATACAGGCTTAACATTGAGTTATTTAAGAAAGCTGCTTTTTGTCAGAAACCCCAACACCATTAAAGTGTGTACACTGTTAGACAAACCTTCTAGGAGACTGGCGGATATTACACCTGATTATGTAGGGTTTGATATCCCTGATGAATTTGTTGTGGGATATGGCCTGGACTATGACGGTTTGTACAGAAATTTAAAAGATATATGTAAGGTAAATTTTACGTAAAGAGGAGGAACAATGAAAAATAATTTTGTTAAGAATATTACTCTGTGGTTCGTCATTGCCCTTTTAATGGTGATGATGTTCAACTTTTTTAATACAAATCAGAATATTAGAGATAAAATTTCCTATAGTGCATTTTTAGAAAAAGTGGAAAAAGGTGATGTTAAGACTGTGGAAATTAAAGAGCAGCATATTACCGGAGAATTTACTGACGGCAGTCAATTTGAAACGTTTGCGCCTGATGACTCCAATTTGGTTGCTACGCTTAGGGAAAATAATGTTCAGATTTTTGCCAAACCCCCTGATCAGAATCCCTGGTATTTGCAGGTTTTAATTTCATGGCTTCCTTTTATTTTGCTTATAGGCATATGGATATTTTTTATGCGCCAGATGCAAGGGGGCGGCGGAAAAGCCTTTACCTTCGGGAAGAGCAAAGCAAAGATGCTTACAAAGGACCAACAGAAGGTCACGTTTAATGATGTTGCAGGGGCTGATGAAGCAAAGGAGGAGCTTGAAGAAATTATAGAATTTTTGAGGGAGCCTCAGAAATTTCAAAAATTAGGTGGTAAAATTCCAAAAGGTGTTCTCCTCGTGGGGCCTCCCGGAACAGGTAAAACACTTCTTGCCAAAGCAGTTGCAGGAGAAGCTGGTGTACCTTATTTTAGTATCAGTGGATCTGATTTTGTGGAGATGTTTGTGGGTGTAGGTGCTTCTAGGGTACGTGATTTGTTTGAACAGGGTAAGAAAAATGCTCCGTGCATAATCTTTATGGATGAAATAGATGCTGTGGGAAGGCACAGAGGTGCCGGTTTAGGTGGCGGCCACGACGAAAGAGAGCAGACCCTTAATCAGCTTCTTGTGGAAATGGACGGCTTTGAATCCACAGAAGGTGTTATTTTGATTGCAGCAACAAACAGACCGGATGTTTTGGATCCTGCGCTTTTAAGACCTGGGCGTTTTGATCGTCAGGTTGTTGTTCCAACACCGGATAGAAAAGGAAGATTGCAAATTCTCAAAGTCCATGCAAAGAAGGTTCCTTTGGGTGATGACGTTAATCTGGATGTTGTTGCCAAAGGTACACCAGGGTTTGCCGGAGCTGAGCTGGCCAATCTTGTGAATGAAGCATCTCTACTGGCAGCAAGAAAAAATAAAGATAAGGTAACAATGGAAGACTTTGAAGAGGCCAAAGATAAGGTTATGATGGGTAAGGAGCGTAGAAGTATTGTTATCTCTGAAGAAGAGAAGAAAAACACTGCATACCATGAAGCTGGGCATGCTATTGTTGCTATAAAGACACCGGAAGCAGATCCTTTGCACAAAGTTAGTATAATTCCAAGGGGTATGGCTCTGGGAGTAACCCAGCAACTTCCTGAAGATGATAAATATATGCATACCAAGGAATATTTACTGGGCAGGCTTGCTGTACTTATGGGAGGCAGAGCTGCAGAGGAAATAGTTTTTAACAGATTTACCACGGGTGCTGGTAATGATATTGAAAGGGCAACAGCTATTGCCAGAAAGATGGTATGTTCCTGGGGTATGAGTAGCAAATTGGGACCACTAGCTTTTGGAAAAAAGGATGAAGCTGTTTTTCTTGGCAAAGAGATATCTTCTGCTAAAGATTATAGTGAAAAGACAGCTGTAATGATTGATGAAGAGGTGAAAACTATTGTTTCCAACAGCTACAAGAATGCCTACAATATTTTGCAGGACAATTATGAACTGCTTCGTAAAACTGCACAGTTACTGCTTGAAAAGGAAACTATTGAGAACAAAGATATAAATAACCTTATAAAACGTTTAAATGGTGATAAGGACTCTGATGTTGAGCATAAGCAGTCGGAGTCTTCTGATGAAACACACGAAGAGGAGGTAGATACTCAAAATGAACAGATTTCTTCAGAAGATAAGCAGTGATAAAAAAAGACTTTTATATGAACTCAGACAAATAGGTGTGGACAACTATGCCCTTGGTATGGCTGATAAAGGTGAGACTGTAAATATCAAAATAAAGCGTCTCACTCCACCCCAAGCCAATATTCTAAAGCAGGAAGCTCTTGCTTCAGGAATGGATGCTGCTGTAGGCCGTGGGACAGTAAGTTGTTCTGTGAAATATACCGACGCTTTGCTTATGGGTAATAGACTTCAATACTTAAAACTGTTGGAGAAATTAAAGCTTCAGCCGTACTCGCTAGCTTACATTGCAAAAGATATTGAAAACTTTTTGAAATATGAAAGGGCTGAAAATCTTGTTTTGCCAGTGGGCTCACTCAGTTTGTCAGAACCTATACTGATGTCAATTTTAAATATCACTCCTGATTCCTTTAGTGATGGGGGAGAATTCCTGAACCGGGACGCATATAAGAAAAGGATAGATTTTACGAAAAATTCAGGGGTGAATGTTATTGATATAGGTGGGGAATCCACTAGGCCAGGTTCGAAGCCTGTGAGCGCAGATGAGGAGTTGGACAGAATTTCTGGAGCAGTAAATTATGCTCTTGAGAATGAACTTATTGTATCTGTTGATACATATAAGCATAAGGTTGCTGAAAAAATGTTGGAGAAAGGAGCGCATATTATAAATGACATTAGTGGCTTCCATTTTGATCCGGATATGCCGAAAGTGTGTTCAGACTATAATGCTGCAGTTTGCCTTATGCACACAAGTGACACGCCTGATAAGATGCAACAGAAAACGGACTATAACAATATAATTGAAGACATTAAAAAAAATCTTTTTGAATCCGTTGAGAAAGCGCTCAAAGCAGGTATTAAAGCAGAAAGCATTATCATCGATCCCGGTTTTGGTTTTGGGAAAACGCTTGATGATAACTATCTTATACTTAAATATTTACAAGAATTCAGGGAAATGGGGTTTCCTCTTTTGGTTGGTGTGTCAAGGAAATCAATGGTTAATAACGTAACAAGTCAGTCACCTGATGAAAGTATGTTGGGCTCAAAGATTATTGAAGCTATAAGTATAGCTAACGGTGCAGATATTATAAGGACACATGATGTTATGGAAGGTTTGCAAATGTTGTCATTAATGAAAAAATACATAAAGGTATAGATTAATGGATGAGTTTTTCTCATTTTTTTCTTTGATTGATATTATAGATATAGCCATAATCAGTTATATTATATACAGATTACTGCTGTTGATAAAAGGTACCAGAGCTTTTTACATGGTCTTTGGTATAGTTATTTTGATATTTGTATCGTTTGTTTCCAAGTATCTTGGATTAAAAACCACCAGCTGGGTTCTAAGTAACTTTTCCGGGTATTTATTTTTAACTATTATTATTCTTTTTCAGCCTGAAATTCGAAGAGCGTTGGCTTTTATAGGTGAAAGAAGAATGTTTGGCCACTCAAATGAGGATATTTCCAATATCATAGATGAGTTGGTTAAAGCGGCAACTATACTGGCTAACAGGCAGATTGGAGCTTTGATTGTACTACAGAGGGAAACAGAGTTATCCCATTATATCCAGGCAGGAACGAAACTGGATTCTAATGTATGTAAGGATTTGCTTATCAGCATATTTATTCCTTATTCACCATTGCATGATGGGGCAGTTATAATTTCAGAAGGCAAAATCAAGTATGCTGGATCTATTTTGCCCCTTACCAAGCATGAGAATATAGACCGCAAATTTGGTACAAGACACAGAGCGGCTCTGGGTATAACGGAAGAAACTGATTCTGTCAGTATTGTGGTAAGTGAGGAAAGGGGTACAATTTCTGTTGCTTACAGAGGCAATATTACTTCGGAATTGGATGCTGATATGCTAAGGGACACTCTTTATAACATTTACCAGCAAAACAGTAAATCAAAGAGAAAGCAAGATGTTGTTGAATAATATCTTTTTGAAAGTATTGAGTGTGATACTTGCTATATCCATGTGGCTTATTGTTGCCACATCCGAATATGATCAGATACAATTCAGTGTACCCGTAAAACTTCGTAATGTTCCTGACAGCAGGGTTGCAGTAACAGATGAAAATTTGATTAATGTCACCCTCAGAGGGCCCCGATTGATACTCAATTCTCTTTCATATAATGATATTAATATGGAAATTGATGTTAGCAATTTTACTAGTCATACAACAGAATACAGAATAAAGGATTCTGATATAAGTATTCCTTCGGGGGTTGAAGTAGTCAGGGTTTCACCACCTTCGGTAAATATTACTATAGACAATATTATCAGTAAAAAAGTGGATGTTTCACCTTTTTTTGTTGGAGAACCGGCTAAAGGCTTTAAAGTGCATACACTTGAAATAAAACCTTCTGCAGTTGTAGTTGAAGGAGCAGCCACTTTATTAAACAATATTACATCCATTGAAACATTGCCCATAAACCTTTCCGGTAAATTTAAAAAGGTGAATTATTCTGTGGGGATGAAACGTATAAATGGGATTAAAAATATCGACCCGCCCCAGGTTGAGATTGTAGTAACCTTTCAAGAGGATATTATTCAGCAGGAATTTAAAAATATTTCAATTATCATGAGGAATCAAAAAGAGGGTTATACCTACAAACTTTTGACGAAGAAAGCTGATATTACTGTAAAGGGGAGAAGTGATATTTTAAATAGTGAAAATATTGTGAAAAATATGACACTTTACGTGGACGTATCTGGATTAGAAGAGGGTCAATATTTAAGGGATATAAAATCTGAGAGTTCTCTTAATGTGGATATTGTGGATATCAGCCCTAGTAAAGCCCGTCTGGAGGTGTTGCGATGAGAAAATATTTTGGTACAGATGGTGTAAGAGGTAGAGCTAATGTTTATCCAATGACTTCGGAATTTGCTCTCCTGCTGGGCAAAGCCATTGCAAAAGTGTTCAAAAATGGTAATAAAAAACATAAGATAGTCATTGGAAAGGATACCCGCATATCAAGCTATATGTTTGAAAATGCTATTGTTTCTGGAATTTGCTCCATGGGGGTTGACGCAATAATGCTGGGAGTCCTTCCTACACCGGCAATTGCTTTTATTACGAGAAGTCTGAGGGCAGATTCTGGAGTGGTCATATCAGCTTCACATAATCCATATTACGACAATGGGATAAAGTTTTTTTCCAATGATGGCTTTAAATTAAATGATGAAACGGAAATTAAACTTGAAAAACTAATAGATTCTAAAAATTTTGAAGAAAACCCGGATGAGATGGGTAAGGCTTACCGCATCGAAACAGCAATTGGCAGATATGTGGAGTATGTAAAGGGCACTTTCGATAAAAATTATGATTTGCAAGGGTTTAAAATTGTATTGGACTGTGCTAACGGAGCTACGTATAAAGTGGCCCCTATGGCATTTGAGGAGTTAGGTGCCAAGGTTATTGTTATTGGTGATGAACCTAATGGCTATAATATTAATGATAACTGTGGGGCTGTTTATCCTGAAAGAATGGCAAAAAAGGTGGTTGAAACAGGTGCTGATTTAGGGATATCCTTTGATGGGGATGGTGACAGGGTTATTTTTGCCGACAATAAGGGTAATGTTGTTAATGGCGATCATATCCTGGGTGTATGTGGTAGGTATATGCATTCAAAAGGTTTATTAAAAGGGAACACTGTTGTTGCTACTGTAATGAGCAATATAGGCTTAGAAAAAACACTTAAAAGTTTGGGTATAGATCTTGTTAGAAGTTGTGTTGGTGACAGATATGTTGTAGAGGAAATGTTCAAAGGGGGGTTTAACCTTGGAGGTGAGCAATCGGGGCATATTATTTTCAGTGATTATAATACAACGGGTGATGGTCTTATAAGTGCTTTTCAACTGTTAAAGGTTATGGTGAATACAGGACGATCATTGAGTGAATTAACCGAATTTGTTGAAATTTGCCCTCAGGTGCTCAAAAACTTTGAAGTTCCTGAAAAAGTGCCTATTGAAAATTTACCTGAAACTATGAGAATAATTAACAGTTATGAGGAGAAGTTTGGTATTGATGGAAGAATACTGGTGAGGTATTCAGGGACTGAGAAAAAACTCAGAGTAATGGTGGAAGGTGATGACATAAAGGAAATATCGTGGATTACTGAAGAAGTAGGTAATACAGCTATTAGAGAAATAAATAAACATTATGTGGGTAGGGTATAATGATTAAACTTGGGGTAAACGTTGATCATGTGGCAACTTTAAGACAGGCACGTTTAATTAGCGAGCCTGATCCTGTGGAAGCAGCAATTTTTGCTGAGCATGGCGGAGCTGATGGTATAACTGTTCATTTACGTGAAGATCGACGGCATATTCAGGATAAAGATGTATATCTTTTAAAAAAGATAATCAAAACGAGATTAAATTTAGAAATGGCAGCAAGTGAAGAGATAGTGGATGTGGCTTGTGATGTTGTTCCTTATATGGTCACAATTGTTCCTGAAAAAAGAGAAGAACTAACGACAGAAGGTGGTCTGGATGTTATTGGTAATGAAAAAACTTTGTCTAAAGCAATAAAAAAATTAAAAGAATATAACATTATTGTCAGTCTTTTTATTGATCCCGATAAAAACCAGATAGATGCCTCGGCAGATTTGGGTGTTGATACTATTGAGCTTCATACCGGTAATTTTGCTGAGGCTTCAAGTGATAAATTGATTTTTTCCGAACTGGATTTACTTGTTAAAACTGCGAGCTATGCCAGAGATAAGAATATGACTGTTAATGCAGGTCACGGGCTGAATTATCGTAATACTGCAATGCTTGTGGAGAATATCCCTTTTCTAAATGAGTTAAATATAGGGCATTCAATAGTTGGCAGAAGTATTTTTGTTGGTATTAAAAATGCTGTGATTGAAATGAAAAATATAATATCTGCTAGCTATAATAGTTACGGTTCTTTATGATTGGTTGTGATATTATTGAAATAGACAGGATATTAAGAAGCTATGAAAAATTTGGGCATTCTTTTGTAAAGCGTATCTTATCAGATAACGAATATAAAGAATTTGTTAAAAGGAAAAACAGCAAATTTTTTCTCAGCGGACGTTTTGCAGCCAAAGAAGCAGTTGCCAAATGTCTTAAAACTGGAATTGGTGCTGTGGGTTTTAGGGATATTGAAATAACCCCGGGACAAATGGGAGAACCAGTAGTATATATAAAAGGAAAACGTGTGGATATTGAGGTGACCATTTCCCACTCAAGGACGATTGCGATGGCTGTTGCTTTTGATAATAGAGGTGATAAATGAGTGCAATAATTATCCCTGCAAGGTATAATTCCACTAGGTTGCCGGGCAAGCCATTGTTGAAAATAGGCGATGTCCCTATGATTGTTAAGGTGGCAGTAAACTGTATGAAAAGTGTTGCTAATAGGGTTATAGTCGCAACTGATGATGTGCGGATACTGGAAGTATGCGAAAAGGTTGAAAATCTGGAAGTAACAATGACTGAAAAGGAGTATAATAGCGGTACTGATAGGGTGGCAGATGTTGCTAAGTTTTTGAGGGATGAGGTTATTATAAATGTTCAGGGGGATGAGCCCTTTTTGCCTGTTTCCCTTATAAATGATTTAATAGAAGATTTGGAAAATGGTCCGGCTTATATGAATTCCGCCTATGTTGAAGTAGATCCATCAGAATCGGCTGATCCCAATTGCGTGAAAGTTGTTATTGACAAAAATGGCTATGCACTTTATTTCAGCCGCTCTCAAGTACCTTATATTCGTGAACATGTTGCACACAAATTTAAAAAGCATATAGGTGTCTACGGATTTAAAAGGGACTTCCTGTTAGAATACAGCAGAATGCCATCTACTCCACTTGAAAAAGCTGAAGGTTTGGAGCAACTAAGGGCATTGGAGAATGGTTATAAAATAAAAATGATTAAGTCATGTAAAGATTCTTTATCTATAGATACAAACAGCGATCTGAGGAAAGCTAATAGTTTGGATTTTTATGGTAACTTATCGTAAATAGGCATAATTTATTAAAGGCGGAGGTAATAAGTGGCAAAGTATATTTTTGTGACAGGTGGGGTTTTGTCATCCCTTGGTAAAGGCATTACAGCATCTTCTATCGGAACATTGCTAGAATTGAGAGGCTATAATGTTATTATAAAAAAGTTTGATCCTTATCTGAATGTAGACCCGGGGACAATGAGTCCTTTCCAGCATGGTGAGGTTTTTGTTACTGATGATGGTGCCGAAACCGATCTTGATTTGGGACATTATGAAAGATTTCTGAACACCAATACAACAAAGGATTGTAATATTACAACCGGTAAAATTTATTACAACGTTATAGAAAAGGAACGAAGGGGAGACTATCTCGGTGCTACTGTTCAGGTAATTCCCCATATTACAGATGAAATAAAGGATAGTATTCTAAAACTTTCTGATGAAAATGATATTGTAATTACTGAAATTGGTGGAACAGTGGGGGATATTGAAAGTTTGCCTTTCCTTGAATCCATTAGACAATTTAAATTTGATGTGGGAGCAGAAAATGTTTTGTATGTACATGTGACGCTGGTTCCCTTCATAAAAAGTGCAGGTGAGCTGAAAACAAAGCCTACCCAACATTCTGTTAAAGAGTTGCGTGAAATAGGTATACAACCTGACATACTTGTTTGCAGATCCGAGTATCCTTTGGATGAGACCATAAGAAAGAAGATTGCTCTTTTCTGTAATGTGTCTAAAGACAATGTTGTTAATGCCATAGATGCAAGCACTATTTATCAAATTCCTTTGTATATGAACAAAGAAGGGATTGATAAAATGATTATGAAAAAGTTTAATCTTACAGAGCGGGATCTTGATTTAACTAAGTGGGAGGAAATCGTTTACCGCATTAAGAATCCTGAAGATGAGGTGGATATCGGTGTTGTGGGGAAATATACAGACCTTAAGGATGCGTATATAAGCCTTAACGAAGCCCTCATTCATGGAGGTATAGATAATAAATTAAAGGTTAATGTAAAATGGATAGATGCTGAAGATTTGGAAAAACCTTCTTTACCAGATATTTTACTGGACAGTCTGGATGCCATTCTTATTCCTGGAGGTTTTGGTGATAGAGGTATTGAGGGGAAAATTAAAGCTGTAAATTTTGCACGCAATAAAGATATTCCCTTTTTTGGTATATGTCTGGGGATGCAGTGTGCAGTTATTGAGTTTGCACGTAATGTTTTGAAATACGAAAATGCCAACAGTGTGGAGTTTGATAAGGATACCGAATATCCTGTAATTGATTTTATGAATGAGCAGCGTAACATCAAACAGCTTGGTGGAACAATGCGTCTTGGTGCATACAGATGTGATTTGAAAAAAGAAACGAGAGCTTATCAGGCTTATAAAGAGGATGTTGTTTATGAAAGGCACCGGCACAGGTTGGAATTTAATAACGACTATTTGGAGGATTTTGTAAAAGACGGATTGCTTGTTTCCGGACATAATCCTGATAGGGATCTTGTTGAAATAATTGAATTGAAAGCACACAGATGGTTTCTTGGATGTCAGTTTCATCCGGAATTTAAATCCAAACCCATAAAGCCTCACCCTTTGTTCAGTAGCTTTGTCAAGGCCGCTTATAAATATAGAAAAGAAAGGCTGGAAAATCAGGCAAAGGAGAAATAATGTTATTGCTGGCGGGACCTTGCGTAATAGAGAATGATGAAGTTGGGTTTAAAACATGTGAATTTTTACTTAATCAATCTGAAAAATATAATTTTGATTTTTATTTTAAGTCATCTTTTGATAAAGCTAACAGAAGTTCTATCAGCTCTTACAGAGGGCCGGGGCTGGAAAAAGGGATATTGTTTTTTGAAAAAATAAAAAAGAGATTCGATGTCAAGATTATTACTGATTTTCATGAACCATCCCAAGCTGAAAAACTAAGTGAATATGTTGATATGCTGCAGATTCCTGCTTTTTTGTCAAGACAAACGGACATGTTGAAAGCTGCAGCGATTACCAATGTGAAAGTAAATGTGAAGAAGGGACAGTTTATGTCTCCCTGGGATATGGAAAATGTGGTGGAAAAGCTTAAAGCCTTCGGTATGAGCGCTGAAAATATCTTTTTAACAGAGAGAGGTGTTTCTTTTGGCTATAATAATCTCATTGTTGACTATAGATCTTTTCCTGTGATGAAATCCACCGGATGCAATGTTATATTTGATGCCACCCATTCTTTGCAACTGCCTGGGGGGATGGGCAAGTCATCCGGAGGACAACGGGAATTTGCTCCTTATTTGGCGAGAGCTGCGGCAGCATGCGGAGTGGATGGGTTTTTTATGGAGATACATCCCCATCCGGAATCTGCATTATGTGATGGTCCTAACATGTTGGATTTTGATATGGCGGAAGATATCTTTGAGACAATAAGCAGAATTGAGGATTTACTATGGACATAAAGGATATTGCCAAAAAAACACTGAAAATAGAAGCTGATGCAATATATGCCCTCCTAGACAGGATTGATGAGAATTTTGAAAAGGCTGTTGACCTATTTTTAAAGTGCGAAAGTCGTGTGGTTGTAACTGGCATGGGTAAATCAGGCATAATTGGCAAAAAAATAGCTGCAACATTATCTTCCACAGGAACCCCCTCTGTTTTTCTGCACCCTGCTGAGGGTGTCCACGGGGATTTGGGTATGATAATGAAAGGTGATTGTGTCCTTGCCATTTCAAACAGTGGGGAGACTGAGGAGATTGTTTCTATACTACCGGTAATCAAGAGATTTAACGTTCCTATTGTTTCACTGGTGGGCAAGATGAACTCCACCCTTGCCAAAAGAAGTGACTGTGTTCTTGATGCTTCTGTTGAAAGGGAGGCCTGCCCTTTAAACCTTGCGCCTACTGCAAGCACAACGGTGTGCCTGGCTTTAGGTGATGCTCTTGCTGTAGCACTTTTGGAATGCAGGGGGTTCAGAGAAGAAGATTTTGCTGTCTTTCATCCGTCCGGAGCTTTGGGAAAGAAACTTTTGCTTAAAGTAGAGGATTTATACCATACAGGTGAAAAGGTACCCGTTATTAATAAGAATGAGCTGATATCCAAAGCGGTTATTGAGATGAGCAGTAAAGGATTTGGCTGTACTTCTGTTGTGGATGATGAGGGAAAACTGGTTGGTATTATCACAGATGGAGATTTACGAAGAGCTCTGGAAAAATATCAGAATATATTTGATAAACCTGTTTACGAAATGTTCACACCTAACCCCATAACAATATCCAAAGATGCTTTAGCCGCAAAAGCCCTACAGGTTATGGAGGAACATTCAATAACCACCATTTTGACTGTGGATGATGATAGCAGACCAACCGGTATACTTCATCTTCACGATATACTAAGTGCAGGGATTGTCTAATGATTAAGCTTCTTATTCTGGATGTGGATGGTGTTCTTACAGATGGCAAAATTATATATGATGAGAATGGTGTGGAGTATAAAAACTTTAATGTAAAAGATGGTTTTGGGATAGGTTTAGTAAAAAAAGCAGGGATACTTGTGTATATAATTTCCGGCAGATCTTCAAAAGTAACGGAACTGAGAGCAAATGAACTGGGGGTTGATAAAGTTTTCCAGGATGTTGATGACAAACTGGAAATTTTTGAACAGATTAAAAGGGAAACCGGGATTGTGAACGAAGAAGCGGCTTTTATAGGCGATGATATCAACGATCTGAAGTTGTTGAAAACGGTTGGATTTTCGGCTGCTGTGGCGGATGCTTCTGAAGATATTAAAAAACATGTATCTGTTGTACTTCAAAATGCCGGGGGTAGCGGAGCTGTAAGGGAATTTGTTGAAAAAATATTGAAGAATAACGGTTTATGGGAAAGAATTACAAAACAATACTATTAATATTGCCTGTACTGATTATTTTGCTCTTCACGTTTTTTTGGAGAAATAATGAGGAAAAAATAGCAGACGATATAAATATTAAAAAAAACAATATGGTTATTAGAAATTTTGATTTTAGTAAAAATATTGATGAGACTGGTGGGTATTACCGGATATTGGCGGATGTAGCCAGATTTGATAAAGATATAGGCACATCTAATCTGGACAATTGTTCCATTACTTATAGTTCTGGGGATACAAAAGCTTTTTTTAAAGCCGTAAAATGTGAGCTTGTCATTGATAAGTCATTTACATTAAAAGGCTATATTGACGGTCATATAAATAATGTGCAAATTACTTCTGACAAAAACGGTATATTTGAGTACAGTTTTGAAAAGGAAAGTGGCGATTTTTACAACGGGATTACTGTCAAGACAGATAATACAACAGTTAAATCAAGAGAAGCATTCATTGACAGAAAATCTGAAATAATAGAATTTATTAAAAATGTAGAGGTTAATCATGTATATAAATTTTAAATGTGTTTTTATAACTATTGTTATTTTATTAATATCTTCTATTAGTTTTGCAGCAGGCAGTATACAAGTTGAATCCGATTCTTTGAAATATTTCGGAGAGGAAAACAAATCGATATTTAAAGGTAATGTTGTTGTGGAAAGTGATAACATGACGGTGCATGCTGACAATATGACTGTATTTTTCAGCAAGAATAGGGAAGTTGATAGAATATTGGCTGAAGGTAATGTCAATATAACGAGGGAGGATATGTATTCTATGTCGGATCAAGCTGAGATGCTTATGCAGGATAATGTAATAAAGCTCATCAGGAATGTGAAAGTATGGCAGGGGGAGAATTACCTTGAAGGTGAGGAGGTAATAATATACAATGACAGCAACAGAATGGAAGTCAGAAAAGGTAAAGAGAGTAGGGTAAAGATTATTTATTATCCGGATGAAAAGGGGAATACTATTGTCAATAATGGCAAAGAATCTGAAGAAAATTTACAAAAAGAGGACGGTGGTCAGTAACGTTTCATTGTCTGTTGATAAAGGTGAAATTGTTGGATTATTAGGACCCAATGGAGCCGGTAAGACTACGACATTTTATATGATTGTCGGAATAATAAGGCCGTATTCAGGCACCGTTATTTTAAATGGCTCGGATATCTCAAATACACCTATTCATATAAGGGCTAAAAGAGGAATTGGTTATTTACCACAGGAACCCTCTGTTTTTCGTAAACTGACAGTGTATGAGAATATTATTGCAGCCATGCAGTTAAAATTTTCTGGTAGGACTGCAACCAAAGCTGGGAAAAAGAGGATGAAAGAACGGGCTGAATCGTTAATTGAGGATTTTGGTTTGAATAAGGTTGTCAATTCTTTTGGTGCTTCGCTTAGTGGTGGAGAAAGACGAAGAGTGGAGATAGCCCGGTGTATGAGTATAGATCCTGACTTTATTTTACTGGATGAACCTTTTGCAGGTATTGATCCTATTTCTGTATCCGATATTCAGGAAATGATTTTTAAACTCAAGCATATGGGTATAGGTATACTAATAACAGATCACAATGTTAGGGAAACTTTAAAAATTACCGACAGAGGTTATATTATATATGAAGGTGAAGTGTTAACAAAAGGGCGCCCGGAAGAAATTGTGAATAATAAAGAGGTTATTAACAGGTATTTAGGCGAAGGATTTTATTTGTAAAATGAAAACCGGAAAAATTAATCTTACGATTGAAAATAAGCTTTCTCAAAAGTTAATGATTACCCCCCAGATGAAGCAGTCCCTTAACTTACTCCAAATGCCTGTGGTTGACTTGCTACAGGAGGTGAACACGATACTGGAAGAAAATCCTGTTATAGAAGAAATTGAAGCTAAATCTGAAGAAGAAATAAAGGAAAAAGATGATTTCCTTGAAGATCTTAAGAAGGTGGAATGGGATGATTATTTTCAAAATGAGGACTGGTATTATTTACCTAATGATGAGGAAGAAATAAATTTTGAAAAATTTGTCAGTGGAGATGAAAGTCTTTATGAACATCTGCTTTTTCAACTTAGTATTTCAGGACTTAGCCAGGAGGAGAAATCTGTTGGTGAATATATAATCGGTAACATAGATGAGAACGGCTATTTTATGTTGGATGAAGATGCTGTTGCTGAGGAACTAAATGTTTCCCGGAATATGGTAAGGCGTGTACTGGACGTTATTAGAGAGTTTGATCCTTCGGGTATAGCCCAGTCGAATCTTTGTGATTGTATAAGGAAACAGCTGGAAATATATGGTGTAAACATAAATGATATAGAACTTATTGTTGAGATTCTTCAGAAAAATGAGAAGGATATTGTGGTAGGTAACATTGAAAACGTTGCTAAATCTTTCAACATTGATGTGGAAGGGCTCAATAAATTATTGGGCTATATAAAAATGACAGATCCTAAACCGGGACTTAAATTTTCTTCTAACACAAGGTATATTGTCCCTGATGTATATATTGTTGAAAGGGATAACAAATATGATGTTATCATGAATGAAGAGGGGTTTCCGTCTATCAAGCTTAACGGTTATTATGTGAAACTGTTAAAAGACACACAGTTGGATGAAAAAGCCAAGGAATATATAGAAGATAAAGTAAAAAATGCACTTTGGCTCTTAAAAAGCTTGAATGAGCGAAAGAAAGCTATTCAAAAGGTTGTTGAGGAAATAGTCAAAGTTCAAGAGGATTTCCTGAAAAAGGGTAAGGAGCATATAAAACCACTTAAACTAAAAGATATAGCTGAAGCTACAGAACTACATGAATCCACAGTGAGCAGGGTTACGGCAGGTAAATATGCAATGTGCTCACACGGCGTATTGGAATTGAAATCCTTTTTTATCAAGGGCCTTCAGTCGGAGAATGGAGAGATTTCCACTACTAAGATAAAGCGTATGATTAAAGAACTGATAGAGAATGAACCTAAAGAAAAACCTTATAGCGATCAAAAAATTGTGGAAATTTTAACAAAAAAAGGTATAAAGATTGCAAGGAGAACTGTGGCAAAATATAGAGAAGGTATGAATATACCTGCAAGACCTGAAAGAAAAATAAATAGGAGGTAGTATGCATATTCAAATTACTGCGAAAAATATTGACCTAACCGATGCCATTCGGTCTTATGTCCATAAGAAAATTGGTAAAGTGAAAAAATATTTTGATCAGGTGATAGAAGTACATGTGGTTCTGGAGGTGCAGAAGAATCGGCATATAGCAGAAGTCCTCGTTGATGCAAAGGGAGTTTTTCTTAAAGGGCTGGAAAAGTCTGAAGATTTATATGCATCTATTGATCTTGCTGTTGATAAGATTGAAAAGCAACTAATTAAGTACAAAGAGAAATTGCAGAGTAAGAAGCTCATGAACAAAGATTTTCACGAACCTTTAAGACTAAATGTTATCGAAACGGGAAGTCTTGAAACGGAAAATCCAGTGACGATTATTTCAAAGCAAATACCTGTAAAGCCTATGGATGTTGAAGAGGCTGTAATGCAGATGGATCTGTTGAACAAAAACTTTTTTGTATTCAGAAATGCGGATAGTTCTGAAGTCAATGTAGTTTACAAGAGAGATGATGGTAATATTGGACTAATAGAGCCTTAAGAGGTACTTATGAATTTAAATGAATATTTGGATGAAGACTTGGTATGCGAGCTTGATGATGACCTTGACAAACAGTCTGTTTTAAAAAAGCTTGTGGATGTTTTGAAAGAGAAAGGAATATTGCAGAATCCACAAGAAGCTTACGATGCTCTTTTAGAGCGTGAAAAACTTGGTAGTACCGGTGTGGGGGAAGAAGTTGCCATCCCCCATGCAAAGCTTAAATCTATAGAAGATGTGATTATTTTGCTTGCCATTTCCAGAAAAGGGGTGGATTTTGAGTCTTTGGATAATCAACCGGTTAAAATATTTTTTCTTGTACTGGCTCCTGTCAAAAAAATGAATCTCCATCTCAAAACACTTGCCCGTATTTCCAGATTAATCAAATCCACTGATTTTAAAGAAAGAGTACTAAAATCTCAAAGCAAAGATGAAGTTCTAAAGATTCTCAAGGAGGAGGAGTCTAAATTGTAATGAATAAAATCAGTGTTGCTGAGCTGCTAGGTAAGGATGCTTCCCATCTCAAGCTGGAGTTGTTGTTTGGAGAAAATTTGCTTGAATCAAAATATATTGATAGCTTCCGTATTCAAAAACCCGGACTGGGACTGGCCGGTTATACTGATCATATTCATAGAGGCAGAGTACAGATATTGGGCAATACAGAAATATCATACCTAAAAACACTGAATAGTGATGTCAAATATAAGTCAATCGAAAATTTGTGCAAAAAAGATATTTCCTGTTTTATAGTAACAAAGAGTCTTGAAGTACCTGATGAGCTTTTGGTTTGTGTCTCAAAATTTGGTATTCCTCTATTTAGAACGGAGCTTGTTAGTTCAGAGGCAATTTCAAAAATTTCTGAATTTCTTGAATATAAGCTTGCCCCGGAAACTGTTATCCACGGTGTTTTGCTTGATGTATATGGTGTCGGCGTACTTATTATTGGTAGAAGTGGTATAGGTAAAAGTGAATGTGCCCTTGAGCTGATAAAGAGGGGGCACCGGCTGGTGGCTGATGATGCAGTGCATATTTTAAAGAAGCAGGATTTTCTGATAGGGACAAGCAATGAATTGCTTCATTATCATATTGAACTTAGAGGACTTGGGATTCTGAATGTCAAAGATATGTATGGGGTGAATGCCATACGCGTAAGAAAAAAAGTCGAGCTTGTTGTTAACTTTGTGGATTGGAACAGTGAAGAGAATTATGACAGGACAGGACTTAGCAGTAAGTATTTCGATATTTTAGGTGTTGATCTGCCTATTATTGTGCTGCCTGTGTCTCCCGGAAGGAATATGGCCGTTATTGTGGAATCAGCTGCCAAGAATCAACTTTTAAAGTATATGGGGTACAATGCAGCCAAAGATTTTGAAGAAAAGCTGAACACAAAGTTAAAAAAAAATGAACGAATAGAACCGAATAGTTTTCTTGACAGTAAAGGGGTTGAATGATTGTTGGATATTTCTGTCGTCGTTATTACGGGACTTTCAGGTGCCGGAAAATCTGTTGCTGCCAATGTTCTTGAGGATTTGGGATATTACACAATAGATAATCTACCTTTGGTTATCATCGAAAAATTTATTCAGATTATTTTTGATTTTAATGTGGAAATTAATAAAATAGCATTAGTTATAGATTCTAGGAGTAAAGACTTTAATAAAATCAATGATGTCATAAAACTTTTAAAAGAAAAGTATTCTGCAGAGATCTTATTTTTAACGTGTGATGAGCAAATCATCATTAATCGCTACAAAGAAACCAGAAGAAAGCATCCTATGGGTGATGATCTGGTTGAGGCAATACGCAGTGAAAAGGAAAGTATGCTCCCTGTTCAGGAGATTTCTGATATTGTTTTGGATACCAGCGAATACAATGTACACAACTTATCCGCTGCTATTGAAGGGTACTTTAAAGATACTTCCACTGCCTCCATATATATAACTGTTCAATCTTTTGGGTTTAAATACGGAATCCCCACTGAGTCTGATCTTGTATTGGATGTCAGGTTTTTAAAGAATCCCCATTTTTGTGAAGATTTGAGAAGTTATTCAGGTTTGGATAAAAAGGTAAGAGACTATATTTTTCAAGATAAGAGAACGAAACAGCTTTTTAAAAGACTTTGGCCGTTGTTTGACTTTCTGCTTCCTAACTATGTTGCCGAGGGGAAAAAATTTCTCACTATATCCATAGGTTGTACTGGAGGTAAACACAGGTCTGTTGCTATTGCAGAGGAAATAGGAAAGTACCTTCGCAAAAAAGTGAAAAGTGATGTATATTTAAAGCATAGAGATATTGACAGGAGTTAATATGGTTGGAATTATTCTTTTAACGCATGGATCACTTGGCATGGAATTGTTAAAGACAAGTGAAATGATTATAGGTAAACAGAATAATGTGGATTTTCTTTCTGTTCAAAGTGGTACATCTTTGAATGATTTAGCGGGGGATTTGGATAATTTGGTTAATAAATATAAGAAGGATGGGGTACTTATTTTAACTGATATGTTTGGTGGCAGTCCCAGCAATATTGCAATGGCCTATTTTGATAAGGAGCATGTGGATATTGTAACAGGTGTTAATCTTCCTATGTTGATAAAAACGTTTAGTATGAGAAATGATGTTGATAATGCTCAGAATTTGGGTCGGATTGCCAGCCAAACAGGTAAAGAAAGCATAATCTTAGCAGGGGACTTGATGAACAAATGAACAGAAAACTTATTTTCCGGGTGGATGACAGGCTGATACACGGCCAGGTAATTGAAGGCTGGATAAAATATTTTAAAATAAAAGAGGTTATAATTGTAAGTGACAGGGTTTACAACGATGACTTGCAACGTATGATTTACTCAAGTATTTTGCCTGAACATTGCATTTTGCAATTTTATACCATAAAAGATTTTATACATAATTTTACTGAAATTTATTCAGCAAAGCGGAGTACATTGATTCTTTTTGAGTCGATTGAAGATTTATACAATGTTCGTGAAGTGCTCAGTGATGATATTACTATTAATGTGGGTTGTGTAGCATCGAGGGAGCATAAAATAGAGATTACAGACACAGTTTTTCTTGATAAAAGCGAAGTGGTAATGTTATGTAAACTTAGAGAAAAATATGAAATCCAAATAAAAAAACTACCGTGGGAAACTGCAGTTGAAATAAAAAATTTTCTAAGCTTAATAGAGGAATAATGTTTAGCTATTTAGCTCTTTTTTTTATTTCTGGTATTTGTTCTGTGGACAGAAATGCGGCTCTACATATGATGTTTTCAAGGCCGTTGGTACTATCCACTATAATTGGGCTTTTATTTGGAAATGTTGAGCTGTGCTTCTTGTCCGGTCTTCTTATAGAACTTTTTGGAAACATAGATGTCCCTGTAGGTACAAAGGTATCAAAAGATGATACGTTTATGTCCTATACGATGGCAGTTTTGATCAGTTTTGGTATTGTTCAGACGTTGAGTGATTATTTATTGGCTCTGTTAGTTGTAATAATTTTTGTTTTCCCTGTTACTTATTTTGATGTTTTGACGCGAAAATGGAATCAACATTTACTGATAAAATATATTAAATATAACTTTTACCAATCCCCTTTCGGTATAATATGGAAAGGCATTGTCATTGCTTTTTTAAAAGGGGTAGTCCTATATAATCTGTTTTGCTTTGTGACTATGTTTATCGTTATTCAAATGGAAGGTTATATAAGTATTGAAGGCAATATTACTGCATATATTTTTTTGATGTCTTCATTCCTTGCAGGGCATTTGGTGAGGTTTTTGAGTTTTAACAGTGTATATAAATATGTTGCTTTTGTGATGGGGTTGATTTTAGGATGGTTAGTGGTTTGAAAAAAGGAAAAAGCTTTTTGAAAAGTCTGATTTTTACAGGTAATTGGAATTATGAAAATATGCAAGGCTCCGGATTCAGACTCCTTTTGGAAGACATCAATAACGCCAACAATCTAAATATAGACGAAAAACAGATTGCTAAACAGTCAGAATATTTTAACACGCACCCTTTTTTGGTGACATTTATATTAGGGGTATGGTTTAAAGAATTTTTAAAAGATGGTCAACCAGATTACTTTAAGAAAGTCTATTCTTCAGCACTTGCCGCTTTGGGCGACAGTTTTTTCTGGCATTCTCTAAGACCTATTTCATTTATTATTGCTGCTTTGTTTGGTTTGTATAACCCCGTACTTGGGGTAATCCTTTATTTACTTATATTTAATTTGTTCCACTTCTCTTTTCTTTACATAGGTTTTGATATGGGTTTTTTTATGGGAAAAGAGGTAATATCCTGGTTTAACAGGATTAAATTTAATAAATGGTCAGGTTATTCTGATTTTTTAGCTGCTTTTTTGCTTGGCCTTTTACTGTCGCTTGGTTTGAAAAAATACGGGCTGGAAACTATTACATATTATTTTATAGCTACATGCTTTTTGCTTGTTGGATTTGTGATGGCGAAAAAGATGGATGTGCTTTTCAGCCTTATTTTGGTTGTTTTAGCATGTTTTGTTATGCTTACAACTATGGGGGTTTGAGTGGATAGGACAGATGTTAAGGTAACTGCAAAAGTTGAAATAGTGAATGAACTTGGGCTTCATGCCCGTGCTGCTGCCAATTTTGTGAAAGTTGCCAATAAGTTTTCTGCTGAAATTACTGTTGAAAAAAATGGGGTTTCGGCAAACGGCAAGAGTATCATGGGTGTTATGATGCTGGCAGCAGCAAAAGGATCAACACTGACAATTACTGCTGAAGGTGAGGATGCTAAAGAGTCCCTTAAGGCGTTAACAGAGCTTGTTGAAAATAAATTTGGTGAGGCTAAATGAATATTATCAAAGGAATACCCGCTTCAGAAGGTGTTGTTATCGGCAAAAGTTATCTGTTAGACAGAACCAAAACCAGGGTTTACAAGTATAAAATAACAGAAAACGATATAGATGCTGAGTGTAAAAAGCTTGATGAAGCTGTTAAAAAAGCTGAAAGTTACATAAGAAGTGTTCGTGAGATTTCCAAAGACAAGCTTGGAGAAGACCACGCTTTTATTTTTGATGTATATTTATTGCTATTGAAAGATGATATGCTTATTGGTGAAACAAAACGATTTATTAAGAAAGAGCTTGTCAATGCTGAGTACGCATTAAGGATGGTATCTGCAAATATTCTTAAAGTGTTTAATGAATCAGATGATGAGTACTTCAGAGAACGTAAAAGTGATATTGAACAGGTTGTTCAAAAATTACTGCGATTTATGTCTGGTGAAAAATACGATTCAATTTCCACTATTGAAGAGGATGTGATAGTAATTGCCCATGATTTGACCCCTTCGGATACAGCATTTGCTATGAAGAAAAAAGTAAAAGGGTTTGCAACAGACCTTGGAAGTAAAACGTCGCATACTTCGATATTGGCAAGAGCTATCGGTATCCCTGCTGTAGTTGGCTGTGAAAATGTCTCCTATAATGTCACCACAGGTGAAGAGGTCATTATTGATGGTTTCGAAGGTAAAGTTATTGTAAGGCCTGATGATAAGACGTTAACCAGATATAGAAACATTTAAAATAGATATAAGAAATATGTTAAAGAACTTAAAAAACTAAAAGATGTTGAAGCTTGGACACTAGATAACAAAAGGATTAACCTTTACTCAAATATAGAAATAAATGAGGAAATAAAACTTTCCTGTGAATACAATGCCGATGGGATAGGATTGTACCGTACTGAATACATATATCTTGAAAAAGGGGACATATCTGAGGATGAACAATATGAAATTTTGAAAGCGGCTGCCGAAATTAATGGGACAAAACCTCTTACCATAAGGACATTTGATCTTGGTGGAGAAAAACTGTCCAATGTTCTCCCGCATCCCGATGAAGTAAACCCTGTTATGGGGCTTAGGGCGATAAGATATTCGCTGCGGTTCAGAGATTTTTTTAAAAAACAATTAAAAGCTATACTTCGGGTTGCCGCTTTTGCTGATGTTCGGATTATGTTTCCCATGATTTCAGGTGTTGAAGAGATTAGAATTTGTAAAGATATTTTAGCTGAATCTGCAGAAGAATTGGAGGGTGAAGGCAAAAAATACAGAAAGGACATCCCTATCGGTGTAATGGTAGAGCTTCCCTCACTTGCTCTTACAACCCATCTGATTGCTCGAGAAGTGGATTTTTTTAGTGTGGGTACTAATGATCTTATTCAGTATACACTTGGTATCGACCGCAATAACGAATATGTGGCATATTTGTACAGACCTACACATCCTGCAATTTTGTCCTTATTGGAGAAAATCATTACCGATGCTGAGAAAGCAGGGATTGAGGCTTCCGTTTGCGGGGAAATAGCAGGTGAACCTAAGTATATCCCTGTTTTACTTGGTTTGGGCTACACTAACTTAAGTATGAGTCCAGCTTCAATTCTAAAAGCTAAGATGGTGATTAAAAGACTGAACATTGATTCCTGCAAACGCCTTTTGCATGAATTAAGGGATTGTAAATATGCCAGAATTGCTGAAGAAAAGCTGGATGAATTTATATCGCGCTATGCGGGGGATGTCTATTTTCATGAGGAAGGGTGACAATGCAAGGTAAAGGAATAGTCTTTGGAATTTTAGGGATTAATTTTACATTTTACCGTTTAGTATGTACTATAGCTTTTCCTATTATAGCAGGTTGTTTTGCTTTGTTAATCAAGGCTGCATTCAAATAAAAATTGTGGCATATGTATGTTATACTAATTACTTGGAGATGTTTTGATGGTTACGGATAACAAAACTTATAAAATCTTGATAATGGATGATCAGGAACTGATTTTAGAATCTTCGAGTGAGCTTTTGAGTATTTTGGGATATATTGTGGAGACTGCAAAAAATGGGGAAGAGGCTATAAATGTATTCAAAAAAGCAATTGATGCCGGAGAACCATTCGATCTTGTAATACTTGATTTGACAATACCTGGTGGCATGGGAGGGGTAAAGACGCTGGAAACCATGAAAGAACTAAATCAGGATTTTAAGGCAATAGTTTCAAGTGGATATTCAAATGATCCGATTATGATTGATTACAAAAACTTCGGTTTTGACGGAGTACTAATAAAACCCTTCAAACTTGATATCTTGCAAGAAACCCTTAACAATCTTCTGAATGGGTAACCACGTTGCATATTTCGAAAAGAAGGTTTTGTTTGTGAAGAGATTTAAAAATTTGTTGACAAAATAAATAAAAATACTATTATACAAATCCGTTTTTGATAAATAGTTGCTAGTCTTGACTGGTGATAAAGATGCTTGACTGTA
This sequence comes from bacterium, assembly GCA_041694215.1. Classification (GTDB taxonomy): domain Bacteria; phylum Chrysiogenota; class Deferribacteres; order Deferribacterales; family Flexistipitaceae; genus Flexistipes. The sequence continues at coordinate 40,899 of JASMTO010000047.1, forward strand.
AAGTTTGGTTTTATATGGGCCAATAGCTCAGTTGGCTAGAGCCACCGGCTCATAACCGGTAGGTCCCAGGTTCGACTCCTGGTTGGCCCATTTTTTTAAAAAGCGGCTAGTTTGCCGGGAAAATTATGTCAATAAATATAAATGATATTAAAAAATTTTTAGAAAAACAATTTTCCGATTCTTCCAGACAGTTTGACTGGGACAATAGTGGGGGGCAGATACTATCATCTGTAAAAGAAATTACGAAGATAGGATTTGCGCTGGATCCTTCAAAACATGTCATCGCACAGGCTGTAAATGAGGGGTGTGAGTTACTGATAACTCATCACCCCCTTTTTTTTGCGCCATTGAAGAAAATCGACACATCTTCTCCCTTAGGTTTTAAAATTAAGATAGCTTTAGAAAATAATTTGAATATTTTTTCCTATCACACATCTTTGGATTTGTCCGATTACAGTTTGAATGATTATTTGGCAGGTTTGTTAGAGGCTGTGCCGGAAGATTTCTTAGAATATTTTAATTCTGATTATTATGTGAAGTTTGTATGCTTTGTTCCGAAAGGTTATGAAAATAGGATAATAGATGCAATTGATGATGCCGGTGGCGGTTGTATTGGAAAATATTCCAAATGCACCTTCATGGTTGAGGGTACCGGGACATTCTTGCCTGGTGATTCAACAAATCCTTTTATTGGGAAAAAAGGGGAATTGACGAAAACGGAAGAATATAGGCTGGAAACGATAGTATTAAAGAAAGATATTAATAGAGTTATTGAAAAGGTAAAGAAGATTCATCCTTATGAAGAGATGGCTTACGATGTGTACCCGCTGGAGCTAAAGAAAGCAAATGGCTTAGGGAGAATATGTAGCTTTTCTGAAAAAATATCATTTAGCGATTTTTTAATAAAACTTAAACAAATACTAAAGCTTGATATTGTAAAGCATAACGCCTCCCTAGATTTTGATTTAAAAAAATTTGCGATTGTTACCGGAAGTGGTGCATCCCTTTGGAATCGATGTATTCAAAAAGGAGTTAACGTACTTTTGACTGGAGATATTAAGCATCATGATGCTCTGGATGCTGCGGAGGCAGGAGTAACAATTGTTGACTGTGGTCACTTTGAAACTGAACGAATTTATATGGAATATTTATCTTCGGCTATACAGAAACATTTTGATGTAGATACAATAGTGCTGGAGGAAAAATCCAGTATTAAATATTTTTGGGGGTAACAATGTTAGATTCAGCAGAGAAACTTATAGAGCTTCAAAAGATTGATAACAGAATAGCAGAATTGGAGAGTCTTATCAACGACATTCCAGATGATCTGAAAAATTTAAAAAATGATAAAGATGTGCTGGAGAAAGAGTACGAAGAGCTTAAAAAGCGTCTGAAATCCTTAAAAGACGAAAAAAGTGTTATTGAAAAGTCTATAGCTGAAAAGTCAACCCTTCTTGAAAATGCTCAAAGAAAGTTGACAACGGTGAAAAATAATAAAGAGTATGAAGCTGTTCTGAAAGAATTGGATACTTTAAAAAAAGAGATGTATGAAGAGGAATTGAAAGTCCTTGAGCTTGATGATGAAATAAAGAGTAATGAAAAAGAATTTCAGGCATGTAAAGGGAAAAAAGAGAATGTGGATATCCAATACACTGAGATGGTTAATAAACGGGAAAAAGAGAATGCATCCAATGCAGACGAGTTGGAAAAACTGAAGCAAGAACGTAAAAAAGCTGTTACTGGAATAAAAAAGCAAATCTTATCCAAATATGAGATGATCCGGAAAGCACGTAATAATTTGGCAATAGTACGTGTTGAAAACGAAACGTGTACGGGATGCTATATGAAAATACCACCTCAATTATATGTTGAAGTGAAAAAAGAACATTCACTACATCAGTGCCCCAACTGTCAAAGGTTTCTTTACTTTAAAGAAGAAACCGAAAAAGTAGCCGAAAAATGAAAGCGATATATTCATTTTGCATTTGTAAGATATTAAATGATTAACGTTTATTCTGATGGAGCTTGTTCAGGTAATCCGGGACCTGCTGGAATAGGTTTTGTTATTTACGATAATTTCGGTGAAAAGATATCTGACCATTCGGAATATATAGGTCAAGGTACAAACAATATTGCAGAATACACCGCAGTTTTGGAAGCCATCCGGGAAATCAAACGGAAACTGAAAAATGTAGATGAAAAAATCATTTTTCATCTTGATTCTGAGTTAGCAGTTAAGCAACTTAACGGTGTCTATAAAATCAAAAATGAAAACTTAAAAAAGTTGGTCGAATGTATTAAGCATGAACTTGTTGGACTTGATTATGAAATAGTGCATGTACGCCGGGAAAAGAATAAGGAAGCTGACAGGCTTTCTAAAAAGGCCATTGCCAACATTTAATTCCAGTGCCATATCTTGATTTAACAAATGAAGGTGGAGACGCTAGAAGAATTATAGTTTGCAATAATTTGCAAATTGTATAATATATTTTCCTAATAACACTCACAATCTAAAAATGGAGAGAGTATGAAAATTGGTGAAATATTTGAGAAAAAGAATCTTGTTGTATCTTTTGAATTTTTCCCTCCTAAAAAGTCTGAAAATGAGCACATCCTTTTTGAATCCATTGAGAGACTCAGTAATTTTAAACCTGACTTTGTTTCTGTAACGTATGGAGCTGGTGGCAGTACGCAGGAAAAGACCATGGAGTGGACGAAAAAGATAAAAAATAGTTACAAACAGAATGTTATGATGCATTTAACATGCATTGGTTCCACAAAAAGTAAAATAATAAATATTCTTGAAGAATTGAAAAAAGAAGGGATAGAGAATATCCTGGCTTTACGAGGTGATATTCCTGAAGGTGCTGAGGATATTGATTCCCTATTTACTGATTTCAAGTATGCCTCTGATCTGGTAAGGCTGATAAAGAGTTATGATAAAAATTTTTCTGTGGCTGTTGCCGGTTATCCCGAAGGGCATATTGAGTGCAGCTCCAAAAGTGAAGATATTGAAAATCTGAAGAAAAAGGTTGATGAAGGTGCAGAGTGTATCATAACCCAGCTATTCTTTGATAATGCTTATTTTTATGATTACCTGGAGAGGCTTGAGAAAAATCATATACATCTTCCCGTTATTGCAGGGATAATGCCTATTATCAATATTAAGCAGGTTATAAAGTTTACAGATATGTGCGGTGCCACTGTGCCGGAACACTTGAAGAATAAAATGCTGGGTAAAGAGCCGGAAGAGATGTTTAAGATTGGGGTTGATTTTGCTACAGAGCAGTGCAGGGACTTGATTGAAAATGGTGTCAAAGGGCTGCATTTTTATACACTTAACAGGGCCAGGGCTACAGCAAAAATACTGGAGGATCTTCAGATTAACAAGGTTCAATGAAATATTTAAGCAGAGCTTATTTTGTCCCGACATTAAAAGAAGCGGAGAAAATCTTTCCTGGTTTTCTTTTTCGTAAAAACTCAAATGGATTATATTTTTGTGATTTAAAAGATGGTCTGATTTTTGTTTCCGGTATCGGCAAAATAAATATTACATATGCAGCATCGCTAATTTTTTCAGAGTATTCATTTGAAATAGCATATCTTATGGGGATTTGCGGTGCATATAAAAGTGGTTATTTAAAAACCGGTGATCTTGTGAGTGTGGAATATGATTATTTCGCTGATGAGGGTCTTCTTGACGAGTCCGGTAATTATCGGTTAATTTCAGAAATGGGTTTTCCGGTAATGGCTGATGGAAAGGATTTTGTAGTATTTGACAAGGCAGATGGGATAACAGGTGTGTCAGCCAATACAGTATCTTTTTTGAGCGGTACAGATTACCTTGCGGATATTTATTCTAGCAAGACAAACGCCCACATTGAAAATATGGAGGGTGCTGCTTTTGGGTATGTGTGCGGAAAATTTGGGCAACGGGCTGTGCATATAAGGGCTGTATCCAACTTTTGTGGTGACAGGGGCAGCCAAAATTGGAATATTGCAAAGGCTTTTGATTCCCTTTCCAATTATGTTAAAACTAACGTGATTTAATGCTTGAATATTATAATGGTATTAAAAAATGCTACTATTAGCAGAATTTATGTGAGGTTAAAAAATGGCATGTAGATGTGAAGCCACAAATGAATACCGGTATAATCAGGGGTATATGTATTTTACTGCAGGTGTCCCAGAAATATTAAAATCACTTGCTTTAACTATTAAAAAATTAGGCTATAATGCTGAATATCAAAAAGGTGTCATAGTTGTTTCTGTTAAATGCGGTAGTGATCTTTTGATTGCTCTATGCGGAGAACATTTCAATGAAAAAGAAAAAAAAGAAATAAAATTTACGTTTTTACCTGAAGGTAGTGTATTTGATTTTGGTATTTTTGCTAATCTTGATACATTGTCCAATGCTTGTGGTATACTTGGCGGAAGAGACCTTGTTGACATGATGAATAATAAATCTTTCAAAGTATATTTCCAGCCTATTATTGATATGAATAATGAAAGTATTTATGGCTATGAATGTTTGCTAAGAGGTATAGGTAAAAAGGGGGAAATAATTCCTCCTGGTAAACTTTTTGGAATGGCAAAGGGCAGTGATCTTTTACTGCGTCTTGACAGAGTTGCCAGAGAATGCAGCCTTGAAGCCATCGCTGAGAAGAACATAGATAAGTATTGTTTTATAAATTTTCTACCTTCTTCTATTTACACGCCGGAGGTTTGTTTGCGTACTACATATAACCTAGCTGTAAAGTTGAATCTGAATCTGGAAAAAATTGTTTTTGAAGTATCGGAAACAGAGAAAGTTGAGGACACCGGACATCTTAAGTCTATTTTAACCTTTTATCAAAAATCCGGTTTTCGCACAGCTCTAGATGATATAGGTAGCGGTTATGCATCGCTCTCCTTGTTGGCGAAGCTGAGTCCAGATTTTGTTAAGGTGGATCGGGAAATAATTAAAGATATTCATACATCAAAACTTAAACAATCTATTTTGCAGGCACTTTCCGATATTTCTTCCAAAAATAATATTCTGCTTTTGGCCGAGGGTGTGGAAAAAAAAGAAGAGCTTGAATATGTTAAGTCTTTCAATATAAGATTTGTTCAGGGATTTTACTACGCTAAACCCTCACCGGAGCCTGCTATCCATTTGAATTAATATGGGATGCCAACAATTTCGAGATGGGGTGAAATAGCAGTGAAATATTTATCTTTTTTTATATTGTTAATTTTCCTTTTTCCTTCTTTTGCCTGTGCTGAAAACAGTACCTTTTATGACAAGGTGGTTATTGGCGATACAAAAGGGAACTGGGGATATCCAAACCCTTATGCTCACTATCCCAGAGGCCCGGGATATACCAGAATGAGCTTTTTGTTTGACAGTTTGCTGTGGAAGACAAATGACGGTATAGTGCTAGCTTTGGCAGAAAAATGGAGCTATGATAAAAGGGGTAAAAAATATTACTTTAAAATAAACGATAATGCACTGTGGCATGACGGAAGAAATGTTACTGCTGAAGATGTGAAATTCACCATAGAATATTATAAAAAACATCCATACGGTTGGGTGGATGTAACAGATGTGAAAACCGTTGAGGTAATAGGTGAAAACGAAGTTGTTTTTCATATGGCTCGACCATCAGCACCTTTTATTCCGAATGTAGCTGCTTCAATGCCTATACTGCCTAAACATATTTGGGAGCATATTGAAAACCCTTATAATAATATTCAGAAAGAAACATTTATTGGCAGCGGCCCCTTTGTATTTGAAAGTTCTGATCCTGTAAGGGGCTTTTATCATTTTAAGAGAAACAGAAACTATTACTTGGGCGAAGTTATTGTGGATAACCTGATTTTTAGTAAAGTGAGCAATCCTTTAATCTTTTTGCTAAAAAACAGGATTGACGTTTCAGTAATACAACCGGAAATGATTGATATTTTGAAAAAGAATAATTTCAAGATTATTAATAGCCAGAGCAGCTGGATGAAAAAATTATTGATTAATCACAATGAGCCTCCATTTGACAATAAACTGTTTCGCAAAGCATTTTACCTTTGCATAAATAGAGAGGAAATAGTGCGACAAGCCCACAGAGGATTTGCCGAACCTGCTAACCCGGGGATGCTTCCAAAGCAGCATATGTATTATTGCCAAAACAATAATATGCTGAATTATAATCCGGATATAGCAAAGAAACTTTTTAGCGAGCTTGGGTACAGGTTTGAAAATGGTGTAATGCTGGATGGGGATAATAAAAGGATTGTTATCGATATTCTTGTTTCGGATATAACCGCTGGTGGAGAAATTGGTATTGGCAGAGATGCTGAGATTCTTAAAAAGCAGCTGGAGAAAATGGGGATGAAGATAAATCTTTTGCATTTGGATCAGTCAATAATTGATGAACGAGTGAAGAATAGAAAATTTACAGTGGTTTTGACGGGGCATGGCGGGATAGTGGGAGATCCTGCATTTTTGAACAGGTTGATATTATGTGAAAATGGCAGCTCTGTAAACAGTGCCTGTTATGAAAAGAATGACAGCCTTATTGAGCTGCTGCGTGAGCAGATTGTTGAAATGGATTCTAATAAAAGAAAAAAGATACTCTGCCAAATTCAAAGTATTCTGTCTGAAGATTTGCCATCAATGCCGCTGTACTATTTATCAGGATATGCAGCATATAATAATGAGAATAGTCCAGCCTGGTATTACACGAAAGGGGGGTATAGTATAGGTATCCCTTTGCCATTTAATAAAATGGCCTGCGTTAACAATGATGATAAGGAATAGTGGATTGCCTTTCCTGGATTTTAAAACGTATGGTTTTTTGAAAAGGTTATTGTTTTTATTAACGTCATATTTTGTCGTTATTTTTGTTTTAATCTCGTTAAGCTATGTGGTTGTGGCTAATTTGCCGGGGGATTATTACATCTCGATGTATGAGAATACATCAACAGGTTTCTCAGCGGGGAATGCTGATATACAATCGTTTTTCCAGAAAGAAATCGGCTATTTTGGTTATTTATATGACATCGTTACATTTAACTGGGGATATTCTTTTTTATACGCTAAACCTGTCCTCCAAATCATTGGAGAGGTACTGCCCAGAAGCCTTTTGCTAGTTGTTAGCGCCGGTTTCTTATCTTTGGTTTTTGGTTTATTTTTAGGGATTGAGACTGCTGTAAGAAAATCACATCCCATTGAAAAAATAAGTGTTTTTTTTAATTCAGCAGTTGATGGAGTACCTGAGTTTGTTGTTGGACTTTTGTTTTTGATTATTTTTTCTACTGGATATACACCCCCTTCATTATCAGTTGCAGAAGATTACACCTTCTTTACAATAGCAGGGTATATGATTTTGCCTGTGGTCAGTGTGGCAGTTGCCAATATTCCCGGCATGTTTCTGATTGCAAGAAACAGTGTTATTACAGATATGGTTCACCCATGTATTTTGACAGCAAAAGGGAAGGGACTGACGGATTTTTACATAAAATATAAGCATCTTTTGATAATGGCTTTACCGCCAGTACTTTCAAGGTTTGGGATTAGATTTGGTTTTATTCTAACCGGAGCACTTGTGGTTGAAAATATTTTTAGTTTCCCTGGCCTTGGGACACTTTTTTTCGAAGCTATCCAAATGCGTGATGTAAATCTGATAAGGGGCATTTTTCTTGTTTCTGCACTGTTTATAATATTAATGAATATGCTAGCTGATACAGTAATTCACATTATTTATCCTTTTTATAATGAAAAAAGAGACATTAATGATGTCTTATAGAATAATGCTGTTATTGTTGTTTATTGCCGTTTTATTGGGATTATTATTTGTGTGTTTGAAGGATTATGAGCCTGCTTACTATCAACCATTTCTGCCACCATGTAAGGATCATTTACTGGGTACTAACGATATAGGTTATGATATTTTGACTGTTTTTTTGTTGTCTGTTTTTAATTCTTTTGTATTTGCTGTTTTTGTCTCTTTTGCCACAGTAGTGATAGGTACACTTTTAGGCAATATTTCTCCATTCTTAGGAAAACAGAGCGATTTTCTTTTGAGAAAAACCTTTGATATAATCATTGTCATACCTAATATATTGTTGTTGATATTTTTCTCATCTCTTTTTAAACCCTCGATGTTTGTTGCCGGTACAATTATAGTTTTGCTACAGTGGGCTACTGTTAGCAGGGTTATAAGGGCTAAAGCTATCTCTGCTTGGCGTAAAGGATATATTGTGATATCCAGGCAGATGGGCGCTTCGAAAGGAGGTATTTTTTTCAGACATATTTTACCGGAGCTTATGCCGGTAATTATGGTAATGTTTGTAAACAAACTCAGAATGGCTTTGTTTGCAGAAGCAACACTGACTTTTCTCGGCTTGATAGATTTATCATCATTTTCTTTGGGCAAAATGATAAGATATTCAACAAATTTTTATTATTTGGATGTTTGGTGGAACTGGATTTTGCCACCAGTTTTTGCTCTTATTTGTATTATTTCTTTGGTTAATTTTTTCGGATTGCATCTGGAGAAGGTTTTTAATGAACATATTAGAGGATTTCCCGTTTAATGAAAAAAGGTGAAATGTACAACAATTTATCGATAAAAAACCTTACTATTAAATACAGACTCAAAGCTCATGAAATACTTGCACTTGATAATATCAATCTGGATGTTCCTGTTGGCAAATGTATTGGACTTGTGGGGGAATCTGGATCAGGAAAAACTACTATTGCTAAGGCTTGCATGGGATTTGTGAGCGGCAATGGGGATGTTAATGGAAGTGTATTTGTAAAAGATACGGATATTATAAATGCAGATAAAAACATTGCGAAAAAATTAAGGGGTGAAACCGTTGCCTTAATGTTTCAGAAGCCCGAAATGTATTTCCACCCTAATATGAGCATAATTTCTCAATTGGCTGAAATTTTTATAAAAAGACGAAATTATAACCGTAACGATGCATTCAAAGAAGCAAGTGAGAAACTGTCATCTTTTTATATAGATGAAATACACCAAAAGTTATACCCTCATCAGTTAAGCGGAGGGCAGTTGTCTAGGGCTATGCTTTGCATGTCAATGTTGCTTGAGCCGGATATACTTATTTTAGACGAACCGACCGCTTCTTTGGATAAAAGACATAAGGAATTGATTTTGGAAAAAATCCAAAAATACCGCACAAAATCTACCAGTATTCTATTGATATCCCATGATTTGGAAGTTGTAACAAATATATGCGATGATATTTATGTACTATATTTTGGTGAAATTGTTGAGAAACTTAGTAATAAAAAATTTTGCGAGCGACCCGCTCATCCTTATACGTTTGCCTTAAAACGGTCATTTCCTTTTGAAGGATCAAAAAAGCAGCTTATGGGCATAAAAGGAGATGTTTTTTCCAGGATTGTTCACCGGCATGATGAAAGCCATTTTCAGCATGTGCATACGGTTAATGTGGAAGAATCTTTTGACAACCATTCCCACATTGCTGAGGGAGGGTGTTTATTTGCCCCTAGGTGTCCACAGAAAATAAATCAGTGTTTTTATGAGAAGCCTCTTGAGATTGCTCATCCGGAAGGATTTGTAAAATGCTTGAGAGGCGGGGTCGTAAAAAGTTTACATGTTGTGGGTGTAGAAAAGAGTTATTCAACAGATTTTAGAATGTATATCCCTCGTTTTTCCATTTATAACGGCGAATTATATAGCATAGTGGGGGAGACCGGTTCAGGGAAAACCACATTTGCCAAAATAGTAGCTGGGATAATAAAGCCCGATAGCGGGGATATATTTTTTGAAGATGTAAAAGCTGAGCATGCCGCTTTATTTAGCAAACATGTCGGTTTTTTACCCCAGAATCCTTTTTCTTCGGTTAACCCACGGTTTAGTGTGGGTGAAGTCTTATATGAGGCTTTTGAGTTGAAGCGGTTGGATGCTTCGGAAGATAAGATTACTGAGATCCTTAGAAGTGTCAAATTGCCGACTGGCAGTGAATTTTTAGGAATGAATGTAATGCAGTTAAATGCCGGATCGCTGCAGAGACTATGCCTTGCAAGGGCTCTAATTGGTGAGCCTTCTATACTTGTTGCTGATGAGCCGACATCCTCTTTGGATCCCAGTATACAGGCAAAAGTTGTCAATATGCTTCAGACACTACAGGTTGAATACGGTCTAACGGTGCTTTTTATTACCCACAATATTACGCTTGCCCAAAAGATAAGTGATAAGATTTTTTATATGTCATCGGGAACGTTGACGGATGATTATACTGGCAGTATCTCCAAATGTATATAAAAGTATTGTTTTACATTGATAAATATTTATATTGCAAAAGCTGGAACAATACCAGGAAATATACCATTGACACGGTGAAGAAGTTGTGATTTTTTTATTAAACTGTTATAATTTAAGCAGCATAAGCTAAACTAAAAGGCAGGCAAATATGACAGAGAACAATGATGCTCGTAATAAGGACTTTTTCCTTGTTGGTGTAGGTGCATCAGCAGGTGGATTGGAAGCGCTGGAAAAATTTTTTAGTAATATCCCCGATAAAACTGGTATGGCTTATGTCGTTATACAGCACCTGTCTCCGGATTATAAAAGCATGATGATGGAACTTCTCAGTAAGTTTACCAATATGCGTCTAAAGCGTATCGAAGATTCTATGGATGTTGAGCCTGATACTGTTTATCTTATACCTCCTAAAAAAAATGTTGAATTGAATAAAGGCAAATTCAAACTTTTGGACAGACCAGATGTTCATTCGTTAAATCTACCTATAGACATATTTTTTAAATCTCTGGCATACGAATACGGTGAAAGGAGTATTGGGATTGTTTTATCCGGTACAGGTACGGATGGGACACTTGGTATACGTGCCATAAAAGAATATGGTGGGCTTGCAATAGTTCAGGAGCCGGAAACAGCGAAATTTGACGGAATGCCCAGAAGTGCTTTGAGCACAGGAATTGCCGATTATGTATTATCACCGGAAGATATTTCGTATCAGGTTATGAAGTATATAAAGCATCCTGTTATTGCTAAATCGGTGGATGAGCTCCCCTCTCCTGTTAAATCGGAAGATCATATGGCAAAGATTTATCAACTGTTAAAAAACCGTTTTGGTCTTGACTTTACATATTATAAAAAAAGCACGATATACAGACGTGTAGAACGCAGACTTGGCATTAAACAGTTTTCGGATTTGGAAGATTATGTTGAATTTCTTAAAAATAATCCCGGTGAAATGGATAGCTTATATAAAGAGTTGCTTATTGGTGTGACGAAATTTTTCAGAGATTATGAGGCTTATGAATTTTTAAAGCAAAATGTGGTTCCCGAAATAATACGCAGCAAATCAAAATTTGGTGAAAAGGAAATAAGGTGCTGGATTCCCGGCTGTTCGACTGGGGAAGAGGCTTTTTCGATGGCGATAATTTTTCTGGAACAACTGGAAGCTGAAGGTGTAAATTATGATTTGAAAATTTTTGCAACAGATATAGATAAAGAAGCTTTGGACTATGCTAGTAATGGGTTTTATCCTGAAAGTATTGTTGCGGACATAAGTTCAGAGCGTTTGATGAAATATTTTGTAAAAGAGGGGGATTATTATAAAATTAATGACAAAATTCGTAAAAAAGTCATTTTTGCCAAACACAACCTCATTCAGGACCCTTCCTTCAATAAAATAGATTTGGTATCCTGCAGAAATTTGTTGATTTACTTTCAACCTGTTTTGCAAAAACGGGTACTTTCATATATGTACTTTGCATTAAAAAAATCCGGGTATCTTTTTCTCGGTAGTAGCGAAACAGTGGGTGATATGGATCATCTTTTCAGAAATATTCACAATAAGTGGAAAATTTTCCAGAAAATAGGGGAAACCAATCGTCTTGTCTTAAACGATTTACATCCTGGGATAGGCGATAAAGGTATGAAAGAGCATGGCGAAATTGATTTATCTGGTTCAGTGATGGGGGTGAGTAAGGGCGAGGACATAATTGAATCGGCCAAGGAATCTGTTATTAGGAATAATCTGCCGCCTACAGTTGTAGTGGATGAGCACTACAATCTTTATTATGTCCTGAATGATGCCGACAAGTTCATAAGATTTCCCCGCGGTAAAGCTCAATTTAATATTTTGCACCTTGTCCCCAAATCACTTTCTACATTGTTAAGTACGCTTATAAACAAAGCTCAAAAGGAACAGAAGAGGGCGGTGTACAAAAATATAGCAATGGATGACGGTACGTATATAGATTTAAAAGTGGAGCCTAGTGAAACTGAAAAAACAGGGCGTAAATATTTCCTTGTAATTTTTGAGGAATCCAGAGTTAAAACTTACGATTTTTCAGGTGGGGATGAAGTCCATTATTCAGATGATTTAAAACAGAGAATTAAGGATCTGGAGCAGGAGCTTAACTATACAAAAGAAAACCTCCAGGCCACAATTGAGGAGCTGGAAACGTCCAATGAAGAACTTCAGGCTACCAATGAAGAATTACTTTCTTCCAATGAGGAGCTGCAAAGTACTAATGAAGAGCTCCAATCTGTTAATGAAGAGCTTATTACCGTTAATGCTGAATATCAGAACAAAATAGAAGAACTGACGGAGCTGAACAACGATGTGAATAATTTGCTTGCAGCAACAGAAATAGGAACAGTTTTTCTGGATAGTTCCCTTTGTGTACGCAAATATACTCCAGCTGTTTCCAATAATATTTTTCTTATTGAAAGCGATATCGGGCGTCCAATAAAACACATTTCTCATAACTTCAAAGATATTAATCTTTATAATCTGTCTCAGCATGTTTTTCAGCAGAATGAAACTATTGAAAGGGAAGTACACACGAAAGATGGTAAAACGTGCATTTTGCGGATATTGCCGTACCGAATATCCGAAAAACAGATCAAGGGTGTTGTGATCACGTTGATGGATGTTACTGAATTGAGTGAAGCAAATAAACAACTGCGAATGATATCGCAGGCAATAGACATGAGTCCTTCTGCTGTGGTAATTACCGATGCAAACGGTAATATTGAATATGTAAATCATTCTTTTGAAAATATTACAGGCTATTCTTTTAACGACGTATATGGGAAATCCACAAATATTCTTAAATCCGGCAAACACTCAAAAAATTTTTATGATGAGTTATGGGATACTATATTTCACGGTAATGTGTGGAAAGGTAAGTTTATCAATAAAAAGAAAAATGGTGAATTATATGCAGAGGATGCTGTTATTGTGCCGGGCAAAGATGAGAGCGGAAACATTGTAAAATTTGTAAAATTAGCCAATGACACAACTACCCAGAAGGAATATCTGGAGGAATTGAGCAAAATAACGTTATTTATGGAAAAACTTGGAGAACCTGTTTTTGTAATAAACTCAGATGCCAGATTCTCTTTTGTTAATGAATCTATGCAGAAATTTACAGGTTACGATAAAGATGAGTTGATGAAAAAAACTATATATGATTTATGCCCTTCACTTAGTAATGCTATGTGGGAGCAGATAAGGTCAGATGTAAAAGAAAAAAAGGTTATTAGCCGGAGCATTAAAATACGTAAATCGGACGGAAGTGATGTAACACATAATGTCAGGCTTATTAATACGGAAACGGTTGATGACCATTATATTTATTCAATAATAAACTGAAACTAAGAAAAGGAATTTAGAAATGGAAGACAGAGATCTTGTTTTTAAAAAGCTTAGAAACAGGGCTGAAGAAAAGCTTGAGAAAATGGGCGTGGATGTAAATGAACTAAATTTCAAAGATATGGACGAGCTTGTTCACGATCTTTCTGTATACCAGGTGGAGCTGGAAATCCAGAACGAGGAACTGAAGAATTCCCAGGTTCAGCTGCAGGAATTAAAAGACAGATATTTTAAGCTTTTTGATAAAGCCTCCGTTGGTTTTGTGATACTGGATAAGGATATGAGTATTAATGATGTCAATAATACATTTGTTGAAATTATTAAATATGATAAGAGTGATTTGATCAATGCTCATATTTCTGTTTTTTTGGATAGGGACAGTTTTGTGGCATTTTCTAAAGTTTTCACTGATACACTGAAGAACAAAAAAACAAATGAAATAAGCTTCCAGTTTAAAAACGGCAATGGTGAAATTAAAAAGGTTGATGCCACTTTTTCTTACATTACACTGTATAGGAGTGAACAACCCTGTGTTTTGATTACATTAAAAGATGTTACCGAA
>JASMTO010000048.1:0-7791 GCA_041694215.1 bacterium
GTCTCTTTGTCAAACAACGCTGTTTTCATACCACCCCTAACCCCTCCTATCTTAAGAGGGGAACTAGTTTCTCCCCCTAATTTAGGGGAATTCTATTTCGGTGTTGTCATATCTGTATATTACTCAAATAAATGCAACTTGGTATTAGAGGTGGTTGGAAGATGGGTGTTGTTACATCTCACATCTTACATTTCATGTCTTACGTCTCACGTTTTTACCGAAACAGAAAAAATAAAACCGCTTGACATTGAATACGCATGATTTTATAAGAGAAAAAAATAAAATATGATTTTATTTAGGAGGCAAGTTATGTCGCTTATGGAGCAGTTTTGGGAAATGGCAAAATCGTTGAAAAAGACTATCGTTTTGCCTGAAGGAAATGATGAGAGAACAATTGATGCTGCACACACTATTACTGAAAACGGTCTGGCTAAAGTAATTGTTTTGGGTAATGAAGAAGAGGTCAAAGATCTTTTTAATAAGAAAGGTTATTCTGTTAATTGCGAAATAGTAGATACTGAGAAGAGCCCATATCTTGCTGAATTTGCCGATGAATACGGTAAAATGAGAAAATCTAAAGGAATCAGCAAAGATGAAGCACTTAAAACAATGAAAAATGTTTTATATTTTGGCAGTATGCTTGTGAAAAAAGGGATTGCTGACGGTTGTGTAACAGGAGCATGTCATACAACAGCTGATGTTCTTAGATCAGCGATAAGGATTATAGGAACTAAAGCGGGTATGAATACAGTTTCCAGCTGTTTTATCATGGTTACAAATAAAAAAGAGTTCGGCAAAGATGGTGCGCTTGTTTTTGCCGATTGTGCGGTGAATCCGAATCCGGATCCTTCACAGCTGGCGGATATAGCAATTGCTACGGCTGAGAGCTGCAAATCTTTTCTGAAGGTGGATCCGAAGGTGGCTATGCTTTCCTTTTCAACTAAGGGGAGTGCCAGTCATCCTGATGTGGACAAGGTTAATGAGGCATTAAAAATAATTAAACAAAAATCACCTGGTTTAAAAGTAGACGGAGAGCTGCAGGCTGATGCGGCACTTGTTAAAAGTGTGGGAGAGAGAAAAGCAAAGGGGAGCGAAGTGGCAGGAAATGCCAATGTACTAATTTTTCCCGATTTGGATGCCGGGAATATTGGTTACAAACTGGTGGAAAGGATAGCCGGAGCAGAAGCGATAGGTCCCATTATACAAGGGCTTAACAAACCTGTTAATGATTTGTCTAGAGGGTGCAAATACATGGATATTGTAAATGTGGCGGCGATTACCGCTATACAAGCTTAGTTCCAGGAGGTTTAAATATGAAAATTTTAGCATTAAATTGTGGTAGTTCTTCGGTAAAATATCAGCTTTATCATTGGGAAGAGCATAAGGTTATTGCAAAGGGTATAGTCGAGAGAATTGGTATCGGTGATTCCTTTATTGTTCACGAAGTTCCCGGAAGGGATACTCATAGAGATGAATATGAGTGTCACGATCACAATACGGCTATTAATCTAATTGTTGATACACTTGATACCGGCGAGACAGCCGTTATAGATAAAATTACCGATATATCAGCTGTTGGGCACAGAGTGGTGCACGGTGGGGAGAAATTTGCGAAAAGTGTAATGATTGATGATGATGTTATTAAGGCGATTGAGGAAGTTCAGCATCTTGCACCGCTGCATAATCCTCCAAATCTTGCAGGCATTAAAGCAGCCAAAAACATTTTACCGGATGTGCCCCATGTGGCTATTTTTGATACTGCCTTTCATCAGACAATGCCTGATTATGCCTATACTTATGCTGTTCCTTACGAATGGTATGAGAATTATGGTGTAAGGCGTTACGGATTCCATGGTACAAGTCATTTATATGTGTCAAAAAGGGCAGCAGCTCTACTTGGTAAACCGATTAAGGAGTGTAACATTATCACAATGCACATTGGAAACGGAGTATCCCATACTGCTATTAAAAACGGTGTTTCTGTGGACACGTCCATGGGGCTTACACCTCTTGAAGGGGCTGTTATGGGCACCCGTTGTGGCGATTTAGATCCTGCAATACCCCTTTTTATGCAGCAGCAGCTTAATGTAGGACCGAAAGAGATGGATACGATTCTGAATAAAAAATCTGGTATTTTAGGTATTACTGGAAAATACACCGACCGCAGGGATGTATTAAAACACAGTGAAATGAATGACAAACGCTGTCAGATTGCAATAGACATAGAATCATATAGGCTGAAGAAATATATAGGTCAGTATTATGCAGTACTGGGAAGGGTTGATGCTATTGTTTTTACAGCAGGTGTCGGGGAGAATGCCGGTATAATCAGACAAAAAGCGTTGGAAAATTTAGAAAATCTTGGGATTGTAATTGACAAAGAAAAAAATCTTTCCACCTTTAGCAAGTCAGGTGAAACGGAGATTTCCACTCCTGAATCCAAGGTAAAGGTTTTTGTAATTCCTACCAATGAGGAGCTGGTTTTTGTGGAAGATGTTGTTGCTATTTTAAACGGTACGTATAAAGATCACACGGAATATCATTATACATTTTTAGACTAACATTTCAGGGGGGCTTTGCCCCCCTATTATAATAGTGCCAATTATCTCAAGTTAGTGCTCCTGCCAAAAAGCAACCAAGTGTTTTAATTCTTGTATATTAGAAAAAGTATTGTAATAAAAGTGATAGTTGTAATCCCTTCCAAAAGTAAGGGGGTAAAAATGTACTTGCAAAAAGAGCGCATTTTTGCCAACAATAACCGAGCATCAGATTATTTTAAGGTGGTGACGTATGGAGATGATTGACCCTTTTGTGGCGCTTGAAACAGTTTTAAGTGAATCTAAAATAAAGGGTAGTGAAATGGTCAGTGTTTTTGACTCACTCAACAGGGTTATCGCAAAAAAAATTACCTCAGGCAGAAATTTGCCCCCACGGGATAATTCTGCCATGGATGGTTTTGCTGTTAGATATAAAGATATAGAAACAATTCCCGCTACAGTTAATATTAAGGGGCTTATAAAGGCGGGAGACAATATCGACTCCCTTAAAGTTGAGGAAGGGGAATGTTATAGAATTATGACCGGGGCTTTTATTCCTGCTGGTGCGGACACTGTTGTTGAATTTGAAGCAACTGAAGAAATAGGGGACAATAGAGTAAAGATAGTTAAGAAGAAAAAACGTGGAGCAAATGTAAGAAAGAGGGGGGAGGATGTAAGCAAAGGGGATCTCATTGATATGGTGGGCTATCCAGTGAATGCATACAGGCAGTCAAGGCTGATTTCCGTGGGCACCACTGTATTACCCGTATACAGAAATCCCAAAGTAGCTATTATCGCCACAGGCGATGAGCTGGAATACCCTTACGTTGGCGTAAGTGATGATAAGGTCATAGATTCAAATTCGTTTTTTATCAAATCTACATTGCATAATATGGGGATAGAGGCTCAATATGTGGGGATATCCAAGGATAATGTGGAGGATCTTCTGGATATATTTTCGGGCTTGGAAAACTATGATGTGATTGTTACTTCAGCAGGGATATCATTTGGGGATTATGATGTTATGACAAACGCTGCTGCAAAGTTGGGAATAGATTGGTTTTTTACAACTGTCAATCAGAAACCGGGCAAACCTTTTTCTTTTGGTAAAAGGGGTGAAACACTTATTTTTTCTTTACCAGGTAATCCGGTAAGTTCAGCTTTTTGTACATATTTTTATGTACAGCCTGCTTTAAGAAAGATGACAGGTTATAGCATCTTTCATAATAAATATATAAATGCTAAGCTGCGGGGTTCTTTCCAAAAAAGGAATACGAGAGTCCATTTTAACCGGGTAAATATTGTGTATGATGACAGCAATTTTTATGCAGTTCCTTACGATTCACAGGATTCCCACCTTATCTCCTCCCTTGTGGTATCAAACGGTTTCGCAGTGATTGATGCTGATAAAACAGGTGAAATTCCATTAGGGACGCTGTTGAAAGTATATGTGTATGATTTCGAATCCATCTTTTAAAAAGTTTGTAGTCTATGAAGATGAAAGTATCGTTGTGCTGAATAAGCCCCACGGTCTGCTGGTAACGGAAGATAGGTATGACAAAAATATTCCTTACTTGAAAAAAATACTTTCTGAGTATTATGGGAATATCTATGTTGTCCACAGGCTTGATAAAGGTACAGGGGGACTGATGGTTTTTGCTAAAAACAGAGATACCCACCGTTTGTTGTGCTCAGCGTTTGAAAAAGGGGATGTTAAGAAGGAATATTTCTGTATTGTCAAAGGAACATTTAAATATGCTGTAACCTGTATGCTCCCTTTATCGGCCAAAGCTCAGCGGGGCAAGTACAAAATCAATTTTAAAAGTGGCAGAAAAGCTGTTACATCGTTTTACCCTGAAAAAATCGGAAAAAAGTGCAGCCTTGTGAAAGCGGAATTGCATACCGGCAGGACGCATCAGGTGAGAGTGCATTTGAAAGCATTGGGATACCCCCTTTATCAGGATTTTTTGTACAACGAAAAAACGGAAGATAATAGACTTACACTCTTTTGCTATAAATTGTCTTTTGTGAACCCTTACAACAATAAACGTGATACGTTTTTTGTTGGGTTAAGTGACTTCATGCAGCAGTATTATATTGAATAGGAAAAAGCGTAAATTACATTGAAAATCAGCACCATATTAGCTAACTTTTTGTAAAACGTAACTTTTGCGTAATTTTTAAGGTGGTGCCAGCAAAATTTAGTTTGACTATTGGGATAAATTTGGTTTAATCTAATTTATATCTTAGCGAATAAGAAGGTTTTATCAGGCTATGAAAACAATTCATATAAAAAAAGGCTGCGACATACCATTGAAAGGAGCGCCTGTTCAGGAAATACAGGGGGAAGCCGTTGCTTCTGAATATGCTGTCCTCGGAGATGATTTTATTGGGTTAAAGCCTCGGTTTCTGGTGTCCGAAGGGGATTACGTTAAGAAAGGGGATGCTCTGTTTGTCCACAAAAAGGACGAGCGGATTAAATTTACTTCCCCTGTGGCAGGGGAGATAAAAAGTATAAACCGAGGTGAAAAACGCAAATTTTTATCCATTGTGATAAGAAAAAGCGGGGAGGACTCCGTTACTTTTAATAAATATCCAGATTTAAGCAATATCCCGCCAGAAGAGATAAAAAGTCAGCTTTTAAAATCGGGACTTTGGACATCCTTTATATCCAGACCATTCGGTAAAATTGCCGATCCTGGAGCAGAGCCTCCGGATATCTTTATTACAGCAGCTGATACAAGACCTTTTGCTCCCAAAGTCATAAAAGCGATAGATGATAACGTTGACAGTTTTTACGATGGTGTGCATGTAATCAGTGCTCTGACAACATCTACTGTATTCATATGTATAGATGATGAGAGTTTTCATATTCCCGACCATTTACCTGAAAATGTGGAGGTTGTCCGGTTTACCGGGCCTCATCCTGCAGGGTTGGCGGGCACACATATTCATTTTTTATCCCCTGTTAGTAGGGAAAAAAATGTATGGCAGATTGGCTATCAGGATGTGATTGCTGTGGGGAAACTTTTTAGGACGGGGGAGATTTATACCAAAAGGGTTATCTCCGTTGCCGGCGAAGGTATCAGAGAACCGGCATTGATCAGGACAGATATCGGCGCTGACATATTTGACATTATAAAATCAAAATACCTTGATGACAAAGAATACCGGGTAATTTCCGGTTCTCCCCTTTACGGTAAAAAATGTGAAGAGCCTGTGCATTTCCTTGGCAAATTTGACTATCAGGTTTCTGTTATTCCAGAAGGTGGAGACAGAGAGTTTTTTGGCTGGCTGGTGCCGGGTAACAATAAATTTTCCGTTAAAAAAGTATTTACAGGAAATCTGTTTAAGAAAAAATTCAGTATGGATACTTCAGCAGCTGGAAGTAAAAGGGCTATTGTTCCTATCGGAAGTTATGAAAAGGTAATGCCCCTTGATATAATACCCACTTACCTTTTAAGATATCTGGAAATAGGAGATATTGAAATGGCTGAGAAGCTGGGGTGCTTGGAGCTTTTGGAAGAGGATCTCTCTTTGTGCACTTTTGTCTGCCCTGGCAAGATTGATCACTGTAAAAACTTGCGGGATGTACTCACCACTATTGAGAAGGAAACTTAGATGGGATTGAAAAATTTTCTTGAAAAACAGTCTGAAAATTTCGGGAAAGGTGGGAAATATTCCCTGTTTTACCCCATTTTTGAAATGGTGGATACGTTTTTATACACTCCAGCCGAGGTTAATAAAGGGAATGTGCACATAAGGGATGGCATCGACTTGAAACGTATTATGAGTATTGTTGTGATTGCCCTTATCCCGTGTGTTTTTATGGCGCTGTTAAATACTGGGTTTCAGGCAAATCTTGCGGCGGGTAATCTGGCTGGTGATGCCAGTGGCTGGCGGTTTGATGTATTACAAATGCTGGGACTTGCTCCAGATAGCAGTAGCTTTTTATCCAACATTGTGCTGGGTGCCCTTTATTTTCTCCCTTTATACATAATGACACTTATTGTAGGCGGGTTTTGGGAAGTGCTTTTTGCGGTGGTGAGGAAACATGAAATCGCGGAAGCTTTCCTTGTGACCAGTCTGTTGTATCCTTTAATACTTCCGCCGGGTGTTCCTTTATGGCAAGCGGCTGTTGCGCTGTCTTTGGGTATTGTGCTGGGAAAAGAGATTTTCGGCGGGACGGGAAGAAATGTTGTCAATCCTGCACTTATTTCAAGAGCGATGCTGTTTTTTTCATATCCCGCATCGATGTCCGGGGACAAGGTATGGGTGGCTGTGGACGGTGTTACCAAAGCAACCCCGCTGACTTATGCTTCGCATTCTGGTATGTCAGGGATGGAGTACAGCCTATGGGATGCATTTATAGGATTTATTCCCGGCTCAATGGGGGAAACTTCTACCCTTGCATGCCTTATAGGTGCATTTATACTTATTGTCACAGGTATCGGCTCATGGCGCATTATGCTCAGTATGCTTGTGGGTATGCTCTGTTTCACCGGTTTGTTTTATATTATAGGTAGCGATACAAATCCAATGTTTAATGTTTCGCCTGTCTGGCATCTCGTTTCCGGTGGTTTTGCCTTCGGGCTTGTTTTTATGGCTACCGATCCCGTTTCAGCTGCAATAACCGACACGGGCAAATTTATTTACGGATTTTTAATCGGAGGATTAACTGCCCTTATCAGAGTGGTGAATCCTGCTTTTCCTGAAGGGGTGATGCTTGCCATTATTTTTGGCAATATTTTTGCGCCGATAATTGATAACTTCGTTATTAATGCCAATATAAAGAGGAGAATGCGCCGAAATGAAGCGTGAAAGTGATCTGAGGATTTTTGTTGTTGCGCTTTCATTGGCACTTGTCTGTTCTGTCATCGTCTCTGTGACTGCAGTAATGCTGCAGCCTATACAGGCAAAAAATGCAACGATTAACAGAAACAGAAATGTTTTGATAGCATGCGGTGAATATAATCCAAAAATTTCTATAGAAGAAGCGTTTAAGAATATACGGACAGGTTTTGTTAAGCTGGGGACTGACGAGTTTGTGGAATCGGATGATTTATCGGATTTTTACAGGAATTTCCAGCAGGTAAGCTCTTCCCCGGAAACTTCTGTCAAAGTACCAGATAATCTGCCATCTATTGGTTATCCGACTGTGCCAAAACGTATGCCTGCATATATTCTGCAAAATGATAGCGGGGAAATTTCAAAAGTAGTGATAATGGTATATGGTAAAGGATTGTGGTCGACA
>JASMTO010000049.1:0-7169 GCA_041694215.1 bacterium
GTGCAGAGGCACTGATTCCAGTAAAGATTTTATTATCTCCGTTTTTTCATTTTCATGTATATTGTTTTTTACAACCACTCTATGGGTTACCGTATATTGCATATAATCGAGAATATCTTCCGGAATTACATAATCCCTGCCAGACATGAAAGCACTAACTTTTCCTGCAGCTATTATGGAAAGGATTGCCCGGGTGGATAAGCCAATAAGGAAGTTTTCGTTTTCTCTTGTGGCGCCAGCAAAATCCAGTACAAAATTATATATTTTATCGTCAACAAAAATATGTTTCTTGATAAACGAGATAATCTCCATGACATCATCTTTTGTCAAAACAGGCTGGGACTCGATTATACTGCCTCTGCTGCTACCACCTTTTAGTATTTCCAGCTCCTGTTCTTTTTCAGGGTAACCAAGCCGTATCTTCATTAAAAATCTATCCAGCTGTGATTCTGGTAATGGGAAGGTGCCATGTTGCTCAGCAGGGTTTTGTGTTGCAATTATAAAGAAGGGTTGCGGCAATTTATACGTTATTCCTTCTATGGTCACTTGCTTTTCCCCCATCGATTCAAGAAGTGCACTCTGTGTTTTTGGTGTTGCTCGGTTTATTTCGTCTACAAGAACTATGTTGTTAAATATCGGACCTCTTATAAATTCAAATAAGTTGTCTTTTTTGTTGAATACAGATAGGCCCGTGATATCAGTGGGCAAAAGGTCGTTTGTGCATTGAATACGGCCGAAGCTTAATCCCATTGATTTGGCTATAGCAAGTGCAAGGGTTGTCTTGCCCAGCCCGGGTACATCCTCTACAAGTAGATGCCCTCTACTGAGAAATGTTATAAGAGACAACTTAATGGCCTTTTCTTTTCCGTGAAGATATTTATTAAAATATCTGTATAATTCTGTTATTTTGTTTAAATATTTTTCCATTTATCTCTCCTATGCTTATATTAACCAAAAATATATTAAGTTCAACAGATTCTCTCTCTCATGCTTGTTTTTATTGGCATGTAAATGCATAGTGGTATACAGAATGGGGATTTTAGTGCTAAATAGTGAGTGAAATAGTGACAATGAGGAACCATGAATCATTAAAGATATTTGCAAAATTTTAAATAATTGATAAAATACAACCCTGGGTATTAACCTAACTGTTAGATTATATGGCAAAATGTATGTTTACAAATGATTTGGCATAAGGTGATTTTTGATGAAAATTTCCAAAATAAAACCCTACATTTATAAAATATCTCCAAAAGACTATTCGGAAATGAAAGTCCCTGCATATTTTTATGCTTCAGATGAAATGATGGAGGATATTTTAAACGATGAGAGCCTTGTCCAGCTAAAGAATTCTACAGTTTTGCCGGGTGTATTAAAAGGGGTATATGCAATGCCTGATATCCATTACGGTTACGGGCTTCCCATTGGTGGTGTTTTGCCAGTGTGTGCTGAAAATGGAGTTATATCCCCTGGTGGGGTGGGGTTTGACATTAACTGCGGTGTGAGGCTTACTGTTTTTGATATATTGGTAAATGAACTATCTGATCCTGAAAAACTGGTAAAAGACTTATATAAAACGATTCCTTGTGGTGTAGGAGAGGGTGGTAAGATAACCCTTTCGGCAAAAGATATAAAACGCACAATGACAGAGGGTGCTAAATGGGCAGTTGAAATCGGCTTTGGAGATCCTGCTGACCTTGAAAATATTGAATCCCGTGGTGTTTTGTCAGGGGCTGACCCTTCCATGGTTTCTGAGAGAGCCATAAAGCGTGGCTATGATCAGTGTGGGACACTCGGCTCGGGGAACCATTTCCTTGAAATAGGTTTTGTTGATGAGATTTTTGATGAAGAGAATGCTAAAAATCTTGGTGTGGAGAAAAATCAGCTTACCTTGATGATTCATTCGGGATCGAGAGGTTTTGGGCACCAGATTTGCACTGATTATCTTGGTATCTTTGAAACAGCAGTTGGCAAATACGGCATTTCTGTCCCGGATAAGCAGCTGGCGTGTGCCCCCGCTACCAGTGTCGAGTCCCGGCAATATCTCTCTGCGATGGCTTGTGCTGCTAACTATGCATGGGCTAACAGGCAGATTCTGATGAGCCTTGCTGTTGACAGGGTGGCTGCCTTTTTCGGGATCAAACGGTCAGATTTTAAGTATAGGTTAATTTATGATGTAGCACATAATATTGTTAAGAAAGAGAGATTTGTTTTGGATAATAAAGAACGTGATGTTTATGTTCACAGAAAGGGAGCCACCAGGGCATTACCTCCGGGGCATCCTGATTTACCTGAACATTTGAAATCCTCAGGTCAGCCGGTGATTATTCCAGGTGATATGGGAAGATATTCTTATTTGCTTACAGGTGGACAGAGCGCTACAGAGCTTTCTTTTAACTCTGCCTGTCACGGAGCAGGGCGTGTGCTTAGCCGTAACAAAGCTATAAAAGAAGCGAAAAACCGCAATATTGCTTTAGAGCTGCATGAGAGGGGGATTTGTGTCATGAGCAGGGGAAAAAAGACGCTTAAAGAGGAGATGCCTGATGCCTACAAAGATGTTGCAAATGTGGTGGATGTGGTGCATAATTTAAACATTGCTAACAAAATAGCAAGAATAAGACCGATATGTGTTGTAAAGGGATAGGGGTATGAAAGAAAAATGGATGGCAGTTTTTCCGGATATGAATTGGTATGAAGCCTCTTTTGAAAAAAATGGGGATTATATCAATATCACACTTCTTAAAATTGAAAAAGATTTGCATGGTAAAATAACCGGAGAAAATGACGAAACAAAAGTTATTAGGGTAACGCTTGATTCCGGTGAGCAGGTGGATTTAGCTGATTTTAATGTTATTGATCAATTTTTTGAGAGTAATAATATTATTTTTCAAAATCGTAAAGGTTTGCATAGAGAAATTAGAAGATATCTTGATTTTAGTATTTCATGAAGAGAGTTGGTTTTACCACAACTGTGCCGGTGGAAATTATTTTGGCTTCTGGTAATATTCCGGTGGATTTGAACAATATCTTTATAACCGATCCCAATCCACATAGATTTTTGGATTATGCTGAGCAGGACGGCTTGCCCAGGAATACATGTAACTGGATCAAGGGCATTTATTCTGCCGTTATGCAGGGCGGTGCGGATGAGGTTATTGTTGTGACAGGTGGTGATTGTAGTAATAATCATGCACTTGCAGAAATTTTTGCATCATCAGGGATAAAGGTTACGACGTTTAATTATCCCTCTGGAAGCCAAAATAAATATTTTGCTTTAAAAAAAGAGATGGAAACGTTGTCTGAATATTTTGGTGTAAGCTTTAAAGCTGTCCAGGATTATAGTAATAAATTAAAAAATATAAGGAAAAAATTGAAAATTCTGGATGAAATGACTGTTTCTGGTATTGTGACAGGATTTGAAAATCACTTGTGGCTTGTTTCCTCCACTGATTTTAACGGTGACTGCGAAGCGTTTGAAAAAGCACTAGATAATTTTTTATCTGAAGCCGTCAAAAGAAGGACGATAGAGAAAAATATCAGGCTGGGTTTTATCGGTGTGCCCCCTATTTTTACAGATTTGTACGATTTTCTGGATTCGAAGGGTGTGCATATAGCCTTTAACGAAGTACAGAGGCAATTTTCTATAGTTTCAGAAAAGGAAGATATTGTGGAAAAATATCTGGATTATACGTACCCTTACGATATTTATGGCAGAATTGATGATATAAAAAATGAAGTGGCTAATAGATCACTGGATGGTATTATCCATTATGTCCAATCGTTTTGTTACAGGCAGTTGCAAGATATTGTTTTGAGAAAGGAGTTAGATTTGCCTATGATAACTATTGAAGGTAACGAACCTGGAGGCATTGATGCCAGGACAAAAATCAGGCTGGAGTCTTTTATCGAAATGATTCAGGAGAAAAAAAATGTCTGAAGCTGGCATTGATCTGGGAAGTAGATTTGTGAAAATCTGCGTAAAAGATGGACAGTCATATAAATTCTATAAATATAATACCATTGATTTTTACAAAAATTTTATAAAAAAAGATTCGTCAGGAAACATTAGGATTGAGCATGAGATAGTAAATGGTGAAAATATTCATAGGATAACGGCTACAGGCTACGGTAGGAATCTTATGAATTTTTGCAATTCAAATATTATTTCGGAAGTGAAAGCTCATTTTAAAGGTGTAAAATTTCAGACAGGGCTTGAAGATTTTGTTTTAATTGACATAGGAGGCCAGGATAGCAAGGTAATAAAAGCCACCAGAGGATTTATTGATGATTTTGTCATGAATGACAAATGTGCGGCCAGTACTGGAAGATTTCTGGAGAATTCGGCAAATATATTACAAATATCTGTTGATAAATTGGCTGGTTATACAGAAAATCCCTGTATATTGAGCAGTACATGTGCCATTTTCTCAGAAAGTGAAATTATAGGGAAAATTGCGGAAGGCTACAGTATTGCAGAGATAGCTGCCGGGATAAATTTATCTGTAGCCAAGAGGCTGGTACCGCTAATCCGTCGGTTTGCCAAAAGTGATTTATATGCTGCAGGTGGTGTAGCCAGTCTTTACGGGGTGAAATATTTTCTTGAGTCGCTATTAGATAAACAGGTGAATTTGCTAAAAAACTATCAATATAATGCTGCATTGGGTTGTGTGAGCTAAAAAGTTAAAGATGGGCAAATGCCCATCTTTAGCTAAGGTTTGGTTGATTTAAAAAGAAACATCCATTTCACTTTCCCAAAGTCCATGAATATTGCAGTAGCTTACTGCAATCAGTTTACCTTTTTCTTTAAGTTTTACCTTGAAGCATGCCACAGGATCGGTATATGCCGGCCCTTCATTGGCTCCTTTCGTAGACTCCCCATGGGATAGGAATTCTGCTCTACCAAGATTATAAATGTTTCCCTCTTCAGGTTTGAAGTATAAAGCTATCCATCCGATATAATGCTCTGTGGTGTTGGGGTGAGCAATTTCCTTGCCAACACTTACTACGACATCGGATGCTTCTCCTTTTTTCAAGCCGCTTGGACATTCGATTACTGGTACATGTTTCTCATTTTTAAAATCTGCTGTTTTTACAAATTCTCCGATGTTTCCCATAACGTACCTCCACATGTTTTTTCTAATATACCATAAGATAATATATTAGTAAAATCGTTCATTTTAATTTAGTCTCATTTTAAATAAGAGTCAATAGGTCTTTTTATCGCCGCTTATTTTTTTGACAATTGTGATGGATTTATCTCTTTTAGCGGTAGGGGTTTTTCTACAACGAATTCACATTCTGCTCACAATTATGCTGATATTAAACAGGGTTTGAGACGTGAAACGTTCAATGTCCAATGTTAACTTTTATTAACATCAAGCAACATCAACTACCACGCCGAGCACATAAGTTTTTGTGCTCGGTGCGCGGCTGGCGCCTCAACTACCTTAACAACCTCAAACTACCTCAAATACTTTACCTCTACCTCTACCTCTACCTTCACCTTTACACTTAGCACTTAATACTTAGTTCTTAGCACTAATATCACCTATCACCCAAAACCCAGCTTGTCGGGTCCTATGCTCGGATAGTTATCCATTTTCGATTAATGCCTCAATCTGGAAAATATTTTTCACATCAGCTTTATTGAAGGAATATAATGTGTCCAAAAATTCTGTGAAAAAGCTGCCCGGTTTAACAGAAACTTCAGCAGCTTTTTGTCCGCAAGCTGCATAAAATGCAGAAGCAGCTACGGAAGCCTTAAGCAATTCATTTTTTCTTACGGCACAAAACGCACCTGTTACCGCTGATAAACCGCAGCCTGTCCCTGTGATTTTGGTCATTACCGGATGTCCGTTGTATATTTTGTATGATGTTTTACCGTCTGTTACAAAGTCCGTTTTACCCGATGCAACTATTATACAGTTTGTTTCTATAGCAAGATTTTTGATTGCATTTTCCTTTTCATTAGTCAGTAATATTGTGCTATCCACACCTTTTGTTTTAAATTTGGAGGAAACGAGTGACATTATCTCAGACAAATTGCCCCTCAGAATATCCACTTTGATTTCAGAGAGAATTTGCCTCACAGCTTTTGTCCGGAAAGTAGTGGCACCTGAGCCCACAGGATCCAGCACAACAGGTATGTTTTTTTTATTAGCTGTTTTGCCAGCTTCTAGCATGGATGAAAGCCAAGAGGAATCCAATGTCCCAATGTTTATGACTACCGCTTTTGCAACGCTAGCGATCTCCCTTACTTCTTCCAGTGAATGCGCCATTATAGGGGAAGCGCCTATTGCCAGGAGAATATTCGCCGTGGAATTCATTACCACAAAGTTTGTAATATTATGGATTAAAGGTGACTCAGACTGTATTTTATCTATGCAGTAGTCAAATATTTCTTTGATATCGTCAGTTTGTTGATTTTCCATGGTTCCATCCTTCTACCGTTAACAGCTGGGTAATTAATATACAAAAAAGTAGAAAAAGTCTATCATAGAGTCATGTTTTTGTTAAGCAGAAAGCAAGAGACACCCTTGCGCTATTTGACGAAAATACCCCTATTCAAGTCCAATGTTCAAAACGTAAAACGTAGAACCCAAAACCCATAACCCATAACCCATAACCTATCACCTATCACCTATCAACCAATAATTTTCAGTCTGCATATTTGACAAGTCGATATTTCATGTCTATAATAAACAAGATTGAAATATATTGTGGAGGTTGTTAATGAGAAGTTTTTGCAAACTATTTTTTTTGATTCTGTTTTTGATATCAACTGTATCAGCTTTTGCTAAGCCAGTTATCAGATTCGGGGTACCTGCATGGCCTGGAGTCACTGTAAAAACAGAAGTTGCTGCTCAGATACTACAAGCTATGGGATACGAAGTTGAGCAGAGTGTTTTAAGTGCGCCTGCTGTTTTTAAAAGCTTAAAAACAAATAATCTCGATGCTTATTTGGCTGGTTGGAGTCCCCAGGAAGACACTATGATAGACCCTTTAAAGGAAAGAGGCGAAATTGAGCTGCTTGGTACAAATTTGGAAGGGGGTAGAATAAGCCTTTGCGTTCCCACATATGTTTGGGAAGCCGGTGTAAAATCATTTGCAGATTTAGACAAGTATGCAGAAAAATTTAAATACAAGATATATAATCTTCAACCTGGGGC
>JASMTO010000050.1:0-18480 GCA_041694215.1 bacterium
GAACTAATAATGCAAGAGGGGATGGAAAAGATGTTTCCTAAATTAGAGATATATCCAGAAAAAATAAAAGAAATTACTTTTAAAAAACATGTTGAAGATGAAGTTAAAAAGAATACTGAAAAAACAGGTAATGCACACACCTCTGTGCAAAAATACACGGAGGTGGGGGCAAAAATACACGTAGGGTATGTGCAAAAACACACAGAGGGTATGTGCAAAAATGCACGTACAAATACAAAGAGTATTATTACAGAGAATACAATTACAGAGAATAATACTACTACAGGAGGTGCAAAAAATGATTTTGCACCCAAGACGAACAGAAAGGATAGCAAACAGGATTTAAACTCAAGTTTAAATGAACGAAAAAGAGAAGCTAAAGAGGTTTATAGATACTATGCTAAAAATAACAAAGAAAGCGACAAATCAAGAAATAAGGAACGAGCGTTAAAAAATATATCAAAACTACTTCTGGAGTATTCCGCCGCCGATCTTAAAAAAGCGGCTGAGAATTATAGCGAAACAAGGATAGCTAAGCACATACACGAACAAAAATATATAAAAGACCCTGCAAATTTTTACGGTCAAAGGAAAGATTCAAGATATTTTCAAGATTTCCTCCCGGAAAGATTTGAGAAGTTAAAAGAAACATTATTTCTTAATTCAGAAGAGAGAGAATTTGAGCGGATAAAGCAAAACTTAATTGAGAAATATAGTGACGCAGGGGTTTGAGATGCTAACAATAGAAGGGTTTATGGCGGAAATGAGAAGATTATATGTAGGATATTCCAAAAAGTTTAGCCAAGAAACTACTGATCTCTACTATTCTTTATCACGAAAAAAATTGTCAAACATGCAAGATTATGATTTTTCTGAAATTGTTGACGATATTTTAGTGAATGAAAATTACTTTCCGACTTTTGCAAAAATAACCGAATATTACAACAAAATTAACAAGGAAGACACAACCGAAGCAGTAAAGGATTGTCACTACTGCTATGGTACAGGAAAAGTCGCTTATGAAAAATACGAAAAACTATACGATGATTACATAACAGTAAGCTGTAACTGTGTTTGTGGAAGTCGAGCAGAGAGCATCAGCAACATTAGCAACAATGGAGTTAAGCAAAAAATAGATGCAGGGGAATATATCCCTGATAAAGATGGAGTTTTCAGAAGACCTGAAAGAATAAAATTTAAAACAAATTCTCATAAAAGAGCTAAAAAGAGGGTGTCAGCATGAAGCAAACCAGAACCCCTATCAAACAGACTGAATCTCAGATCCAAAAAGCTGTAAAAGAGTATCTTGCGTGGAACGGCTGGTTTGTATTCAAGATACACCAGTCTTTGGGTTCTTACAAAGGTATCGCAGACCTCTTTGCCATAAAAGATGGGTTAGGAATATGGATCGAGATCAAGACTCCGGCGGGCAGACAGAGCGAATATCAAAAGTTATTTCAACGTAAGATAGAAAAACATGGCGGAATATATCTACTTGTTAGGAGTGTTGATGAATTAAAAAAAGACCTAAAAAACCTTGAACAGCGAGACAATAAAATACTCGCAAGAAAGTTGTAGGGGCTGAATATGCAAAATATATCTAAAATTCCAGCAAATTTTAGCGAACAAACAGGCATAGCTAACAAACAGGACATACTTTCGCAAATCCAGCAGATACAGAATATAGTTAAGTCAGTAATGCAGGAAAATAAACACTTTGGTGTAATAGCAGGTACAAAAAACAAAACATTATACAAAGCCGGTGCTGAGTTACTTCTTCAGACTTTTAGGCTTGCACCGGATTATGAGGTAATAGAATCCGTGCATGAGGAAAATTATATCAGGTATGTTGTAAAATGCACAATATACAGCATATCGACAGAGAAAAAAGTTTCGAGTGGGCTGGGATCCTGCAGTACACACGAAACCAAATACCGGTATAAATGGATACCGACAAGTAAAAAGCCGAACAAAGAAGAAGCGGAAAAATTAAAAGCTGAGGGCAAAGGGCGCTGGAGAAAAATAAACGGTAATTTTGTCTGGCACGAGAAGCAGGATAACAACGAAATATACGACACTGATAACACTATCTTGAAAATGGCAGGCAAAAGGGCACTGATTGAAGCGACAGAACACGCAATACCTGCAAGTGATACCTTTACAGAGGGCTTTGATTTTTCAATAAACGATGAACCACCAACAGATAGAAAATCCCCTGGAGTAAGTAAAGTTAAAGATTTTAAGGATAGCTCATCAACTAAAAATCAAACAAATATGTCTGACAAAGTCAGCTACAAGATGAAGTTGCACAAGCTTCTAACTGATAAGCATGGAATTACAAACGAAAACAATATGATTAATTTTATTTTTAAGAAAACCGGTAAGAAAAAGTTAACAGAAAAAGAAGCTAAGGAACTTTATGAAGATTTGTTTGAATTCAATGAGGATAATATCCCGTATTAAGAGAGGTTGGGATGGCAGATAAAACAATTTTGTACGCTTACAACATATCAGACAAAAAGCTGATAAAAAACGGACAAGCAAAAGTTTTTCATGAAGCTGGCAAATACAGGCTTGTTTCTACTAAACACGGGGTTGCTCTATGCGGTGTGATTGACATCGAACAATCTGTAATTTTAATGCTTTTGGCTGAAGAACCCAGATATTCGGCAAAGGAGAAAAAAGAGCATTTTGCAAGACAATTAAACGAACTTCTGGAAACTGAAGAAAAAAGCCGGATCGGGTCATATTACATAAACCGGGCGAAACTGGACTTTCTTCTGGAAACTGCAATGCAGTACAAAGAAGAAATACCGGTCCAGTTGACGATAGATGATTTTTTACAACATCAAGAAAAACAAAAAGTAGGGGGTTAGGATGAGTGAATTAAGCAGAAACATTTATAAGTTAATCTGTAATTACCTGGACAGTGCAGAATGGGAAAGAATAGGGGATGAAAGAGTTTGGGATATTGGCAAGGTAGCAGAACATACGGGGTATAGTAAAAAGTATTTATACAATCAAATAAGTGCAGGGAAAATAATTCCCCATAGGGTAAATCATTCAGTATATATTGGCTATAATGATATTAAAGAATTGTTGTTAAAAAAGAGCAATATAGAAGTTGCATAATTCACATTATGTGAAGCCGTACAAAATCGCCCCATTTCACATCATGTGAAATAGTGTCATTTGACACCAAATGATTTAGGAGGTTTTATGATACAGAAAATAGAAATCAGTAAGCTTTTAGAACACGAAGAAAATAAAGAATATTTTGATGATCTTATCGGGATAGAGTTTGAGGAGTTAAAAGATAGTATATCACAGATGGGGATAATCGATCCATTGACTGTAAAAGAAGTCGAAAACGGTTTTTATAAAATAATCTCCGGCAATCAGAGGTACAGAGCGGCTAAAGAAATCGGACTTAGCAAGTTGCCTTGTATAGTAAAGAAATTTAAGAATATAGAAGAAGAATTTACCTGCATGGTAGATGCGAATATTCGCAGAAGACAGCTGACTACTTCTCAAAAAGCAAAAGCTTTGTATATGCTATATAAAAAGACATCAGGTACAAATAAAAAAGAGAAGATTAAAAAAATAAGCAAAGTATCGGAATATGGACAACGCAATACAGCATCTTTAATAAGCATTGAGGAAAAGATGATACCGGAGTTAAAGCCTATAATTGATAAAGGGTCAATAGACATTAGAAAAGCCGGAAGCATTGCTAATTTTTCACCTAAAATACAGTATTATATATACGAAGAACTTAAAAATGTTGCTGCAGAAGATGTGAAAGACGAATTAGACAGAGTCTATGAGGAAAACAGTGTATTATCAAAAAAGGCTAAAAAAGCTGAAAAACAGTGTAATGAACTAAAAGACGAGATGGCAAAGCTTCGTATCAGAGGCAATGATCCGTTAAGTGAGAAAGATACGGGTCTTAAAGAAATCGTCGCTGATATTTTCAAAATAAACACATTAATCTTAGAACTGCTTAAGAAATGCTCTCAATACAATGTGTCTCTAAAGGACATTAAACTTGCTGATTATGAGAAAATTAATACTGATTTTCTTGATAACTACTATCCGCCCGCCACGCCTATATTCAAGTTGATAGATAAAGAGGATGTAGAAGCGTATATCGAGAATAGTGACAATGCAGAAAAAGCCGAAGAGCTTTTCAAAGAAGCGGTATTAAATTATTTGGATTAAGGGGAAAAAAATGTACAGATACGCTGATGATATAGAAAGACTTGTAAACATGGGTTTAAAGCCGGAACATATTTCGGAAATTTCAGGAATAAGAACATATACATTGACAAGCATGTATGATTATACAGAAAAAAAATGTACAAAAGCAAATATAGGCAAAAAAAGTTCTGACAAAAAAGATATTGAAATAGCCAGAAGGCTTTTGAAAAGGGGTTGGTCACTTATCCGTGTTCTTGAAAGATTCAAAAATAAAAACATAAATATTATTTATGAAGCATTGAGGTATAAATATAATCATGAAATCGCACCTGATATAGAAGAGAGCTTTTTTGAAAACTGCACATTACTGCTTCAGGCAGGTTTAAGTCTTAGAAATTGTGCAAAATTGTTCACGGAAGCAAATGAGGGCTTTATGCCGGATCATTCCTCACTCAGAAAAAGGCTAATCAGTTTGAATATGTATGTTTCGCCAGGTGAAATATCCGGAAACAAAAAGAAGCTGCAAAACAGAGATAAAATACTGTGCTTAAAACTTATAAAGAAACACAAGTTAAGGGCAAGGGTGGAAGACTTTGTAAGCCTCTATTTCAGATATTTCAGGGAATTTAAGCCTAATGATGTTTTCAAGTTATTAAATAACGCAGATGATCTGCAAGTAATTGAATGCAGTCTATGCAAAAAAACCGTTATAGGCAAAACATTCCAAAGATATTGCAATCTATGTAGGAGAACAAAGACGTTCGCAGATGGATATAGAGGCGATTTGAATCAAAAAGTATCATAATAGCAATTATTTAACAGCTCTTAACTTATTTTCAAGCACAAAGTGTTTTGTTGTTTCAAATTCAATATAGCGTGTAGCCCAGCATCGCTCACATTTTAAAAGAATAACAATTTTTCCATTCTCATACCTTTCTTTAGTAGCTTTCATCTCATTTCCACAAGTGCAATATATCATAAAAAATCCCCTTTATTTTTCCTTCTACTAAAACAATAGGAAACAATAAAAAATTATTATGTGGTTTCCTAAATTTTTCACAAATACCACACTTTTTTATTTGATTCCGCCTTATCGTATAGGTGCAACAAATTAATACGATAGGAGGCTCAACACATGGATGCAGCCATTTTTCATAAACAGGTAGACGATTTTATCTATAAAGGCACAACTTTTCTGAAAAGTAACCAATATGTAATAGCAGAACAGGTTGAAGATACAAACCGCATACAGAAGAACCCTTTTGCGATGATGAAAGCCGGCAAACCTTCATATTCTGATGAACAGACTAAAGAGAAAGAAAGTGACGTTTCCGTTAAACAGAAGAGGAAAGATTCTAAAAACCAAAGAATAACAACTAACCAGGGTAATGCTAACCAGAAAAACAGTTCAGAAACAAAGGAAGAGTCGGCAGAAGATAATAAAGCAATAGCGACAGTATTCTTTGCGTTCGATGAATATAACATATCCCCTGAAGGCTATGAAAAACTTAAAAATATAGTCCTTGATTATGAAGATAATAAAAAACCTGCTCTTAAAATTACCGGATATACAGATTGCGTGGGGTCTAAGCAGTATAACGATATGCTTGCACTTAAAAGAGCTATTACAGTTGCGGGATATTTACAGAGACACGGCTTTGATACTGCTGTGGAAGGCAAAGGGGACTGTTGTTTTAAAGAAACAGAAGAGCTTTCAAGACGGGCAGAAATAGAAATTTTAGATAAGAAAAATAAGGGTTCAAAGTAAATTGGCGGGAGCAATAATCCTAATGGGGTTATTGATAGTGTCTAATAAAATTCCAGAGCGGAAAAAATAAAGGAGGTTTGTATGGAGAAGTTCAAAGCAACGGTTTTGAGGGTTGCCGTAATCAATCCTTCAATGATTAAGTTTGGTTTGTTGGTGTGCTTAGCGGTTCTGTCTGTTTCAACGGGAGCTTTTGCCGCCGATCCGTTTGAACAGACGTACACAACTGTTGGAGATTGGATCTCAGGAAATCTTGGTCTATTGATGGCTCTTGTAACCTTTATTATTGCCGCTGGTTTTTCTATTGCGACAAAGAGTTTGTCAGCCCTTGGCTGGGGTATTGTTCTTGCTTTTGTAATCGGTGGTCTCGGCGGCATAGCAACTAGCTTTTTCAATATGGGACAAGCCGCTTTCGGCACTCCGTAAAAACCTAAAAAGAAGGGTGTCTCCCGCCCTTCTTTTTTAAAATTTTCCGCTCAAATAAGGAGGAATTATGCAGAATGCAGGAAATTATAAAATACCTAAAGATTTAGATAAACTTCCGGTAATTTTATTCTGGGAGATTGATGAATTCGGAATGTTGGTAGCAAGTATGTTTATTGGTCTGATTATCAGACATGCAATAATTACGGTCGGTCTGACTTTTATACTGATAATGTATTACAGGCGGATAAAGAAGAAGAAACATAAAGGCTTTATAATGCACTTCTTATATAAGATTGGTGTTATGACACCAAATAACATACCGCCATATCATGTGAAAGAATTTACGGACTAACAGGGGGAGACATGGCATTTATCGAAAAATGGAAAAACATGGAAAACAAAGCAAAGAAATATTCGCATTTTACGTTGATAATGGCGGTTCTGAATATATTTCTAATGATTCTGACGGCGTACTCATTTACTCAGCAAAAAGTTGTGATACAGCTCCCACCTACAAGATTAACTGAGTCTATTGTTATATCCTCAAACGAAGTTAGCAAAAGTATGTTTGATATGTGGGGCAGATACATCATTTCAACTTTGGGCAATTATACAAGTGAAAATATAGATGACAATGTTTACATCATTTCCAGCATGGCGCATCCCGAATCAGCAAGAGAGATAAGAGGCGAAATGCAGGAATTGGCAAAGCATGTCAAGGAAAACAGAGTCAGGCAGGCTTTTTTCCCTAACTGGAAGGACTCAAAACTGGAAATCAGAGGCAACTATGCCCAGATGATAGTAGAAGGTGAAGCAAGAAGAGAAGTAGGAACAAGCACAATGGAATACGAAATAAAATATACGCTCCGAATGGCAGTAATAGACGGGCATATGTATTTAACGCAACTCAGCAAGGAGGTTAGTGAAAGATGAGAAAAACGGGACTAATGTTAATAGTATTTATTTTATTTTCAGTTATAAACGCTAAAGCTCAGATAGTAAAAGATATTAGAGAGCTTGTTGGCGAAGACAGATTTATCGAAGTTGCGGCACAGGAAATAAATCACATCAAGTTACCATACCAGATAAAAGAGGTAAAAACTTCAAAAAAATTAAGCCTCAACATTTCAGGCAACAGTCTTTTTGTAAGACTTAATAAGAAGGCTCCTGCAGAATTGTTTATTATTCTTAATGATGAAGAAAACAAAGTGGTAAACATTATTCTTATCCCTAAAGACATACCGGCTGTAACTGTAGAAATTATTGATCCAACCAGAAAGAATAAAAAAGCTAAGCGCATCGAAAAATCTTTGCCCTATGAAGTTGTTATAAGAAACATGATAATATCTGCGAAGCAGAATGGTAAGATCGACGGTTATTTCAACAAATCATTTAAAGATAAAAATATTTATTACAGTACCGAAGAATTATACCTGCAAAAGCTTAAAGAACTAAAAGGTTACAGATATATGCTTGAGATATGGGACATCACTAATATTTCGGGTTCTGAATTGTATCTGAAAGAACGTGACTTATACACGCAGGGTATGAGAGCTATTTCTTTGGATAAGCATAGATTGAGCGATAATGAGACAACTAAAGCATATATTGTTTATCCTACTGGGGGTTAAGATATGCTGCATAAATTGAAGAATATTTTTAACAAAGACGGCATCCAAACTGATGATGATATAATCAGAAAAAAACGTATGATGTCCTTTGGTGTAGTTCTGCTTATTATCGTCGCTATTCTTGGGTATTCGTATTACGCATTTGTTCAAAAACAGAAAAAATTATACGCAAACAAAAAACAGATTGAAAGGGGACTTCTTGATAAAGATGAACGTAAGGAAGACTGGAAAGCTCGTATAGAAAGCGATTTTACAGAACTGCAAAAGCAGAATAAAGAACTCAGAAATCAAATACAGTCTTTATTGAAGGAACTTGAAAAAGAAAAGAAAAATGACATTTCTCAGGAAGAGATTAACAAGCTGATAGAGGAAAAACAGGGCAGATTAAGCAAAGAAATAGAGGAAAAATTTAACACAAAAAAAGAGAAAGCTGAACAAACTGAAAAAGCAGACATTACCGATAATAAAACAAATAAAGAGAAAGACAAAAATAAGAAACAGGTAAATGGTGATGAAGCTAAAAAAGCTAAAATGGACATTTTACCCCCGCCACCTAAGCCGTATGAGAGTAAAAAACAAGAAAAGGGGTATGAGCAATACTATAACAAGGATTATGTGAAAAATGACAAGACAAGCAAAGCGAGTACAACGGATACCGGAGAAGAAAAGAAGAATATTTACGTTTATAAGCCCAGCGAAGCCTCGTTAAGCAAAAACAGTAGTTCAGATAATGAAAGTTTTTACATCCCAAGCGGTTCATTTGTTCGGGGTGTTCTGTTAACTGGCGTTGATGCTCCGACTATGCAGGTTGGAAAACAAGAGCCACAGCCTGTTTTGATTAATTTGAACGAAGAAACGATTCTGCCGAACAGATACAGATCGAATATGATTGACTGTGTAGGTATAGGATCGGCAAGAGGCGATCTATCCTCTGAGCGAGCATATATACGCATGGTCAAGATTTCCTGTATAGAGGAAGACTCTGAACGAAAAGTAGTGGATACAAGTCTGCAAGGCTGGATAATGGGTGAGGACGGCAAAACAGGTCTTAGGGGACGACTTGTGTCAAAACAAGGTTCAATCTTAGCGAAAGCTCTTGTTGCAGGTTTTGCAGAAGGTGTTGCCAATGCTTTTACAGAAGCATCAAGCAACATATCTGTTACGCCTGAAGGTTCTACAAAAACTATCGAATCAGACAAGGCTTTTCAGGCGGCAGGTTTTGAAGGTGTAGGTAAAGCAATGACGAAACTTGCTGATTTTTATATGAATATGGCTGAGTCTATGTTTCCGGTTATTGAAGTGGGAGCAGGCAGAAGCGTTACAATGGTCGTTAAAAACGGCAAGAGCTTTAATCTTGTTGATAAAAAGATAAAAGATAATCCGCTTAAATAGGAGGTAAATATGAGAATTAATATAAAAAGATTAATACTGGTTTTTAGTCTGATCGTAATCGCAATAAATTTCGGCGGTTGTGCTAAAACTTTGAACCCTGCCGGTAACTCGAATTTTAGTTGTCCAGCTACTGATAATGGGGTGTGTGCAAGTGTACAGGATGTTTATAAAAACAGGCAGGATATTGAGGGGTACAAAAAGGAACAACAATATAAAGAATTACCTGATTTGGAAGAATATATTGAAAGAGAATGCGGAGTTGAAAAGTTTTTAGATGATAAAGCCGCCTACAGAATGTGCAAAAAGAAAGCTAAAGAAAAATATGAGAAATTAGTTAAAGAAAAACATAATAAAGAAAGTGGAAATACAAGATATCCTGGCATAGACAATAATGATTTTCTGAAAGGCGTTGTAAAAGCAAAAGAGGGTATTCCGATAAGACAGCCGGAAAAAGTCACAAGGATATGGATTGCACCGTATGAGAACGATATGGGCGATCTTGTGTATTCTCACTTTATATATATTGTTGAGGACGAGTCAAACTGGGTATTCACGTCAGAAAATGATGCGGCAGAGATAAGAAACAGTGCCAATCCTGTCTCTGGAGGTGAATAAATGGGGTTGGCGGCTAAGAATCTCGAAGCAATAATGCAAAGGGGCAGGATTGCCGATTATTTGACTCCATACGGTTACGAGGACGGTATATATATACTCAGATCCGGGTGGGGCATATTGTTTGAATGCAATCCAATCCCATATGCAGGGACAAGTGCATCTAACGCACTTGAATCTCTGTTTACCGCACCTCGACACTCAGATGATTGGTATATCTCCATAATGCTTTATGCTTCGCCCAATATAAAGAGGCAGGCAGAGGAGTATTATGCAAGGAAATCAAACAATCATACAAATATTGACGATGATGCAATTCGTGAACTCTTTTTGCAAAGGAAAGAATTTTACCTGAAACATGCAAAAGAATCTTTTTTTGACTCGTTTGATCAGCGTGCAAGGGATTTTAGAGTATATTTTTCTATAACAATCCCTTTCAAGCCACATAACGGCAATGGTGATGTGGAAAATGAGATAATGAGTGCAAAAAAAGCACTTAACAGTTACCGGGGTACTCTTGAATCTTCTGGTTTTGGACCTGCCACATGCCCACCTGAAAGGTTCATAGAAACAATGCGGGAAATTATAAACGTAGATATACCTGAGAATATATCTTACAACCCGTCAAAAGAATTAAAAGAACATATAGTCTATAACAATACAAAGATTGAGGTAAAAGACTCAGGCGATTTATATATCAACAATAAGCCCCACAGAGTATACTCAGTAAAAGATTTCCCGACAGAAATGAATCTCTTTGAGTTTGGTGAGCTGTTCGGCTCTTTCACGGATAATATGAAGCAAATACCGACACCTTTTGCAGTAACCTTGAATATGAAGCTGCCTAACACTATGAAGGCTAAAGAGCGCTTTCAGGTTAAATCCCACTGGACAACACAGCAGGCAGACGGGAATCCGGTAGCTAAATATATGCCGACACTCTGGAAAAGATATCATAATTTTCAGCTTGGTATGGAGCTTTATGAAGAGGGTAAAATACAGACTCCCCTTCAGCTTAGTCTATGGGTTCAAGGTGATGATGCAGATCATATAGAGTATTTGGGTCAGTTTATAAGAACATTATGGTTACAGAAGAATTTTACAATTATGCCTGAAAACCCTGAAACTGCATTTCCGGTATTCCTTTCGACATTGCCTTTGCAATACGACAGTTTCTATGAGTCTTTTTTAAGAAGAGCTGAACCGTTATTTTCAAATAATGCCGCCAACATGGCTCCTATAACTTCGGACTGGAAAGGCGGTAGAGATCCATATCTTACTTTTGTATCAAGACGTGGACAGCTAATGAATTTTAATCCTTATGACACAGACGGTAATTACAATATATCTGTTGTTGCTGAATCCGGAAAGGGTAAGTCTTTTTTGACAAACGAAATGGTATGTTCCTGTCTTGCTGAGGGCGGTAAAGTTTTTATAATTGACGTAGGCAGAAGTTATGAAAAGTTAGCTGAGCAGATCGGTGGTGAGTTTATAGAGTTTGATCCTGATCTTGATATTATTATTAATCCTTTCACACACGCAAAAATTGGGGCGGATGGTAATATTGCAAGTGAAGAATTTGAATTGCTCATTCCTCTTGTCGGTTCAATGTTGGGTATAAGCCTGTATTCTTCACAAGACGAGAAAAACGAAGAAAAGAAACTTATTGCCGCACATATTGAGCAGGCTATCAGAAAAGCTTTTAAACAGAAGCAGAACGATACCTGTTGGGATGATGTAATACAGGAACTTGCAAACAAAGATGATAAGAAAGCAAAGGATGTTGCAACAGCACTTTTCCCTTTTTCTAAGCAAGGTAGGTATTCAAGTTGGGTAAACGGTCGTGATACTTTTCAATACAATAAAGACTTTGTTGTTCTTGAACTGGACACACTTGAGCAGAAAGAGGATTTGAAAGGTATTTTCCTTATGATGATGATGTTTAGAATATCACAGGATATTTTTCGTTCATATGATAGAAAAAAAATGATGGTTATTGAGGAAGCGTGGGATTTGATGAGGAACTCTTTGTCTGCAGCATTTATTGAAAAAGCTTTTAGGCGTTTTAGGAAGCATATGGCTTCTGCGGTAGTTGTTACACAGTCAATTATGGACTTTTTTATGAACGAAACAACAAAAGCTATTTTTACTAATTCAGAGTGGAAGTTGATGCTGGGACAAAAGAACGAAATAATTGAGCAGGCTAAAGCTGAGAAAAAACTTTCACTGCATGACTATTTCTTTGAACTTCTCAAGTCTGTCGATACGGTTAAAGGTAAATACTCAGAAGTTATGATCTCCGGCGCAGGCGGTCTTGGCATCGGAAGATTAATCGCTGACAGGTATTCTTACTATTTATATACAACTGATGCCACAGACAAAAAGAAAATCAAAGACGTTCAGAAACAGCTTGGATGTAGCGTGAGAGACGCTATTAAGCAAATTATTGCTATGGAAAATCAGAATAAAATCTAAAAACAAAGAGGAGTAGTTTTTGTGTTCAAGCATGAAAATATTTATTTTCTTGATGAAGAAGATAAAATCAAAGTTGTTGGGTGTGAGATTTTAGCAAAAACGGATATTCCTAATTCAGTCCTTTTTGCAGAAACTAACTTAGAGCTGGAATACTATTTGTACAAAAAGATTATATCCAAGTATAACTCCATGTTTAATACTAATAATGGGCTGTTTTGGACTATTAATTTATCACCCTCTACACTCATAAGATACCAGAACGACAAAACATTAGATAATTTTGATATAGAAGAACTACCGAAAAATGTTTTTATCGAGCTGACTGAGCAGGGGACTTATTCTAAAAGTGACATAGAGCAAATAAGAACGTATTCGCATAGAATAATATTAGATGATTTTGGGACAGGATTATCCAATATCGATAAAGCCATATCATTAAGGCCATACGGCATAAAAATAGACACTTCTATCCTAAATTGTTCCTTCAGTTATATCAAGTCACTTGTCGAAGAATTAAAATCCTGTACGTCTGTATTGATAGGAGAAAAAGTAGAAAATATTGAGCAGTATGATGCAATGAGGGCATTAAGTATAGATTATTTTCAAGGTTTCTTCATTACGAACAAATTTGTTAGCAAATACCACAAAAAAGAACAAATGAGTTCGATATATTAGTTACACAAGGAAAGATTAAGGAGGCAAACATGATCTTAGCAGTAGATGTAGGTTATGGAAGAACAAAGATAGCTACAGATAAAAGAAAAGAATATTTTAGTTCATACCTTGTCCGTCACAGAAAAAACGGTCCGGATTTTATGAATAAATCAGATATAGTTGAAGTTGATTCCCAGAAATTTTTTGTAGGTGACAAAGCTCTTTCACAAGGCAGTCCTATTTCTCTTATCGGCGACAATTTTCATGGAAGCAGTTACTGGAAAACTCTTTTAGCGTATGCGATGTATAATGTTAAAGATGAAATCAATGAGGGGATAGACACCCTTGTTCTTGGTTTACCATTATCGCAGTACAACGAAGAACGAAAAATGCAGGTTAAGTCCGTTAGAGATTTTAAATTCTATGTGAACGGTGAAGAATATAATATTTCCGCAGGTAATGTTGCGGTTCTTCCGCAAGGTGCTGGCGCTATCCTTGAATATATGAAAAAAGAGGAAGGTACTGCTATCGTAGATATAGGTTACTACACGCTTGATCTAGCCTGTTTCAGAGAAGGCGGATTTAATACAGCTCAGTCGCTTTCAAATAATTTCGGCATACAAAGGTTATATCAGGAAATATCCAAAGAGATAAATAAAAAGTTCAATATCAGCCCAGATATTAAGAAAATCGAGGCAATCGTCAGATCAAAAAAATTCTTATACGAGGGCAAAGAGTATGATCTTTCTGAGATGATCTCAGAGTTTAAGTACGATTATTGCCAGAATTTGGTTGGCATACTGAATGAGAACTGGAGTGAAGTGTTAAAAGAAGTGAATAGAGTTGTTTTTATAGGCGGCGGTACTGAGGTTATAAAAGATTTATTGCCGGACAAAGCAAACTTTGTAGTTACTGAAAATCCTTCCTTTGCAAACGTACTTGGTTTTTACAAATACGGAGAGAAATTTGCTAAACCGTTAGAAAGAGAGGTGTCAAATGGGTAGAGAAGGAAGGAAGCAATTTACTTTTACCTTGTACGAAAATAACGCAAAGGATAGGGCGATTATATCCTTTTTGGAAAAAATATCCCAATCAGTCAGGGGAAAGGTAATTAGGGGGTTTGTGTTGGATCAGTTTTTTAATGAACTGAATTTGGGCGATGTAGCAAAAAACGAGGAAAACAAAAAATCAGAAAACGCTAAAAAACTTGGAATCAGAGAAACTGAAAAACAAAAAAATTTACCAGCAGAAAGTGAGCCTTCTTCTGCTAAAAGGCAGGAAAATGAAGAAGACATACCAAACCCTTTTGATGATTTAAATGTATAAAAATATAAAAGGAGGAAGTT
The DNA here is from genome assembly GCA_041694215.1 of bacterium. Lineage (GTDB taxonomy): Bacteria > Chrysiogenota > Deferribacteres > Deferribacterales > Flexistipitaceae > Flexistipes. The sequence continues at coordinate 14,502 of JASMTO010000050.1, forward strand.
ATGAAAGAACAAAACAGCAATTATGTCGCAGAATTAGCAAACAAAACAGGGGTAAGCCAGAGTGATGTTGAAAGATTAGTTGCAGAGTTGAAAAACAATAATTCCTGTATGGAAAAAATAGCAAGAAATTCCTACGGTTTTTTTATTAAGCCGGACAATCCCCCGATCAAAAAAATTGCAGGTGAGCTAAGAAGAATGGACTCGTTGCTGAATGTAGTTATCAGGCAAAGGCTGACAGGCAATGTGGAGAGCAAAGTTTTTGACGATGTGGTAGCAAGAGCTGGAGAAATTGTAAATCAAATAACTGAGTGCAACGATTATCTTAAAAAAGAGCTTAATAAAACAAGGAAAAAGAACAAAAAGCAAACAAAAAACAATACTAACAGCTCAGATAGCAAAAAATCGGCATCAGCAAAAAAGGCTAAGAACGAGTCCAAAGAGGAGAAATCTTCTGAAAAAGAAAAACCGGAAGAAGAAAAATCTGCGGTTGTCGCTGATCCACTGGGCGGATAGGCTTGCGTACCTTTTTAAAACTTGGTATGGTTTTAAGAGTTTGTAGCACAGTTTTGGTTAAATACTCTAAACTAAAAGGAGGGTGATTTAATGACGAAAGCAGAATTAGCAGCAACAATAGCAGAAAAAAGTGGTTTAAGTAAAACCGACGCAGAAAAAGCACTGAATGCTTTTCAGGAAAGCGTTATTGATGCGGTTAAGAAAGGGGACAAAGTATCACTTGTTGGCTTTGGTAGTTTTGAGCAGACTCAGAGAAGTGCAAGAAAGGGCAGAAATCCGCAAACAGGCGAGGAAATAAATATCCCCGCAAGTAAAGCACCAAAATTTACAGCAGGAAAGTCTTTTAAAGAAGCAGTTAAGTAGGTAAAAGCCCCTAAAGAGGGGCTTTTTTTGATTACATTGCAATGGGTTCGATTTTTTTCCAGTCGCTGGAATCATTTGAGGCATGCCACAAATCATAATTCTGCTGTAGGTTGAGCCAAAGCTCAGGAGTGGTATCAAGAGCTTGAGATAGCCTAAGTGCCATATCTGGAGTAATAGAACCTTTCTCATTGACAATTTTTGATAATGTTTTTCTTGATACGCCAATTTTTTTAGATAGCTCAGAGATAGTGAGCGGTGTGGGATCAAGATATTGTCTTCTTAGTATACCACCAGGATGTGTTGGCGGTCTTTTTCTAATCCTCATAATCATTCACCTCTAATGATAATCCAAATAATTTACATTTTCAGCATTGCCATTCTCAAATTTAAAAGTAATTCTCCAGTTTCCTGTTACTTTCACTGCCCACAAATTTTTGCTTTTACCTTTAAGTTGATGCAATCCTGAACCTGGATAATTCATGTCTTTAACGTCAGATGCAGCATCTAACCTGTCGAGAATATCTGATAATTTTTGAGTATGTTGAGGTTTGATCCCCTTTTTAGTACCATCATAAAAAAAATCTTCCAAACCTTTATGCTCAAAACTTTTGATCATTTCTAGTAATGTAACTCTATCGGTTACAAAAATCAATGTTTTTTAGTTGTGAAAAAAGTGAAAAAATTCTTGAAATTGTTTAATTTATTTTTTAAGCTATTAATATGATGTTTGAAAATTAAATATGAAACATACGCTCGGTTTGGATGCTTTGAGACTTGAGGGGCGAAGACTCAAAGTGGACCAGCGGCGGAGCAAAATATACAGACCCCGACAAGGAGACTGCAAAAGTAGTCTGCCTTGCAAAAATGTTCCCTTCTTTTTTCACAACATGAGGGGCAGAGAAAAAGATAATCTTTAAATTAAGAATAGAAAAAATCAACTAAAGACAAACAGTTGATAAAAATATACCCACAAGCCGTAAAAATAACGGTAGGTGGCAGAAAATATTTGATAGATAACTCGACAAATCAAGCGAGTTCTAAAACCTTCCGAATAATCGACTTCGTTCATCTTGGAAACGAAGATCATCAATCCTTTCTGTGCAAGTATCTTGCAAAAATAATCAATGAATAAGTGTGTAAAAAAGTAGAATAATAGAATATTAGTGCGTCCTGCATAGATTAGTGTGCCTAGTAGACAATCGAGGTATATGCTTTGCAGGATAGTTGTATGCGAAGGATTTTTGCCCACTTGGGCAACATTGTACTTACTGGACTTGTTTTTTGCAGGTCAAAAAGTAGGTATAATGAATTGGCACTTAGGAAACTTGCTAAAAAGTATTCTGAACTTACTTCATTGTAGAGGTAGGTTAACAGGGTACTTAAATTGGCAGGTTAAACCGAAGTGTCGCAAGAAGGGAACTCGCAATAAAAAATAATCAATAAGCCCAACGGGGCAGTTATTATGTCCCGTTGGGACTATAGCTGTCTCTGTTGGGTAAAATAAAAAACCTAACAAAAAGGAGGCAGTTATGTTCAAAACAATTTCCAAAAAAGGGAAAAAAGAGAAGCAAGAGAAAGAGTATTTTGAAGCTCTTGCAGAATTCAGAGGTAATTTTCCGGTTTCAGAGGGCTGGGAAATTAACACTTTTAAAGGCAAAGATGGGTACATAACAACAAAAGTCCAAAAAAAGGGCAATGTGTACTCACAGGCTTCGGTTGAACGTGAGGATGAAACTCACACAGAAGCAGAAAGAAGAAGTATTGTTGAGGCGTTGATACGGTTCGGAATAATTCCTGAAAAAGACGCCGCTTAAAAAGTTTTAAAAAACAAAAAACCACCCCGACGGGGAGACAGAATAATCCCCGTTGGGGATAGAACTGTCTCCTCGTCAAAAAAAGGAGGCAATTATGATAAGAAAAAACTTAATATTAACAACAAAAGGTCAAAAGCTGTACGTTGATACGGCAACTATGAAAAAAATGCAGCAAAGAAGAACAATTGTCTGTGTATTAGAATATGCGGACGATGATCTTGCTGCATAAAAACAATAGTTATTAAAAAATGATTTATTACCCCGCAGGGGAAGGCTGATTTTCTTCCCTTGCGGGGATAGGAACGCCTTCCTGCTGTTGGGGTGGGGAGGTGCTAAATGAAATATTTTTTAAAAGCGTTGTTTCAAATCACTCACTTAGCATCAAAAGATTTGATGCTAGCGGCTCTTGTTGCAATTGCTCTCGACAAAAAATTCGATGGCATGACCCTCAAGATCGCATTTATAGCGTTCTTGTTGACATTTCTAATGGAGCTGATTAATTTAATAATTAAAGATAAGGAGTGAACAATGCTTGAACTTTTATCAGAACCGTTGTTTCTTTTCCTTATAGTGATAGCACCATTAGGGATATTTAGTGGTGTAGCACTAATAATTATGGAAAAAAAACAAAAAAAAAGTAATTAATTAATTACCCCATGCAGGGGACGGTAGCATCCCCTGTATGGGGATAACTGCCTCCTGCATGGGAACTTTCAGACAATAGGGTGAGTCCGCACCCTCGAAAGAACCCCAAAAATCCCAAAACAATGAAACCAGTAAACGCAATAATATTTTTGCGTACTGGTGAAGTATTGCCCCGCTAACGGATTAGAGCGGGTCGGTGGAAATCCGGATAATGGGAAAATATTAAACAGGAGGCAGAAATGTATATTAACAACGTAGTTATTAGTGGGAATTTGGTAGATGACCCAGAGGTAAGAGTTTTATCACAGAGGGAAAAACCTGTAACTGTTGCCAATTTTCGGATTGCAAATAACGAACCGAAAAAAGACGGTAACACAACTTTTGTCAAGGTCACTGCTTTTGGCAGGACGGCAGAAGTTGCAGGTGAGTACCTTGCTAAAGGACAGCCTGTAGTAGTTATAGGTGCTTTAAAACAAAAATCTTTTGTGAGTTCAGTAGAACAACAAGTAACCTATAGTTACATACTGGCTAATAGTATTCAGATGTTTCCTAAAAATGGAAATACGAGCGATAATACACAAAGAGAAACGGAAGAAACTATCGCTCAAAGTGATGTGTATGAAGACGACATTCCTTTTTAGTGA
>JASMTO010000051.1:0-2860 GCA_041694215.1 bacterium
CTGAGACACTGTTTGGGCGAAAAAGATTTGTTAAGGATTTGACAAGCAAAAACAAGTCTCTTGCGTCAAGGGCGGAAAGGGTTGCCATTAACGCGCCTATTCAGGGATCGGCTGCGGACATTATTAAGAAAGCTATGGTGGATACGAGGGATTTTTTACACAGTAATTCGCTGGATGGAAAAATTGTCCTGCAAATTCACGATGAATTAATTTTTGAGGTAAATGATACGATTGTTGATAACGTATATAAAGAATTAAAACATATAATGGAAAATGTTGTAAATATAGATGTCCATCTGAAAGTAAATGGTATCATTGGTAAAAATTTAGGTGAGTTAAAATAAAGGGTGAGCTATGAACAAAGTAAATAATATCCTTAAAGAAAATAGTGAGCTGAAAAGTGAGCTGGAGGATATGCTTGGTATAGTCAAAGAAAATGAAATTAAATTTAAGGGCTTTAAGGTTGTTGAGTATGCATTTTTGCTTTCGGAAAAGCTGGCTGATTATAGTGAAAAACCACTGAAATACCTTGAAGAAATATTTTCGATTGATAAAGCTGTACTTTTTATTAATAGAGATGAGTTTGATTCGGAGGTTTTTGATGAAATTGAAAGTATTGAAAATCTATTTTTCACCGATACAAAAACATTCAAATATTTTTATCTAGAAAAACGCCCCTACTGTGGTTCAGATAAAATCAATATAATCAGGGAGTTTGATTTGTTGGAAAATATGGGCTCTTATATGTTCTCCCCTATTATAGAAAATGGCAATATCATCGGTAGTCTGAATTTTTATAGTTATTATAAACATAGGTTTGAGTTTTCAGGCAGTTTTGATTTTATAAAGGACCTTACCTTTAAGATTGCTGTTTCTTTAAGAAAAATGTATAATTCCAGGTTGATTTATCAGCAATCCCGATTGGATGATACCACCGGTATTTATAATAAATTGGCCATGTACGATTATCTTGGGGTATTTATAAATAAATATGAGCGCTACGATAATGTCTTCAGCTTTTATCTTTTTGATATTGATAATTTCAAAGATATAAATGATAAATACGGTCATTTAGAAGGGGATTATTTTATAAGGCAAACGGCTGCCAGTCTGAAAAATTGCTTCAGAAAGAGTGATATTGTTGGAAGATTTGGCGGGGATGAGTTTTTTTTAATAGTTCCGGGTGGGAATGAAAATGCGGATGATATTGAAAGAAAGGTTTCTGGGATTGTAAAGGCAATATGCGAAAAGCATAACTATTGCGTGAATATTGGGGTCAGTATGGGTTTTGCCTCTGCTGCTGAATTTGAATATTTGTACAACGGTAAAGCGTATAAATGGGGACTAGCTCCTGATAATATTATCCAGACTGCTGATAAAAGGTTATATGAAAATAAAATGGGTAAAAATCGGAGGTAGTATGATTATAACCAGGGATCACGAGAGAATTAACAAGATCCTGAACAGGAGTGATATATTTGATGAAAAATATTTTAATACTGTGATGGATATTTTAAAAGATGTGAAGAGTAGAGGGGACGGCGCTGTTGAATATTACACAGCTAAATTTGACAATCATGATATTAAAAGCAGTCTTACAGTGGAAAAATGGGAGTTAAAAAAAGCATATGACAGCCTGGATGATAAAATAAAAGAAGCGTTAAACCATGCGGAGACATCCATCAGGCAGTACCATGAAAAACAGCTTGAAAACACATGGTTGTACACCAAAAAGGAAGGAGTAGTGCTTGGTCAGAAGATAACACCGATAGCACGTGTGGGAATCTATGTCCCCGGAGGAAAAGCTGTTTACCCATCTTCTGTACTTATGAACAGTGTGCCGGCCAAAGTGGCTGGTGTTGGCAGGATCGTTATGTGCACCCCGGCGGTAAATGGCAAAATTCATGAGACGGTACTTGCAGCTGCCTATTTGGGGGGAGTGGATAGAGTGTACAAGATAGGGGGCGCTCAGGCAATAGGAGCCCTTGCTTACGGTACGGAATCGGTGGAGAATGTTGATAAGATCGTTGGTCCCGGTAACATTTTTGTAGCGTTAGCAAAAAAGATTGTTTTTGGTACTGTTGATATAGATATGATAGCAGGCCCCAGTGAAATAACCATTATTGCTGATGATTCAGCTAATCCTGAGTGGGTTGCTGCTGATATGCTGAGCCAGGCGGAGCATGATGAAATGGCTTCATCTGTGTTGATCACCGTTTCTGAAAGTTTGGCTAAAGCTGTCCAGGATGAACTTGCCAGACAGCTAAGGCTATTACCTAGAAAAGAGATTGCCGAGCGTTCGTTAAATGATTTTGGAGCCATAGTTGTGGTGAAAGATATAGATGAAGCAGTGGAGCTTTCTGATCAGATTGCACCGGAACATTTACAATTATGTATTGAGCACCCATACGAGGTTATGTTGAAAATAAAAAATGCAGGGGCAATTTTCCTGGGGCATTACTGCCCTGAGGCAATAGGTGATTATATTGCAGGGCCGAACCATACCCTTCCCACAGGTGGCTCTGCAAGGTTCTTTTCTCCACTTGGAACATATGATTTTGTGAAAAAAAGCAGTATAATAGCTTTCAGCCGGGAGGCTATGGTGGAGGTTTCCGGTGATGCCATGAATCTGGCTGCTACTGAAGAGCTGTTTGCTCATCTTAATTCCATTAAAGTCAGAATTTAGTTTATGAGAGGATTTTTAACTTTTCAGTAATAAAATCTGTGAGCATTTGTTTTGTGATCCCTGAGGTTAAAGGATAAATATCCTCAGGGTTTTTGTCTTTTAGCAGTTCGTGTGCTTTTTTGTAAGCTTTTACTGCATCTTTTATTTCTTTTTCCATTTCATAAACAAAACCGG
>JASMTO010000052.1:0-3038 GCA_041694215.1 bacterium
ATATATGTAATAGAATTTAAAACAGATGGAAGGGACGCTTTATCCCAAATCAAGTCCAAAAACTACCATGAAAAATATTTAAGTGAAAACAAGCCTATTTACCTGATTGGTATAGAATTCGACACAGTCGAACGAAACATCTCAAATATTGCCTGGGAACAAATCAAATAACCCCCACCTACACTTCGTAAGTGTCGTTTACAATTAGGGTTATACCAGCAAAACTATTTTCTTGACTTTATTTAAGGTGTTTGATAAATTGAACAGATGAGTATTGGAAAGAAAATATTACAGCTTAGACAGAATAAAAAGCTTACTTTGAGGCAGTTGAGCAAACTATCAGGTTGTTCACTTGGCTTTCTTTCTCAGGTTGAAAGAAACCTGGTATCACCAACCGTGTCTTCCCTAAAAAAGATTGCGGATGCACTTGAAGTAAATATGATGTATTTTTTTGACGACCCGCATTCCAATCAGAAGGTCGTTGTGAGGCGAAACGAGCGGAACAAAATGGTAAACCCTAAATCAAAAGTCACCTACGAACTTCTCAGGCCTCAATTTTCGGAAACTGAACTGGAAGCTCTTTATATGTATTTGCAACCAGGAGCATACAGTGGAAAAGAGCCTCATTCACATAATGGCGAAGAATTTGTTATCGTTTTAAAAGGGCAACTTGAAGTATCAGTAGATAATGAAATTTTTTTACTGGAAGAAGGGGACTCAGCCTTATATAAATCCAACCATCCACACAGCTGGAATAATCCATCTGATGAAACAACAGAAGTTCTTTGGATTAACCATCCGCCCACATTCTAACCAATGTAGGCTTGCAGAAGGAGGTTGTTATAGTTAGTTAAAAGTAGTTGAGGTAGTTAAGGTTATGGGTTTTGGGTGATAGGTTATGATACGAAAACGTTGAATATTTAACATTGAATTTCCACGTCTTGCGTCTCACGTTTCACGTTGTTGAGGCGGTTAGAGTTAATATGGTTAGGGTTAAGTTTAGTAAACCACGAATAACAATGAATAACCACGAATAACAACGAATAACCTTCAACTAACATTAGAAAAAACTAAAACGATTCAATCCAAAACACTTCTGATTTTTTCAGCCAACTGTTTTACAGTATAGGGTTTTTTCATAAAGTTTACGTGACTCACTAGAATTTTATTTGCTTCAATAAAATCTTCGCTGTAGCCGGAAGCATAAATTATAGGTGTATCCGGTGACACTTTCATCATATAACTGCCAAATTCCCCGCCATTCATCTTAGGCATTAGCACATCTGTTATAATAATATCTATTTTGCTTTCTGTTTTATCCATAATTTCCATCGCTTCCTCGCCGTTAGAAGCTTCAACAACATTATAACCAAGCCCAGAGAGTTGCTTTTTGAAAATTTTTCTTAAATATTCATCATCATCCACAAACAAAATAGTTTCATTCCCCTTTAATGACTCTATGAAACACTTCCTATCATCTGAATCTGCGCTTGGCCAGTAAATTTCTACAGTAGTACCTTTACCAACTTCACTATTAATTTCAATAGTTCCCGAATTCTGTTTCACAATACCATATATACTGGATAAACCTAATCCCTTATCAAATTCATCACCTTTTGTTGTAAAAAAAGGATCAAAAACATTCTCGATATCTGCATCCGGAATACCTGTCCCGTTATCACTTACAGCAATTTTTACAAAGTCCCCATCCTCTCTCTGTATTTTATCAACATAAAAACTAACCTGTTTCTTCCTGCCAGTCACATCATTATAGCTATCCACAGCATTGGTAAATAAACCTATAATAATTTGCTCAATCTGTGTGTAATCAGCTAAGATTCTTGCAGAAGATACCTTAAAAGAATAATCAATACTGACATCATCGTCATAAATAGATTCCAGCAGATCTTTGTGATCCAGGAGAAATTTCACAACATCTATCATTTGGGGGTTGGCCACATCTTCCCTGTTAAATGTTGCAAGCTTATTCAAAAGATTTGCAGCGCGTTCTGCACAAGCTTCGATATGATTAAACTCTTCGTAAAATTTATCTCCTTCTTCCAGCTCCAATAAAGCTATATCTGAATAGCCTATTATTGTCGTTAAGATTTCATTAAAATTCCTCGTAAATCGGTTTATGACCTTTTCAAGCGACTTTATTTTCTCCAATCGCACAATTTCGTTTTCCATATCCTTTTCCTTCGTTATGTCACGAAAAAGGCATGCTATGTAACCATGTCCCTCATAATTTATTTTTTGAAATGTGACTTCAAATTTATACCTTTTACCGTTAAACACAACAATAGGCTCAGACAAGAAGTTTACTTCACTGTCAATTATCTTTTTCAACCTCGAGCTACCAATTAATTCAGAAACGTTCTTCGGATCATTTTTATTTGCTACTAATGAATAAGCAGCTTTATTATGGAAACTGATCTTACCATCAAAATCACATATAATAATAGGATTTTTAGCGTTAATTACAGCTAAATAAAGAACATGCTTCTCAATTGCAGCACTATGATCCGGCTCAATTTCCACAATTTCAGCAAAAATATAATAATCATTATCTGCATTTTCAATTATTCCAAGTTTCACTGACACTTTAATCTCTTTTTGCTCGGCATTTTTAAAGGTACATGTCTCTTTTACCCTTTTCTCTTCAGATAAAACATTTTTTAAATTTTTAAAAACTTCAATATTAGTAAAAATATCCGTTAATTTATCACAACTATCCCCAAACGTTTTTTGAAAAGAAAGATTACTCTCAACAATGTTAAAATCCTTATCCAGTATACACATAGAGGCAGTAGAGTTATCAAAAAAATATTTAAATATATCCATTTTAACCATCCTAATAAATGTTAGCATGTTAATACTACATTTTCAATAAATTAACAATATACATATAAAGGCATGATAGAAAAAAACATTTGAAAATGCCATGTTTAATATGCTATTATTTATTACCAGAGACTCATTCAATCTTTTATAGGATATTTAATGGATAACCAACTGAAAAAAATTCGAATAAAAGC
>JASMTO010000053.1:0-6753 GCA_041694215.1 bacterium
TATTTGAGTAACTCAGTGGAAATTGCTGACTCTTTAATAGCATCAACCGCCATTGTATATGGCTTACCTCTTATAACCGGTAATGATAAGCATTACAAACCATTGAAAAATTTGCAGATTAAAGTATTCAGACCGGAGGAATAGTAAAAAGCTGTAAATAATTATATGTAAAGAGTTTTGAATAATTGAGTTGTTGTCACCCTGAACTTGTTTCAGGGTCTTATAATTTACTGATATCTTTAGATGCTGAAATAAATTCAGCATGACAAAATAGGGTTATTCAAAAGTCTCATGTAAATGCTTCGTCAATTGATCTATCCCATAAACTTGAGATACTGTCCGAAAAACTCCGATATGCTGTCCGAAATGACCGATACAGGCAACTCAGGATAAGGTAGAGGTAGAGGTTAAGGTAAAGAGTCTCGTCGTAATCCCTTCAAAACATTTGCGCATTATCTCATCGCAAATGTTTCTGTTCCGAGCTTGCTGGAAATCAGGGAATCGGCTTCGCCGACGTATCGCGTATCACGGACTACGTATCACGAAAATTCTAATCAAACCGTTGTTAACGTAAGACGTAAAACGTGAATCGTGAGACGATGGCACAACGTGCCAGTGCCGTCGTAATCCCTTCAAAACATTTGCGCATTATCCCATCGCAAATGTTTCTGTTCCGAGCTTGCTGGAAATCAGGTCATTAATTCCAATAAAATAGTGGAAAAAGATTTTATAAAACTCCATCAATGTCGTAATCCCTTCAAATCAGGTCATTAATTCCAATATAAAAACTCTTGAGGAAGAATGGAACGGAAAAGTAAAAAGTCGTAATCCCTTCAAATCAGGTCATTAATTCCAATAGCCCCTATTTTTATATCTTAATTTTTAGTAAGTTACAATGCTATTTTTTAGGAAGGGGGGTATCCGATTTTCCTACTTTTTAAAATCAGACCCCCGGTTTTGTAACTTACTAATAACACATAACAAAAAATTTATTGAGGATTTTTGTTTTATTTTTCACAACTTATTGTAAAAAAAGAAATTTTTTGCAACTTAGAATTACTTTAAAATCCACACGAAATTTTAGAAAATTGCAAAACAAAACGTACGACTCGTTTTATTTGCACTTATCCCTGAAAGCCCTATTATTTTTCCAAACAACAATATTTATTTTACATATCTTCTGAAATCAACATGCTCAAACACACTCTGCCTTCCAACTTCACTTGCAGATATATTTTCTTCCGATGCAATACGCTTAGTTGTAGAATATACTGGTACTAATCCCATCTCAAAACATCTATTAACTATATAGTAAGTGGCGCCAAAGTCCCCTTGAACCAATGCAAAATCACCCTCACCTGAGTTAGCATCAATCCAGTCGACTATTCGATCCAGGTCTGAAACTGGCAAATCCCCGTCAGGTCGTATATTCGACCAAATGTTCTGAAGTTGTGCTGGAAGATAAAAGAAACTGCCTATATTATTTTTTCTTGCATCTTCTAATTGTTTATTCGTAAGTTTATGCGAAAATATTAAAAACATATTTTTCATATTTATTCTGTTCCAAATGACAACTTAGCCCATCCAAGTTGATTATTCTGAGAATCAAGCCACGTCGAAAGCTGGTAGTCTAAATTTTTCCTTATAGTATGGATCCAAATATTTCTTTTGCCCTCTATTGTTTTGGCTCCGGCACCGCCATGTTTGCCTAATTTCATCATATAGTCACAATAGTTAGGTATATTAGCATTAAATCTTTTTGTTTCATTTTCAATGACATTTTTATAATGAAATTCCAAAGCATTTTTTATTTCATCAAAATTTAGCTTAAAATATTTTGAGCTGTTTCGTTTTAACAAATTTTCATCTATTCTTATTTCACCCTCGAAGATTCCGCTGCAAACACATTCTAAAATTACAGGCAGTAGGTTTTCATTTTTTAAACCTTTATTTTTTGGTTTAATTGCTTTCAATTTATATTCAGCAGGTTTTAAATCACTTATACTCAATGCTTTTAAACAATCATTTTTTGCATCAAACCGACCATCATTACAAAACACTTCCGCTTCAAGCGACTTATAATACTTCTCTTTTTGAAATAACGATTTCAATTCACTGTTGTTTGCAAATACATAATCAAGTAAAGCTGTTCTTACGGCTCCTTTTAAACTGCTACCGGGTATAAAGGGTGTGTTGTAATATTTATCCTTGATAAAATTAGATACTGGTCTTCTGATACTGCCTTTATTGCGAATCAAATCTTCATATGCACTGTTCTCAACATCAATCTCATAAGAATATTCATTTACATTTATGTTTAAAAAATCAATCAAACTTTGCGTATTATCACTTACTTTGCTAAACTCTTCAAAAAGCTCCTGGTCTTTGTAAATTCTATTATTAAACCTTTGTTTATCAATAATCTTGATTTTTTTATTTTGCAAAATGTAATCAAAGGGTAAATATTCATTACCGTCACCAATAAAAACAGGAGTTATAATTTCTAATTTAATTTTCAAGTAGCTGTGATTATTCATGTCCTTCTCCAGTATTAAAAAACAAACCTATTGAATGTCCACTGTGATAATGGTTATTAAAATTACTGCTGAAAACATTGGACTTAGCATCCCCGTAAAACTCTTTATAATTTTTAACTTTGAAAGTTGAGCCACTTTTGTAAACAATAATAGGATTTTTAAAAGGCATATTTACTGCATAGTTTCCACCGGTTTTGGGAAATTTTGTCCATGACTTTCCATATGCAAGCTCAAGGTTTGCCCTATCATAAAACATTGTTGATAGATTAAGAAAGAATTTCTTACTTTTATCAATGCTAAACAACTCTTTACCATCAAAATTACTCTCAATAGAAAAATCAAACTTTCCTTTTCCTGAAGACTTGTCTTTACCAAAACCTCTTTTTGATATAAAACTCAAAACTTCACTAATTTCTTCAATAGTAATATCCTGATATTTCAGATAAATATCATACTCAAAATTTTCATAGAATGTTTCCTGAACAGAATAAAGACCCTCTGTGACTGTAAAAGTTTCTCTGTTTATACTGTTCTTGAGTAAGATAGCGGTTTCTTTTTTTCCACCACTATCATTTTTAAAATTTTCTTGATTTATAAAATTTTTAAATAAGATTTCATCATTTAATTTATTAATATTATCTATAATTTGGCTTTTTTCAACAACCTCACATTTTTTGTACTTTTTAATTTCATTCATATACTCTGGTTCAATGTCATGAGGCGCTAAATAGGGCTTTGACAGATAATCTTTAGGAAACCCATCGCTAAAAACAACAAACGGTGTTTCATTTATATTTTCCAGTTTCTCCAAAAGTTTCTCTTCTCCATAAATATACCTGTAGCCCCATGCAAAATGACCAAAAATTGTATCACTCTGAAGATAAGAAGCAAAAGGACTTATTGGCTTCAGCTTGATTTTAATCGTATTCATTTGTTAATACCCAATTCCTTCTCTATTTCATTAACATCTTTGAGTTTCTTATTATCCAGAAATTTCTCATCTATACCGCTAATATCAGTAAATTCAACTTTTCCATATCCTCTGCTTCCGCTGCCACCAAGTGCAGTCATTTCAAGAAGTTTAAGACCGAGAGCCAAATAATTGAAATTTTCTTCATCACTATTATCAAAAATCATATATGTCATTTTAAACCCAAATTCAGCACCTGCAGGCACTCTTTCCACATGCCTGGGACCGCCTCCTCCAACAGAACCTTTAAATCTATCTATACTTACCTCTACTTTCTCTTCGGTGACTGCATTCTTCTGCCTCAACTCAGTGGCATTTGTTAGATAACAGTCGAAAAAACTGGTTCTTGTAGGACCAACTTTATTTGCGATTGTATTATCTTTTATTGTTTTTCCATTGCCAAATGATTTTGCGATTTTATAAAATGAATTTGTTTCGTTATCATCATTAGAATTGGTAACAGAAGTTGGATTACCGTCAGTTATCGTTCCCAATCTCCATTCGAGCAAAGTTCTTATTTTACCTTTTAAGGAGCTACCAGGAATATAAGGCTCATTTGTCAAAGGATTTTTGGCCACAGGAGTATCGATTCCACCGATTTTAATTTGATCATTGCCGGCACCTATATGCAAGCCTGACAAAACTTTTAATTTAGCTGATATTTCTTTAATCTCTTGTAATTTCATAGTTTTCTCCTTTTATTAGTCTTTTAGAATGCCTTTAGAATAGGCTACTACTGCCTCAAAAAAGGTCACAAAAATATTAAATTTATCCATATCATCTTTAATATAATCAATGTTTCCTTCAATAAACATTTTAAAATTTGTGTTAATATGCCCTCTTTGGTAAGCTACATTAGCTTTGGCTTTCAGCATTCTGATATAAGGCAACTGCTTTTTAAATATTTCCTGGTTATTTTCTGAATTATCAATAATAATTTTATAATTAAGGAATTCATTATAAAACTTTCTGACTTGATTTAAGCTTATATTCTTTATTAATTTTCTTTCGTTTTTAGGTAACTTATTATCCCATTTATTATTCTTATATTTGGACTTAAATTCCCAATCATTTAATTTTTTGTTCCATCTTCGTTCGTAGTCGCTATCTACATTAAATTTAAAACATTCTTTAACGATATTTTCTGCAATATCACTAAACAAATCCACTTTAATATTATTTTCTTCATCATAATAATTGAAATCGAAATTAAAATCCCCACAATTCATACTTTTTACATAGCTTTTTGTCTTCAATTTTTCCAAATCTTTAAATCCATTAGACATATTCTACTCCTTATATTTGTATTTTCTTTGTTCATATAAAGCTAAATTAAGAGGAATACATAGTTTTTCCCCATATCTATCTATAAGCGTTGAACAATAAACCACATCTTCTTTAATCCTATTATCTTCCTTTAGTTTATCATCTTTGCTATTTTCAAAAGTCCTTTCAGTCATATATCTAAAAAGAGAGCGCCAATTAACATTACGTAGCAATGTGTCCTGTGAGATTTTTTTTTCTTTTAGTTTCTCATTCATTTCTATAAACTTATATAGTTTATAGAAAAATTGAGTGGAAACACCTTTCGATAATAAACTTTCAAAATTTGACTTATTTTCAAGAAGTTCTTTAATTTCGGAATTCTTAACTTTTATATCGAAAATAACAGTTGCATCTTTTTCACCTTCTTTTGCCAATTCAAGGTTTTCTTCTGCAAACTCTGCCATTTGAACTATAGGAACATTAGTGCTGGTAAGTCTGATTGCATAACTTAGATGAAAATCATCGTTCTTTGTAAAATCATTAAATGCTTCCATAATATCTTTTTGAAGATTAATAATATCAGTGTAATGTCCAATAAGAAACAGGTCATCTCCTCCTGCAAAAACTGTGTATATGTTAGGATATGTTTCTCTAATCAGTTTTTTTAGCAAAGTAGTAAAGAAAAAGTCTGTCATTCTTGAAAGGGAAACAATCCTGGATATGGTAGAACTATCATTCGAACCTTCTTTAAAACCATTAACAAATATCTGACCTAAATTATCAATGTCAGCTTTTAATATTGCCAGATGTTTTCTACCATAAAAACCATCAGTCTCTTTTTTCAATCCTTCCACTGCTATGTGATAAAAACTTTTAACATCACCTGCTTCAACATTTTCAAATTTTTCCTCGATTAGGCTATACCTTGGATCATTCTCATCTTCTTTTGAAAAAGTCGGCAGATAATTTGATATTCTTTTCACAGCAAAATTTTCATTTTCATCCAAAGCATAATAGAGACAGTCATTATTAGTAACTTTATCACTTAAATTTACACCATCAAAAATCGATTTATTAATATCAATTTCTACATATTTCGCTTTGGATAGTTTTTCACCTATTTCTTTAAATTTGTTACAAAATAAGCATAATTCTTCTTCATGGGATTTTTGGGGAACTATACCACAGCTGTCACAAACATTTTTATTTTTAAGACTATCAATGTAATCATCAAACACATCTATTCCTGGATCGATTCTCAATTTATCACTTTCGAATTTTAACGCCAATTTTTTGAATACTTCTGAGCACTTGCCATAGGCAAGGTTTTCAAAATCATCCTCTATATAAGTGAGTGCAAATTTGGTCTGCAGATAATTTATTTTTGCAAACTCTTTATTCACATTTAATTTTATTTTTTCCAAAATTTCGTTAATTGATTCTGTCTTAGGTGCTAATACAGTAAATTTACCTCCGCCATTCATAATAATTGAAAGTGGTGTAAGCCCCATTTCTTTACAAATTTTTAGTGCTATCATTTCAGTTGCAATTGTTACAAAAAAAGATTTTGCCCTTAATATCTTAGCCATATATTTATTAGATTCGCCGGATTTGCTGAAAATAAAGTTTTGTATAGAAGTAAAATCTCCTTGTATAAGCACAAACTTATTTGTATTTTTCGTCTTATACAAAGCAGTTGCTATTGCTGCCGTGGAATGTAAATGATCAAATAGTGAAACATCCGGGTAAGTTTTATAAGATGAGGAAGGGACAAAGGTAGTATATTTTTCTAATATGGTTTTTAAAATCAGAAAATCCTGGAATGGATTAGTAAAAGATAAGTTAGCTCCTTTGACATCAGAAATTAATGAATCATAAAGCTTTTCATACTTTTTCTTAGCTATTTCTTTTTCATTGTACTCTTTAGTATCATTCGGCATAGTTATATTTTCGCTGAATGGTTGAACATCAAAATAAACT
>JASMTO010000054.1:0-18695 GCA_041694215.1 bacterium
GGCGTAATCCGTGGGATTTTTGGTATTAAAAGCAGAAAATACAGGGATATTTTTTCACGACCATTATACATGAAACGCCAAACAGGTTCCATTTTTAAGCCTTTTGTGTATGTTACAGCTTTTGAGAATGGTGTGAAACCATATGATTATATCGTTGACAGAAAAGGAAAATATTTGGTTTCCAAAAGTGTATATTCACCTAAAAATTATGATGATTTTTACATGGGAAGAACGTATGTTCGTAATGGCCTGATTTATTCCCTCAATAATGCGACTGTCAAGCTTGCCATAAAAACAGGGTTAAAAAATGTAGCTTTGACAGCAAGGGCTTTTGGTTTAGAACCCACTAAAGCGTATCCTTCCATGCCTCTTGGGGTTATCCCTTACACTGTCTTGGAAATGGCACAGGCATACTCTATATTTGCCAACAATGGAGTGAAAAGAGATATTACTTTCATTGACAAGATTTTAAAAAATGGGCAAAAAGTAAATATTGAAAAAAAGGAAAAAAGAATTGTTTCAGAAAAAAGTGCCAGGATAATCATTGACTGTATGAAGGATGTTGTGCGCCTTGGTACCGCAAGGGGAACCGGCCTGTTGAAGGGCACTGCAGGTAAAACAGGGACTACCAATAATTACAGGGATGCGTGGTTTGTAGGAGTTTTTAAACCGTATGTTGTGGTTGTATGGGTGGGCTATGACAATATGAAAAGTATGGGGGAAGAAGGTACAGGAGGCAGTATAGCGGCCCCTCTTGTTGCAAATTTGCAAAAATCCCTCTATTCTGATATGTATGCGCAAAGAGAAATAGCAAACGCTTTAAATGGATCTCAATAGCGAGGTGGTGGATGGGAAATATTTATATTCTGGGATTTATGGGAAGCGGTAAGACTTCTGTAGGGCAAAAATTGGCTGAGAAACTTAATAAACGTTTTATTGATTTGGATGAAGCAATAGAGAAAAAAGAAGGGGTGAGTATCTCTGATATATTTTTGACAAAAGGTGAGGACTATTTCAGAAACATCGAAAGGGAAGTCCTCGCTGAGGTTGCCGAAGAACATGATTTTGTTGTTTCCACAGGTGGTGGGGTGGTTTTAAATGGTGATAATTTAAAAGTCATGAAGGAAACGGGTGTTACCGTTTCTTTACTTGCCTCTCCTGAGGTTGTTTACGAGCGGGTCAAAGATTCAAATCTGAGACCACTACTTGAAGTGGCAGATCCAATGGGGGAAATTAAAAGACTCCTTTTTGAAAGGGCGCATCTTTATATAAAAAGTGATATTATCGTGGACACCAGTGATTTGAGTATTGAGGAAGCGGCAGACCAAATTTTAGAGGAAATAGATGGAAACAGTTCGAGTTAATTTAGAAAAACAGACAGATTACAGTTATAATATCTATATTGGCAACGGCTTTGTGAAGAATAAAATTCAAGAAATGGCATCAACAGATAAAACGGTTTTTGTCGTTGATTCAAATGTTTATAATTTATATACTGAGTTATTTAAAAATGCTGATTGTTATATATATGATGCTTCAGAGAAAAATAAAGATATTGATTATATAAAAAAAATCCTTGCTTATCTAAAGAGCAAAAATCTGCACAGAGATGATACTGTGGTTGCTGTTGGTGGTGGGATTACTGGTGATGTGGCCGGTTTCGCTGCATCGATGTATATGAGAGGGGTCCCTTTTGTGAATATACCCACGACACTTCTTTCTATGGTTGATAGCAGTGTAGGGGGGAAAACCGGAGTGAATTTTGAGGGTGTCAAAAATATGGTTGGAGCTTTTTATCAGCCTGCTGCTGTTTTTATTGACATAGATTTTTTGGAAACACTAGAATATGAAGAATTTATGAGCGGTTTTGCTGAGGTGATTAAGTACGCTGCCATGTTTGACAGGGATATGTTTTATGATCTGAAAAACGGTAAGAAGCTAAGCGACAAAGTTTTTCAGGCAGACCTTATTAAAAAATGCTGTGAAATCAAGGCTGATATTGTAAATCAGGATGAAAAGGAAAAGGGATTGAGGAAACTGCTAAATTTTGGACATACGGTAGGGCATGCTGTGGAAACGGATAGTTCGCACACAATTAAACATGGTTATGCTGTTGCCATCGGGATGTATTACGAAATACTTTTTGCCGTTAAAAAGGGACTTGTAGAGGCAGAGGTTGTTGAAGAGATCAAAGAAATGCTATTGAACTATGATTATGAAATAACTTATAATGTAAAAAGGAAAGATGTTTTTATGGAAAGTATTAAGAGTGATAAAAAGGCATCAACTGCAGGTGTAACTATTGCTTTTGCAGAGACTATCGGCAAAGGGAGCGTTTGTGAGGGCATTAGAGCAGAAGAGCTGATGGAGACTGTTTTGTCTTCATAAATTAAACGATCATGTAGAATAGTTCGCAGCAACAGGACGTTAAATGTATAATTAAGTTAATATGTATTGTGGATGTGTATATGGATGAAGCCGTAAAAAGCAAATATTTAAAAGATATTGATTATTTCTCAAAGAAGCTTGAAGAAGATCCGGGGTCTAAAGTATTTATGCCTCTTGCGATGGCTTATCTGAAGCTGGGTAAATATGATGAAGTAATAGAAATATGTAGCAAAGGTCTCGATAATAACCAGGATTATATTGCCCCAAAAACGGTGTTGGCACAGGCCTATCTTGGCAAAGGAATGATAAACGAAGCCAAGGGGCTTTTGGTGGAGGTGGCTGCTTTAAATAAGGATAATTATAAAGCGAATAAATTGCTTGGTGATATTTACAGAGCTGAAGGGAATATTGAAAAAGCTATTAAGCACTACCGTACTGCACTGATGGTCTCTCCGGAAGATGTTCAACTGAGAGAGCTTGTAAATGAACTTGCTGAGACTACAGAAGCCGAACTATCAGGTGATGAATTGCAGGCAGAAGATATTACATTTGAATCAGATGAAGATATCGCTAAGCTCGCAGACGAATTATCTGAAGCGTTTGGGAAAGATGAGGTAGAAGAAGAGGAAGATATTGATCTTATTGACACGGAAATTGATAAACTTGTTGAACAAAAAGAATATGAACAAGCCAAAGAATACGCTCGCAATCATATCATATCAAAGGAAATGTTCGAAAAAAAACTTAAAGAAATAGAGGCTTATGAACAAAAAGACTCAATTGCAGAAGAAGAATATGAGGTGGAGATTCCAGATAATCTGTCTGAGGAAGAAAGTGCGCTGGTTTCCGATGATGATATTGCTAAGCTCCTTGCTGGAGGGGATAGAGAAGAAGCTGAAGAAGGTGAATCTACCGATACAGTTGTTGAAGAAGGTTCCCCTGAAAGCCCTGTTGCCACCAAGCATTTTGGTGAAGATTCTGAGTCTGATTTATCCGGTGAAATATTAAAGGAACAGAGTGTTGAAAACAATGAAATAACAGAAGACATGCCTGAAGAAAGCTCATCAGTACAAACTGATCAAGAGTTTATTTATGAAGATGACCAATTTGTAGAAGATATTGATAATAAACGCGTAGAAGAAAGTGAGCAGATGCTGCCTGACGATAAACGAGAAGTGGTGGAAAAACTTGAAAAATGGCTTGAGAATATCCGCAAAGTAAAAAAGGATAGGAATGTATCATAAGATGTTATTTGCGGCTAAGTGCTACTATATGTGTAGGAAGATTAAAGCAGGGAATTTAAATGAATATAAATATTATTAACGGCCCCAATATCAATTTGCTGGGAAAAAGGGAAAAAAATTATTACGGTGATATAACGTATGATGGTTTGAAAAAAGCCCTTCTGGAAGAAAGCAGCAGGTTGAATATATATATTGATTTTTTTCAGAGTAATCATGAAGGGGAAATAGTAGAACATATCCAGGATAGTGTGCAAACGGATGCTTTTATAATTAATGCTGCAGCATATACACACACCAGTATTGCCATAAGGGATGCATTGATTGCTGTAAAAAAGCCGTTTGTGGAAGTACATATTTCAAATGTTTTTGCCAGAGAGCGTTTCCGGCATAAATCATTTCTTGCGGATATAGCTGACGGTGTGGTTGCAGGTCTTGGCATCCATTCATATCTTTCAGCTCTGTATTATCTGGCAAATAAATATTCTTAAAACTGATCAGGAGAGTTTGATGGACAATCTGGAGAAAGTGGAGAATTTATTCTCCAATAATGGTATTTTCACTTATATTGTAACAAACATAAGTGATATCTACTATCTTTCCGGTTTTACCGGAACAACGGGATATGTCGTTTTTGATTCTGGTGATTTTATTTTTGTAACTGACGGAAGATATGAGACGCAGGCTAAAAATGAGGTTAACAGTATATTTGAGATAGTAATTGTTGATTCTTATCGGGATTATTTTTCAGATTATTTAAGTCAGAAAAAGAATGTAACGGTGAGTATGGATACCCCCCTTGACTTTTATATCTTTGTTAGTGAAAAGAGCAATGTTAATGTGGATAAGAAATCTCTTCTTTCATCTCTCAGGCAGATTAAGAGTTATGAAGAAGTTGATATGTTAAAAGAGTCTTACCAAATAGCCGCAAAAGCATTTACAGATTTGCTGGAGGATGTAAGTTATGATCTGCCGGAAGTTATCTGGGCGGCTAAATTGGAATATAATATGAAAATTTTGGGAGCTGATTCAACGAGCTTTGATACAATGGTAGCTTCTGGCGATCGTTCTGGTTTGCCACATGGGCGGGCTTCGTCAAAAGTTATTAAAAAAGGTGAACCGGTAATCATAGATTATGGTTGTAAAAAGAACTACTGTAGTGATATTACACGTGTTGTTTTAAATTCAAAAAATAAGCTTGTACTGGAAATAATTGATATAGTTTATTCAGCTCTGAAAAAGGCAACCGATGCTGTCCGACCGGGTGTTAAGTGCTGTGATGTTGACTCTGTGGCAAGAGAGTATATCCATCATAAAGGCTACAGCAAATATTTTAATCATGGATTAGGGCATGGTGTTGGTATAGATGTTCACGAAAAACCGGCGTTTAGACAAAAAGATAATACTGTTCTTGCTCCTGGAATGGTCCTTACTATTGAGCCGGGGATATATATGCCGGACAATTTTGGGATAAGGCTGGAGGACACTATTTTGGTAACTGAAACAGGTTGTGAAATCTTGAGTGCTGTGTTAGATAAATATGTTTACAATATATACAGTTGAGGTGATAAATGGCGATAACTCCAAATCAGTTTAAAAAAGGCAAGAAAATCGAGATCGATGGTGAACCATATTCAGTAGTGGAATATCTCCATGTTAAAATGGGCAGAGGTGGAGCCAATGTCCGGACAAAGCTCAAAAGTCTGTTGAGTGGTAATGTTATTGAAAGGACATTTAAATCGGATGAAAAAATAAAAGAACCGGATTTTGAAGAAAAAAATATGCAGTATCTTTACAACGACGGTGAGAACTACTATTTTATGGATAATGAGAGCTTTGAGCAGATCAGTATACCTGCAGATGATCTGGGGGAGCTAGCTGATTTTATGCCTGAAAACCTGAATGTTGAGGTACAACTTTTTAATCAGAAACCTGTTGGTGTACAGCTACCTAATTTTGTTGAACTGGAAGTTGTAGAGACAGAGCCGGGGCTTAAAGGAGACACCGTTACAGGAGGATCAAAACCGGCCAAATTGTCCACGGGCGGCAGTATAAATGTCCCTCTTTTTATTTCCGAAGGAGATTTTGTAAAGATAGATACAAGGGATGGCAGTTATATAGAAAGGACAAAGACAAACAAATAGGGGCGAAGTTATGGATGTGAAAGGAATAAAAGAACTTATCAGATTTATTGAAAAAACGTCTCTGACAGAGTTTGAATATGAAAGTGAGGCAGAAAGGGTTTATATTAATAGGGCTTCTTCTGCATCGGTTGCTGCTAGTCCAACATATATCCAACAACCGGTATCCCAAGCACCAAAATCTGAGGCTTCTTCCGAGAGGGAGGTTGATCAAAGAGAAGATAAACAGACGGGTGTCGAGATTAAAGCTCCTATAGTAGGCACCTTTTATGAGGCACCTAGCCCTGGTGCAGACCCCTTTGTGAAAGAGGGTGATATTGTTAAAAAAGGGCAAACACTTTGTATTATTGAGGCTATGAAAATTATGAATGAAATAGAAGCAGAATACGATTGTAAAATATTGAAGGTTTTAGGAGTAAATGGTGAACCTGTGGAATATGGTGAGCCCATTTTCCTGGTGGAGCCTAGGTGAGGTTTCATGAGGAACCTTTGTCGGCAGCAATCTGTTTGAGGAGTGGTTAATGTTTAGAAAAGTACTTGTGGCAAACAGAGGTGAGATAGCACTGAGGGTTATAAGAGCATGTAAAGAGCTTGGAATAGAAACCGTTGCTGTATATTCAGATGCAGATATTGAGTCTCTTCATGTAGCTTTTGCTGATGAGTCTGTATGTATAGGCCCTAGTTCTGCTACTAATAGTTATCTTAACATAAAGAATATAATTTCTGCTGCCGAGATAGCCGATGTAGACGCTATTCATCCGGGTTATGGATTTTTGGCGGAGAATCCTTCTTTTGCAAAAGTTTGTGAAGAATGTGGGTTTACCTTTATAGGCCCTTCCTCTGATCATATTTCTTTGATGGGAAACAAATCCACAGCTAAAAAGACGATGAAGGATTTGGGTGTGCCGGTGGTGCCTGGCAGTGAGGGGGCTGTTGCCGATAAGGAAGAAGGTTTGGAAATAGCCAGAGAGATCGGTTTTCCTGTCATTATTAAAGCTTCAGCCGGTGGTGGCGGCAAGGGGATGCGTGTTGCTCATTCGGAAGTAAGTTTCCTGAAAAATTTCGATATGGCTAAAAATGAGGCTAAAAGTGCCTTTGGCAATGATGAAGTATATATTGAAAAGTATATTGAAGAGCCCAGACATATAGAGATACAGGTTTTTGGTGATGGGAAAGGTGATGCTTTGCATTTTTATGAAAGAGAATGTTCCATCCAAAGACGCCATCAAAAACTCCTTGAGGAAGCTCCCAGCCCTTTTTTGACAGAGAGACTGAGGGAGAAAATGGGTGATACTTCTGTAAAAGCTATAAAGGGTTTAAAATATAAGAATGCAGGGACAATAGAGTATCTTGTGGACAAAAATGGTGATTATTACTTTATGGAAATGAATACACGTATACAGGTTGAGCATCCTGTGACTGAAATGATTACCGGTGTTGATTTGGTGCAACTTCAGCTGAAAGTTGCCTCAGGCTATCCTTTTGATATCAAACAGGAAAATATTAAGATTCTTGGACATGCCATAGAGTGTAGGATTAATGCGGAGGATCCGGTAAGTTTTACGCCCTCACCTGGAAAAATTGAGGCTTATTATGCCCCGGGCGGTTTTGGCGTCCGGGTTGATTCTGCTTCATACCAGGATTACATTGTGCTTCCATACTATGATTCGATGATTGCTAAAATGATTGTTTTTGGCAAAAATCGCAAAGAAACGATTAGTAGGGCAAAAAGAAGTCTGGATGAGTTTATTGTTGAAGGGATTAAGACAACAATACCGCTACATAAAAAGATCTTGGCGCATCATTCCTTCATTAAAGGTGATGTTACAACAGATTTTATAGACAGACATATTAAAAATTTGCAATAGGTTGAATAATGAAAACGTTTTACAGGGAGTTTTTAATTTGTTTTTGTGTTTTTATTTTTGGTTGTTCCACTGTGAATTTATCGTCAGCTTCAGGACCAGCAAAAACGTTTGACAATGAATTTTTAAAAGGTGAAATGTATCTTAATTCGGGTAAATTTGCTGAAGCTATAGATATTTTTACTGAGCTGGCGGAGAAGACCGGTGATGCTTACTTATATATTAAAGTGGCTAACATATACAAACGAGCGGATAATTACAAGAAAGCTATGGAAATATTAAAAAAAGGCATTTCAAATAAAAATATTACCCAGGAGCACAGACTTTACTATGAAATGGCAAAAATTGCTTATGAAAATCTTCAGAATTTTGAAGATGCAGAGGAATCTATACAAAAGGCTTTAAGCAAAGAAAGAAAAATGGAATACCTTGAACTTCTTGCAGAAATACTCCAGGATTCCAATGATTTTGCTTCTGCTATAAATACTTACAGTGAGCTTATAACAAGAGAGGAAAAAGGCGAATATCTGCTGCAAAGAGGCAAACTTTATTTGTATTTAAATCTCAATGATAAAGCTATTGATGATTTTGAAAAAGCTGTGGAACTTGAGAATAATATAGAAGCGGCTTTACTATTGGCTGATATTTATACTAGAAAAGGAGAAAAGAAACAGGCTATCAAGTATTTGGAAATAATTCAGAAGGATCGTCCTGACCTCATTCTCCCTGAGCTTAAGCTGGCGGAACTTTATCAAAATCTTGGTCGCTTTGAGGATGCTTTGAAAAATTATGAAGAAGTCCTTGATCAATTGAATGGAGAGCGTAAGGCTTACGTCTTAAAACAGATGGGCAATATTTATTTGCGTTTTGGTCGATATCACGATGCTGTTGATACGTTAAAACAGGCTTATGACATAAATAATAATGATACCCAGTCTGTCTTTTATATAGCTGTGGCATACGAGGCTATGGAAGATTGGAATAATGCCGAGAAATACTATAGACTTACACTTGATATCAGAAGTGACTATACCGAAGCAAAAAAAAGGCTCGCATATGTTTATTTGCAAAAGCAGGAATTTGATTCGGCACTGGATATATTATCCGATATTTCAGAGATATACCGAGATATCGATTTTTACAGACTAAAAGCCGGTGTTTTGGAGGAAAAAGGATCAGTCCAGGAAGCCATTGAAACGGTGGACAAAGGATTGAAAGAAAATCCCAACAGTGTATCTCTCTTGATAAATAAAGCTTTTTTACTGGACAAATCCAGTGATTACGACGGAACTGTTAAAATACTTAAGCGTGTGCTTAACGATGAGCCTGATAATCCCACTGCACTAAATTTCTTGGCCTATCTTTATGCCGAGAATGATGTAAATTTGGATGATGCCCTGGATCTGGTGACACGTGCACTTAATAAGGATCCGGAAAATCCGGCATATCTTGATACCAAAGCATGGATTTTTTATAAAAAGGGTGAATATGAAAAAGCTTTGGATTTACAAAGAAAAGCACTTAGTATGGCACCTGATGAAAAAGAGCTGCGGGAACATATGAAAGCAATACTTCAAGCGCTTGGAAGCGAAAAAAGTGTTGATGAAGTTATTAAGAATTAATTTTTTATTTCTAGTGGTGATTTTAACATACAGTTGTACAAAATCACCGGTGATTGAAACTCAGCCCATATTAACGAAAAATGATGTCCTGATACATGTTTATGAGACTAATCCTTCCATATGTATGATTAAATCAAGAGGGATTTTTTTTTATGAAAATCGTTTTAATCGTATTAAATTTAAGGGGACAATTCATAAAACATGCGAATCGAACGTTACTATAAATGTTTTAGGTATGTTTGGGCAAGTCTACATTCAGGCAACATACGATGGTTCGAATTTCAATGTCATAAAGGATGACAAGGATATTAGTGAAGAATATAGCAGTTTTTTTAATGAAGAGCAAATAAGACAGTTGGTAAAGCTCTTGAATATCCCGGCTATTTTGCCTGATGACAGTTTCTTTATGCAGGCAGTAGATGGATATTATTTTTTTGAAAAAGGTGATAAGTCTATATTTGTTAATAAAAGTTTTAAAATTGAACGGATAAGAAAAAAGGATATTGTTATTAACTACTATTATGATTCAGATACCCTAAAGGAAATTGAATATACAGATGCGGGGCAAATGTTTGATATCAAATTAAACAACCCTGATTTTGGCAATAACTAATTTTCCAGGAAATAGTTTAAATAATGACTGAGAATCTTTGAATGTTTGTGAGATCATATGCAAAAGTTAATTTGAATCTTAGAGTAGTAGGAAAAAGGCGCGATCATTACCACGAAATATCATCGCTAGTGACAAAAATCAGTCTATATGATACTATTTATCTGGAAAAGTCTGACAAACTAACCATAAAATGTAATGATATAAGTATTCCGACAGATTCGGAAAATATTATTACCAAGACGTTTGATATCTTGAAGTCTAAATACCCAGAAGTTAGTGGCGTAAACGTCAATCTTTACAAAAATATTCCATCAGGAGCCGGTTTAGGTGGTGCGAGCAGTAATGCTGCAGCATTTTTGAATGCAATGGATGTTTTGTATAATCTAGAAATGGATTTTTCAGATAAAAAAAGTATTATGGCATCCGTAGGCTCTGACACCGTTTTCTTTCTTTACAGTCAACCGGCAGTTATGCGGGGCAGAGGGGAGATAATAAAGCCGGTGATTGTTGATACTTTTTTTTATCTGCTTTTGGTGAAACCACCCATATTCATATCCACTGGCGAAGTCTATAACAGTGGAAATTTAACGTTGACACCTGAAGAAGCCCTCAGTAATATACAAACGCATTATACGTATATTGACATTTTAAAAAAATCGTACAATAACCTTGAAAGTGTTGTATTACCAAAATATGATATAATTAGAATTATCAAAGGCAAGCTTGTGGATAAAGGAGCGGATGTTTCTCTTTTGTCCGGAAGTGGGTCAACGGTTTATGGCGTGTTCTCTTCGGCAAGGGCAGTGGAAAGCGCCTTTGAATATTTTACGGCTAATTTTAATGATTGTTTTGTAAAAAAGGTTGTTAATATAAATTTTTAGGAGTGAGTTTATGGATTTTTTGGTTTTTTCTGGTAATTCCAACAAAAGCTTGGCCCAGGATGTTGTAAAAAAACTGGGGATGAGGCTTGGGGATGCAACGGTTACAAAATTCGGGGATGGTGAAATTTTTGTTAAAATAAATGAAAGTGTGAGAGGGCGGGATGTGTTTGTGATTCAGTCAACAAATCATCCGGCCGAGTCCCATTTAATGGAGCTTATGATAATGGTGGATGCTTTAAAAAGAGCTTCTGCTAACAGTATTACGGCAGTTATTCCCTATTTCGGCTATGCAAGGCAGGACAGGACAGTGGAGCCAAGGGTGCCGATTACTGCAAAGCTTGTGGCTGATTTACTTACAACGTCAGGTATCGACAGGCTTGTTACTATGGATTTGCATGCCGGTCAGATACAGGGTTTTTTTGATATTCCGGTGGATAATCTTTACGCAACACCTATACTCTCAGAGTACTTTGTCAACAAAAAGATGTTTGGCGATGATTATGTGGTTGTTTCTCCTGATGCCGGCGGAGTACCCCGGGCAAGGATTTATGCCAAAACCTTGGAATGTTCTCTGGCTATAATTGACAAACGCAGAACAGGCCCAAATGTGGCCAAGGCTATGCATGTTATTGGCGATGTCAAAGACAAACACATCATAATTATTGATGATATGATAGATACAGCCGGCACACTTTCACAGGCTGCCTCAACAGTTATGGAACATGGAGCTAAATCTGTCAGAGCAGCCGCCACCCATGGTGTATTGAGCGGGCCTGCAGTGGAACGTATTCTTTCAAGCCCGTTAGAAGAGGTGCTTTTATGTGATACTATTGAGTTGTCCAAAGAGAAAAGTACTATTTCAAAGTTTAAGGTACTCAAGACCGGTGAGTTGTTTGCAGAGTCGATACTGCGGATTTTCAACAAGGAAAGTATCAGCTCTCTTTTTAGGTTTAAAACTGAACAGTAAATGGAAAAATTTCTTATAGCTGGCCTTGGAAATCCTGGTGAACGCTATAGAAATACCAGGCATAATATTGGCTTTATGGTTGCCGATGCTATTATACAACATTTGAATATCAGTATTACAGGTGGTTTTTATTCAGATTTCGGAGATATTGTAACCGGCGGAAAAAAAATTTATATACAAAAACCCCAGACTTTTATGAATTTGAGTGGAAAAGCGGTGGCAGCTCTTGCTGCCTATTATGATATTGATTTAAAAAATATTCTGGTAATTTATGATGATGTTGATTTGCCTTTTGGTAAGCTCAAAATCAAACGCAAAGGGTCTTCTGCTGGACATAAAGGGCTTTCTTCAGTTATCAGCTGCTTAAACAGTGATGAATTTCCCCGTGTGAAAATGGGTATAGGAAGGCCTATAAATCCGGGGTTTAGTATTCCGGATTATGTGCTCGGAAAATTTTCACCGGAAGAGAGTAAACATCTTGATGAATTTATAAATTTGTGTAAAAATGCCACGCTGTGTTTTATAGAGGAGGGGCTTATCCCTGCGATGACCAGGTTTAATAACAAAACAATAAAAAAGGAGGATTAACAATGGCTTCAGTTTTGACGGTTTTAGCTCCTGTTTTAGGGGTTGTGGGTTTAATTGTTTCTATAGTTATTTATAACTATATTAAGAAACAGTCTGAAGGTACTGATTTAATGAAAGAAATTGCAGATATGATTCATGAAGGTGCAATGACTTTCCTGTCAAGAGAGTACAAAATTCTGGGAATTTTTGTGATTATTGTTTTTGTTCTTATGCTGTTTGCTGATGGCCTGGGTTTTAGTACCGGTATAGCATTTTTATCCGGGGCTTTCTGTTCTGCTTTGGCCGGTTTTATCGGCATGAAAGCTGCCACAAAAGCTAATGTGAGGACAAGCGAAGCTGCCAGGTCACAAGGTATGGCATCTGCACTTTTTATTTCCTATAACGGTGGTGCAGTTATGGGACTGGCTGTAGCAAGTTTGGGTCTTCTTGGTGTGGGAATTTTCTTCCTTATTTATGGAGATCCTCAGACAGCTCAGAATATCAATGGGTTTGCTATGGGGGCATCGTCAATTGCTTTGTTTGCAAGGATTGGTGGTGGTATTTATACCAAAGCTGCTGATGTTGGTGCCGATCTTGTTGGTAAAGTGGAAGCCGATATCCCTGAAGATGATCCAAGGAATCCTGGGGTTATTGCAGATAATGTGGGGGACAATGTTGGTGATATCGCCGGAATGGGTGCTGATATATTTGAGTCTTATGTAGGGTCGATGATTGCAACGATAGCAATCGCAGCGACGGCTAGTCCGGCACTTCTTGCAAAGCTTGGCGGAGCTGAGCTAACTATGAATTTAATGTTTTTACCTGTACTTTTTGCTATTATTGGGCTTATTGCCTCGCTTATAGGTGTTTTTTCCATGAAAGCGTTAAGTGGCTCAGCACCGGCGTCTGCACTCAGGTACTCCACTTTTATAGGTGCCGCAGTATTTTTGATTGGAGCTTTTTTTGCTATTACAGCATTTCAGATTAATGTTGGTGTATTTTGGGCGGTACTTTTTGGAACTGTTGCAGGTATTGTTATTGGTCTTATCACTGAGTATTATACATCGTCTAAACCGGTTAGAAGAATTGCTGAAGCATCAAAGACTGGGCATGCTACCAATATTATCCAGGGCTTTGCTGTAGGTCTTGAAAGTGTTGTTCTCCCCCTTGCTATGATATGTCTTGCAATATTTGTGGCCAATGCGCAGGCGGGGCTTTACGGTATAGGGATTGCAGCTGTCGGTATGCTTGCTACTGTTGGTGTTACAATGACTGTAGATGCTTACGGACCGGTGGCTGATAATGCGGGTGGTATTTCCGAAATGGCAGGGCTTGGTAAAGATGTTAGAGATATTACGGACAACCTTGATTCCATCGGTAATACAACCGCTGCAGTTGGAAAGGGTTTTGCTATCGGATCAGCTGCTTTAACAGCCTTGGCTCTCTTTGCAGCATACAGTAGCAGTGCAGGATTGACAGAAATAAACCTAATTCAGCCGAAGGTTGTAATAGGCCTTTTTGTGGGTGGTTTTATTCCCTTTTTTGTAGCTTCTCTTACAATGACTTCTGTTGGAAAAGCTGCAGGGCAGATGGTGGAGGAAATCAGAAGACAGTTTAAGGAGATTCCAGGCCTTTTGGAGGGAAAAGAAGGCGTTAAGCCTGATCCTAAAACATGTGTTGATATTTCCACAACAGCTGCACTTAAGGAAATGGTGTTGCCCGGATTAGTTGCTATTGTTACTCCTCTTATTATCGGATTTGGAGTGGGCAAAGAAGCTCTTGGCGGTACGCTTGCAGGAGCCACATTGGCCGGTGTTCTTCTGGCTTTACTTATGGCTAATGCAGGTGGCGCATGGGATAATGCCAAAAAATATATAGAGAGCGGTTCCTTGGCTGGTGAAGAAAAAGGTGGTGAAGCCCATAAAGCTGCCGTTACTGGTGATACCGTTGGTGATCCCTTCAAGGATACTTGCGGTCCTGCTATGAATATACTTATTAAGCTTATGAGTATTGTTTCACTTATAATTGCCCCGTTATTATAAAACAAAGAGGGTAGCTGAGAGGCTGCCCTCTTTTTGACTAAAAATTAAGGAAAGGTAATTTTATGGGATTCAATTGCGGTATAGTAGGTTTGCCTAATGTAGGTAAATCAACATTATTCAATGCGTTAACTAAAGCTGGAGCAGAAAGTGCCAATTATCCATTTTGCACAATAGATCCCAATGTCGGTATTGTGGAAGTACCGGATGAAAGACTTGATTTCATAAGCAATTGCATTAAACCAAAAAGCACTGTTGCCACCACCATTGAATTTGTGGATATTGCAGGTTTGGTAAAAGATGCCAGCAAAGGAGAGGGGCTGGGCAACAAATTCTTGAGCAATATCAGGGAGGTGGATGCAATTGTTCATATAGTCAGGTGTTTTGATGAGGCAGATATAAGTCATGTAAACGGTCAAGTGGATCCTGTGAGTGATGTGGAAATAATAAATACGGAGCTTTTGTTGGCTGATCTCGATGTTTTGGAAAAAGCTCTTACGAAGATAAAGAAGTCTGCTAAAAGCGGGGACAAAGAACTGAAGATAAAGGCGGAAGTTTTGGAAAAAATATATGAAAGGGCTGCTGAAGGGGTTCAGCTGAGAAATATTGTGGGTGGTGATGATTTAAAATATATTAAGGAATTTAATCTTCTCACTGTAAAGCCGGTGCTGTATGTGGCAAATGTAGATGAGGATGGGCTTGTAAAAAACAATGAATATGTAAATCAATTAAAAGAAGTGGCAGATAAACAGAACGCCGCCTGTATTAAAATCTCATGTAAGCTGGAATCAGAAATAGCTGAATTGGATGAGGAAGAAAAAAACGAGTTTCTTAATGAAATGGGCATTGAAAAATCTGGTTTGGAGAAGCTTATTACAGCTGGCTATGAACTTCTTGATTTGATTACCTTCTTTACTGCAGGGGAAAAAGAAGTGAAAGCCTGGACAATAAAAAATAATACAAAGGCAGTGGAAGCTGCAGGTAAAATACATTCTGATATTAGCAGAGGATTTATAAGAGCAGAAGTTTGTAGTTTTGATATATTTAAAGAGTATAAATCACTTCAGAAAATTAAAGAAGCAGGTAAGATGAGGCTTGAGGGCAAAGAGTATATTGTCAAAGACGGAGATATCATATATTTTAGGTTCAATGTTTAAAAAAATTTTTTTAGGCTGTATTTTTTTGCTTATTTTGGTAAATGTAGCAAGCGCCGAGCCACAATCTAGTAATGATTTTCTGGAGTCTGTCGGTGTAATTACCGCTAATGTTGTATATGTAAGGGAAAAGCCTGATCCGGAATCTAAACGCATCTATACCTTTTATAAAGGTTCCAAGATTATTTTGGTGGATGAACTGAAAGATTGGTACAAAGTGAAGGTTAACAACGTTCGTACTGGGTATGCAATGAAAAAAGATATCGCTTTCAATGTAACACTTGGCAAAGAGACAAAGCGTGGAGAATATTTTGATAAAAAACTATCTTTGGATGTAAGAAGTTTTATAGATAGATTTAACTTTAATATGAAAGAATCCGGCTATTTTGAAAAGGAAGGGATAGTGCCGGGATTTGAATATAAAAGAATGGAAATAAAAGACACTGCGGTGGATCTGGAAATCATTTACACTATACACCGGAAATCTGGGGCCGCTTTGCCAACAAATAATGTAAATCCTTTCAGTAACCAATTAAAATATTTTTTGGAAGTACTTTTTTTTAAACTCATTAATTCACCCTATGAGACATTTCGGGTGGATGTTTTTTCAAGTTGGGATAATGAGGATGTTCAAAGATATGTAACGTTTACTTTTGACAAAAATAAACTAAATTTTAATAAGATAAAAGATGCACGTGGAAAAATCTGGAACTATGTGACAAGCAGCAGGGATATTGCAAGATTATTCAACACTTATCCTGTAAATGACAAGGAGTGAACTATGTCTTTTAGCCATATTGATGAATCCGGCAAAAGTAAAATGGTGGATGTAACATCCAAAAGTATCACAGAGAGGAGAGCCTTGGCTTCCGGCTACATCTATATGAAAAGCTCCACACTGGATCGTATTATATCGGGAAATATGGAAAAGGGAGCGGTTTTTGAAGTGGCCAGAGTTGCCGCAGTTATGGCTGTAAAAAAGACCGGAGATCTGATACCCATGTGCCATCCATTGAATATAACCGCTGTTGATGTGGAATTTATCCCGGAAGTTGACAAATCAAGAATCCGAATCGATGTGGAAGCAAAGCTTGCAGGGCGAACTGGTGTTGAAATGGAGGCTTTGACCGGCGTCAGCGTGGCTGCATTGACCATCTATGATATGTGCAAAGCTGTTGACAAAGATATGGTAATTTCTGATATTAGATTAATCGAAAAAAGAGGCGGTAAAAGCGGTACGTATAAGAGGAAAGAATGATATGCTGAAACTTATGGTCAGCCAGTTTAAGCCTTATCTTGCAGATGTTGAGAAGAATGCGGAAAAACATTATCAGATAATCGAGGAAGCTGTATCAGCAGACTGTAATCTCGTGGTTTTTCCTGAACTTTCAATGGCAGGCTATGACCTGAGGGATGCAGTTAGCGATGTGGCACTTGATCCTGGCTCAGAAATTATCCGCCGTATAAAAGAGTATTCTAGGGATATCTCAATTGTTTTCGGTTTTGTCTATGAAGAGCAGCCCGGATGCTTTTATAATGCGGCTGCGTATGTTGAACAGGGTAAGATTCTTAATATTCACAAAAAGGTTTTTCTCCCTACGTACGGACTTTTTGACGAAAAACGATATTTTTCAGAGGGTAGTTCATTTTCCTTTTTTGATACAAAATTTTTCAGGGGTTCCATCCTGATTTGTGAAGACGCACTTCATGCAGACGCCCTTATCCATATAGCTGAAAATAATGTTGATATGGTTTTTATTCCTGCTGGAAGTCCTCTAAGGGGGATAGGTGAAAGCGGTTTTTATGCTGAGAAAGTTTGGAATTATACATGTGGGTATATTTCCACAAACATGACATGCACTGTTATTTTTGCTAACAGAGTAGGAGTAGAAGCGGGTGTGACATTTTGGGGTGGCTCAAAGGTTTATAAAGCAGGTGGTGGTATCGAATGCTCTCTGCCTTTTTTACAGGAAGATAAATGTATTTCTACCTTAAACAAGGCTGATATTAGAGAGGAAAGGATAAAAAATCCGTTGGTATTAAAGGATAAATCAAAAATTTTGTATAAGACCATCATGACATAAAATGAGCGGATTATGGATGTAAATTACCGGACATTAAAAGATGTACTTGTTAACTTTTTGAAAGAGGAGACTGAGAAAACAGGCCTTTGTAATCTTGTGGTGGGTCTAAGCGGCGGAATTGATTCGGCACTTGCGGCTGGGTTGGCGGTGGAAGCGTTGGGGGGGAAACATGTTTTTGCATATTGCCTGCCTTATAAAACCAGCAGTTCAAAAAGCCTTGAGGATGCCAAACGTGTTGCTAGATTCCTGGGAATAAGCTGCGAAATAATAGATATTTCACCATATGCAGATGCTTATCTTAATGTTTTCGACCATTATATCGGCAATGTGAGATTTGGAAATGTTTGTGCAAGAATGAGGATGGTTACACTTTTTGATGTTTCAGCGGCACATGGGGCTCTTGTTCTGGGGACAAGCAATAAAACAGAGCTCCTTTTGGGATACGGCACCTGGTATGGCGATATGGCCTCAGCTTTGAATCCGGTGGGAGATCTGTATAAAACCCAGGTTTGGGGTTTGGCTGAGTATATGGGCATTCCAAAAGAAGTGATTGAAAAACACCCAACAGCAGATCTGTGGCAGGACCAAACGGATGAAGGAGAGCTGGGTTTTTCTTACGTGGAAGTGGATAAACTGCTGTTTGAAATGATTGATAAAAGAAAAAATACAAAAGAGCTGATACGTATGGGCTTTGATGAAAAATTTATAGATGAAGTCAGCAGAAGAGTAAAAGCAAATCAGTTTAAGCGCTGTCTGCCGGTTATTGCTAAAGTCAGTGACAGGACTGTGGGCATTGATTTCCGTTATAGCAGAGACTGGGGACTGTAAAGGTTGAGGTTGAGGTTGAGAAGGTTGAGTGTGCTTGGGTTATAGGTGATAGTGCGTCTCACGTTTTGAACATTGAAGAAAAAAGGAGTGACAAATGTTTCACCAAAAAATATTAAAAGAAGCATTAACCTTTGATGATGTGTTGCTGGTTCCTGAGAAGAGCGATATTTTACCAAAAGATGTTGATTTACGTACTAGGTTGACTGCTAACATCAATTTGGCAATTCCTCTTGTGAGTGCTGCTATGGATACTGTTACGGAAGGAAGGTTGGCCATTTCCATAGCCCAGGAAGGGGGCCTTGGCA